>CAZVYC010000115.1:11306-13992 GCA_964631425.1 uncultured Rhodospirillales bacterium
GCACGTCTATCACGACTGCGACGAGTGCCATGTAGCGAAAAGCATAAAGCCCGAGGATCGCGTGCCCGGCACCGGTGGCAAGCAGCGTTGCATGGAGTGCGTGAATATCTGCTCTTCCATTTAAGCATCCGCGCCCCCCTATCCGGCGGGTGTCATTTGCCGCCGGAGCCTTGCTTCTTTTTCGCGATTTCCGCGACTTTTTCCTTGAGTTCCGGCGTCGGTTGGTCGGAAGGCTTGGCCTCGACCTTCACGGGCGCCACGCCGTCATGCTTGATGTCCAGCTGTTTCGCGGCCTGCTTCGACACGTCGATGACCCGTCCCTTTCTATAAGGGCCGCGGTCGTTAACCTTCACATCGACCGTCTTGCCGGTGTTGAGGTTGGTGACTTCGGCCTTGGTTCCGGCCGGCAAGGTGCGCGACGCCGCGGTCATCGCGCCCTGGTTCATCTTCTCGCCGCTGGCGGTTTCCCGCCCATTGAACCTGTCACTGTAATAAGAAGCCTTGCCTTGCTGCTCCACCGTCGTGCTCTTGTCGTCTGCCTTTGCCCCGGGGCCAATCAGCAGAAGGGAGATCATAATTGCGCTGAAAACCTTTGACATCATTCTCATCCCAGGCGCTGTGAACAGGCTGTCTACAGCCGGTAACGGCGCGACGAGGATAGTTGATCCCCAAGCAAGGGCGGGATGCGTCAAAATTCGCAGTCAAAGCCGAAGAATTACTCGCCTGTGGCTAGCAATTGCGGAGGTTCGTGCTGGCCGAACTCCATCGCCTGCATGCCGTACAGACGGCTGTAAAGGCCGCCCATACGCATCAGCTCCGTGTGGGTGCCAGTTTCGACCACGCGGCCCCGGTCGAGCACGTAAATCAGGTCGGCGTGGACCACGGTCGACAGCCGATGGGCGATGACCAGAACTGTGCGGCCCTGCCCCAGCACCGACAACGCCTCCTGCACGACGCGCTCCGATTCGGCGTCGAGGGCAGAGGTGGCCTCGTCGAGCAGCAGAATCGGCGCACCGCGGAGGAGCGCGCGAGCGATCGCGATTCGCTGCCGCTGGCCACCCGAGAGCTTGACGCCGTTCTCGCCGACGCGAGTCATGTAGCCCTCGGGCATGTTCCGGATAAATTCCGCCGCCGCGGCGCGCTCGGCGGCTGCGATGATCTC
This sequence comes from uncultured Rhodospirillales bacterium, assembly GCA_964631425.1. GTDB lineage: Bacteria > Pseudomonadota > Alphaproteobacteria > BOG-932 > Roseiterribacteraceae > BOG-932. The sequence continues at coordinate 12,469 of CAZVYC010000115.1, forward strand.
GGCTTCGCTGGCGCCCGGCCGGCCATAGGCGATGTTGGCGAGGATCGTGTCGTCGAACAGCGCCACTTCCTGGCTGACCAGGGCCATTTCGCCGCGCAGGCTCCTCAAGGTGACCGACCGCACATCCTGGCCACCGATCAGCACAGCGCCCCTGTCAACGTCGTAGAAGCGCGGAATCAGGCTGAGCACGGTCGACTTGCCGGCGCCCGACGGCCCGACCAGCGCTACCGTCTTGCCGGCAGGGACATCAAGCGTGATCCCGTCGAGCGCCGGCCGGCCGGTCCGATAGGAAAAATGCACGTTGTCCAGCCGAATGGACGGTGTTTCAAGTTTGAGCGGCACGGCGTCCGGCCGGTCGGCGATGGCGGGCGGAGTGTCGAGCACGCGGAACAGGCGCTCGGCTGCCGACAGCCCGCGCTGAAGCACTGCGCTCGACTTGGCGAGCCGCTTGATCGGCTCGAACGCAAGCATGAAAGCCGTGATGAAGGCGAACAGCGCGCCGGTCGTCGTGCGCCCATCGATCACCCGGTAGCCGCCATAGATGATCAGGGCGCAGATCGGCAGCGCGCCCATCAGCTCGTTGACCGGGTCCGACAGCGCTGCGATCCGGAATGACTTGTGCGCCAAGTCGAACAGCCGCTGGATCGCATCGCCGACGCGCTTCCGCTCGAACGCCTCCATGCCGTAGGCCTTGATGTGCCGGATGTTCTGGAACGTCTGGTTGAGCATGTGCGAAAACGCGGCGCGTTCCACCTGGGTGGCGTTCGAGACGCGCCGGAGCCGCTTGCCGCGCCGCCCGACCCATAGGCCGGCCAAGGGGAAGACGATGAAGGTGAAGGAGGCGAGCCGCCAATCCTCTCGGAACATGACCGCGACGAGCAGGATCAATGTCAGCGTCGTCTTGCCGAAATTGGTCAGCGATTCGACCACGGCGTAGCGCATCTCATCGATGTCGGTGGTCAGGCGCGAGATCAGCTCGCCGGCTGGATGTTCATGGAAGAACGCGAGGTCGGCCGCGACGAGATGGGCCAGGCTGTCGCGCTGAATATCGGTCACGACCCCCTGCCCGATCCGGTTCAGGATGACGCTGGACGCATAGGACGCAACCCCGCCGGCCAGGAAGATGGCCAGCACGATTCCCGAGATCGGCAGGATCAGCTCGGGTCGTCTGGCATCGAAGATATCGTCGAAGATATACCGGATCAGCACCGCTTTGCCCGAGGTGGTCGCTGAGGCGATGGCCATGAAGAGCAGCGCCAGCGCAAGTTGTCCGCCGTGCGGGAGAAGATAACTACGGACCAGCCGCTTCAGCAGCAAGAGCGAGTTGCTCGGGTGGTGGGCAGAGGTTCGGCTCACGGCAGCTTCGATCGAATGGCGCCACGCGCGAGAACGATCCACGGCGTTGGCATCGGCCGGCACTGTCTAGCATAGTGGCCGCGATCGAACAAAAACGTGAGGGTTTGGGCTGTCATGTCCGGTAGAGGTCCCAACGGCAATAGAACGTCCTGGCATCCCAAGATCGGG
>CAZVYC010000115.1:14002-15781 GCA_964631425.1 uncultured Rhodospirillales bacterium
GGCGGTGGCGTGGCGCGGGGGTTCGCCCATATCGGCGCGCTCCGCGCGCTCAACAAGGCCGGCATCTTCCCCGATATCGTCGCCGGCACGTCGATCGGCGCGGTGGTCGGCGCCGCCTACCTGGCGGGAAAGCTCGATGTGATGGAGGATTGGGCACGCGGGCTCAACCGTTTCCGCATGCTATCCTACCTCGATTTCCGCGTGCGGTCAGCCGGCCTCATCAATGGCGGGCGGCTGGTGTCGACTTTGCGGGAGCACATGGGCGACTTGACGATCGAGATGCTCGATCGGCCATTCCTTGCCATTGCGACCGATCTCGCGACTGGTCATGAGGTCTGGCTGCGTCAAGGTCCGCTGGTCGAGGCGCTGAGGGCGTCCTTCTCGCTGCCCGGCGTGTTCCCGCCCGCGCTGTATGAGGATCGCTGGCTGATCGACGGCGCGTTGGTCAATCCGGTGCCGGTCTCGGCCTGCCAGGCGATGGGCGCGCAGATGACGATCGCGGTCAATCTCAATGCCGACATCATCGGCATGGCTCGCCGGCCGGGCAGCTCGGTGCCCACCGTCGCCGGCTTCGACCTCTTGGACCAGGACCATGAGGTGGCGGCCGAGGCCCGCCGCACGCCGTTCCTGCAGCGGTTCTTCCATCGCGAGCCCGATCACCCGAGCCTGTTCGGCGTGATGTTCTCCTCGCTCAACATCCTGCAGGACCGCATCGCCCGGTCGCGCCTGGCCGGCGACCCGCCTGATGTCCAAATCGACCCCCGGATCGGCCATATCGGGCTTGCCGAATTCGAGCGCGCGTCAGAGCTGATCGATGAAGGCGCCGCGGCGGTCGAGCGCCGTCTGCCGCAGATCCTCGACGCCTGTGGCATCTTCTCCACTGCCCCGCAGCAGGCCGCGAAGGCCTAGTGATCATGTTCAGTATCCGATTCACGCGCCGTTGCGCGAGTCGCTTCGCGACTCACGCTCCTCTGCGATCGGATACTAGCGCTACCAGAGCAGACGGGGCAGGATGAAATCGGGCGTCACGCCGAAGCGGTCATAGAGCCGTGCCGGGCCGCCCGGTTCCGCAAATTCGGCGGCATGGATGCCGGCCTCGACGAACACGGTCCGGCAGCCGGCGGCGCGCCCGCCGGCGATGTCATGCTCCAGCGAATCGCCGATCGTCAGAATGCGCTCGCGGGGGGGACTGCCCACGAGCGCAGCCGCGCGCGCATAGACCTCGACATGCGGCTTGCCGATATAGCGCACGGGGCCGCCGAGCGCCTCATAATAGGCCGCGAGCTTGCCCGGCCCCTCGATGAATCCGTTCGCCGCGAGGCCGATCCTGTCGGGGTTGGCGCAGACGAGCGGCAAGCCGCGCTCTGCGGCCCGCGCCAAGGTCGGCGCGTGATCCGCGGCGAGCGACAGCTCCGGCGCGGTCGAGCTGCCCAGCAGCACGAAATCGGCCGTCTCCGGCTCGGGCACGGCGCGATAATCCAGCCCCGCGATCAGGGTTTCGTCGCGCGCAATCAGCAGCACGTTACGACCGAGCCCCGCGAAGAACGGGTCGGCCCGATCGCGCAGCATGTCCCGGACGGCTTCGCCGGAGGTGACGAACCCGGCGAAGGCGGCCGGATCGAAGCCGAGCGCGGCCAGGCGACTGGCGGAATCCGTACCCAGCCTGGCCGAGTTCGACAGCACCACCAGCCGTTTGCCGGCTTTCTTCAGCGCCGCGACGGCCTCGATCGCGCCCGGCGGCGCCTTGGCGCCGTCGTGCAGGACGCCCCATTGGTCGAG
>CAZVYC010000116.1:0-2704 GCA_964631425.1 uncultured Rhodospirillales bacterium
GGGGGGGGGGGGGGGGGGGGGGGGGGGGGGGGGGGGGGGGGGGGGGGGGGGCGGAAGCATCTTGTACTGCGGCGGCAGGCTGGGCAGCAGTGCGATGTCGTATTGCGGCTCTTTCGTGATCTGCGCGGGCTTCTGGTTGATGAAATCCTCGAGCAGGATGAAGAAGACCGTCTCGACCAGCAGGATCAGGAAAATGAACAGCGGGAAGCGAAGCCGCTCCTTCAGCGTCGGCGGCGGGTCATCGAGCCGCGATGCCAGCTGGCTCAGCTCGGCCGGCAGCCCGGGCGAATGGAAGATGTCGTCTTCTGGTTCGTCGTTCACGAAAGCGTCATCGCAAAATTGCTGCCTTCAGGCCATGCCGAATCACCAAGCCGCCATCTGGGGCGGCGCTGGCGCCATGTAAACGCGCAAGACCTCCGTCCCCTGCCCTGACCGGTCAACGCGCAAGCGTGTCGGCCAAGCTCAGCAGAAAAGCCTCGCAGCGGCCGAGCTCCGCCGCCTCGATGAACTCGTCCGGCTTGTGCGCCTGGGCGATGTCGCCGGGGCCGCAGATCACGGTCGGGATGCCAGCGCGCCCGAACAGGCCCGCCTCGGTCATGTAGGAGGCCCGGCGCGTGCTGTCAGTGCCCAAAACGCCCTTTACCAGCGCCACCGTTGGGTGATCCTCGGCAATTTCATAGCCGGGCAGGCGCGAGCGGGCGGAGAAGGTGAAGCCCGCGCCAGGATCGACCGTCTTCATCTCGGGCTCAAGGACCTCGCGGGCGTGCCGCTCGATCTCGTCCAAAAGGGGCTGGGGGTCGTGGCCGGGCAGGTTGCGTATCTCGTAGGTGAAGTCGCAGATCGCTGGCACGATGTTCTGGACCGTGCCGCCATGAATGGTGCCGCAATGAATCGTGCTGAAGGGTGGGTCGAAGCCGTGGTCGAACGGACCCTGCTCGCGCACGCGCCGTGCGATCGCCTTGATCCGGCTGATCAGTTCGGCGGCGGCCTCCACCGCGTTGACGCCATAGGGCGTGCGCGAGGAGTGCGCCTCGCGGCCATGCACCTTGCAGCGGAAGAAGTGGAGGCCTTTCTGGCCGGTGATCGGCTGCATCGTCGTGGGCTCGCCGACCACGCAGGCAAACGGCTTGGCTTCGGCCAGCCCGATCTGCTCGATCAGGCGGGAAACGCCGATGCAGCCGACTTCCTCGTCATAGGAGAAGGCAAGATGCACCGGCGCGGCGGTCGCCCGCGCCTTCAGCTCCGGCACGAGGGCGAGAGCGGTCGCGATGAAGCCCTTCATGTCGGCCGCGCCGCGGCCATAGAGCCTGTCGTCGGCGGCGCGAAGCCGGAACGGATCGCCGGTCCAGTCCTGGTCATCCACCGGGACGACATCGCTGTGGCCGGAGAGGATGATGCCGGGGCGGTCGGCAGGGCCGATGGTGGCGAACAAATTGGCCTTGCGCTTCTGGTCATCAAAGCTGAGCCGTGAGGCAATGCCGTGGCCGTCGAGATAATCGCGGATGAAGTCGATGGCCGCGAGATTGGAATTGCGGCTGACGGTGTCGAATGCCACCAGCCGGCCCAGCATTTCGCCGCTATCCATTCGTCCTGACATTCTGTCTCGCATCCCATCCACGCGCCGGGGCTGTGGGCTCGCCCGTGCCGTGTTTAAAAATGATATATATTGGAACGCGGCGCTGCTACGCCCACATCCGTGGCAAAGGCGCGCGCAAAACAGCCGGGCGCGCGCGGAAAATCGGGCGTGTGCGTAACCATTTTGCCGCTTCCGGCGAACCCGGAGACGCGAGATAGTACGGGCGGATGGCGGTGTTCCGCCGGCGCCGGGGATTGAGGGAACGGGAATGTTGCTGAAGCAAAGCGTATCGATCCTCGGCCTGGCGGTGCTGGCTTGCATTCTGGCCGCGGCACCGGCCGGCGCGCAATCCGACCCCGGAGACGGCCCGCACGCGACGGTGACGCTGGTTTCGGAGACGCGCGACATCGCGCCGGGCCAGAAGCTGCATCTGGCGCTCGTGGAGAAGATCCAGCCCGGCTGGCACACCTATTGGGTGAACCCAGGGGATTCCGGCCTGCCGACGTCGGTGGACTGGAAGCTGCCCCAGGGCTTCGCCGCCGGCGCGGTCGAATGGCCGACGCCGAAGCGCATCGCGTTCGGGCCGCTGGTTTCCTATGGCTATGAGGATCAGGTCCTGCTGCCGGTGACGGTGACCGTGCCGGAAAAGCTGGACGGCCAGAGCGTGACCCTGAACGGGCACGCGAGCTGGCTGGTCTGTTCCGATGTCTGCGTGCCCGAGGAATCCGATATCGGGCTGACGCTGCCGGTGGCGAGCGGGCCGGCGACGCCCGATCCCGCGCAGGCCGCCGCGTTCGCGGCGACGCGGGCGCAGCTGCCCGCGGACAATCCATTCGCGACGCGCGCGGCCTATGACAAGGACCATATCCAGTTGCACGTCGCGACCGGCGATGCCGGCAAGCTGAGCAATATCGCGTTCTTCCCGAGCGATGACGGTGTCATGGATAATGACGCCAAGCAGCAGGTCGCTGCGGGCAAGGACGGCATCACGCTGACGCTGGCGCGCGGCGAGCTGAAAGGCAAGCCGCTCGAGCATCTGAACGGCGTGCTTTCGTTCCATGACGGCAGCACCGGCGGTGCGGGGATCGATCGCGCGATCGCCGTCTCGGCGCCGGCCAGCGAAGGCGC
>CAZVYC010000116.1:2714-8806 GCA_964631425.1 uncultured Rhodospirillales bacterium
GCAGGAGGCGGCGCGGCCGCGATCAGCATGGCCGGGTTCCTGGAGGCGCTGGTGCTGGCGATCGCGGGCGGCATCGTGCTGAACCTCATGCCATGCGTGCTGCCGGTCTTGTCGATCAAGGCTCTGTCGCTGGTCCGGCATGCCCACACCGCGCCGCGCGAGGTCAAACTGCAGGGGCTGGCCTATGCCGCTGGCGTGCTGGCGAGTTTCGCCGTTGTGGCGGGTGTGCTGATCGCGCTCAGGGCCGCCGGCGCCGAGATCGGCTGGGGTTTCCAGCTGCAGTCGCCGATCTTCCTGACGATCATGATCTATGTGCTGTTCGCGGTGGGCCTCAGCCTGTCCGGCGTCTTCACCGTGGGTGACGGCGTCGCGGGAGTGGGCCAAGGCCTGGCGGCCCGCGAGGGCTATAGCGGGTCGTTCTTCACCGGCGCATTGGCGACGCTCGTCGCCACGCCCTGCACGGCGCCCTTCATGGCGGCGGCGGTGGGCTTTGCCATCACCCAGCCCTGGTATGTATCGTTCGCGGTGTTCGAGGCGATCGGCGTGGGATTGGCCCTGCCTTATCTGCTGCTCGCCTTCTCGCCGGGCGCGCGGCGGTTCCTGCCCAAGCCCGGCGCCTGGATGAACCGGTTCAAGCAGGTGCTGGCCTTCCCGATCTACGGCACCGCGGTGTGGCTTGCCTTCGTGCTGGCGTCCGAGAGCGGATCGATCGGTGTCACCGCCGCGCTGGCCGGCCTGGTGCTGATCGCCTTTGCCGCCTGGCTGTACGAGACGGTGCGGCTGGGCGAAGGACGCGCCCGCGTCGTGGCGCTGATCGCGTCGGCGGTTGCCGTAGTCGCCGCGCTGGCGCTCGTCGAGATTCCGGGTGAAACCAGCGGCGGCGCGGCGAACGCAACCGAGGCTGTCAATGCCGGCGGCGTCACGTGGCAGCCGTTCAGCCAGGCGAAGCTCGCCGAGCTCAGGGCTTCGGGAAAGCCGGTGTTCGTCGATTTCACCGCCGACTGGTGCATCACCTGCAAGGTCAACGAGCGGGTGGCGCTGACCGATCCTGCCGTTAAGCAGGCATTCGACAGCGCGGGCGTTATAGCATTGCGCGGCGACTGGACACGGCGCGATGGGGAGATTACCCACGTGCTGGAAGCCAACGGCCGCGGCGGCGTGCCGCTCTATCTCTACTATCCAAAGAGCGGCGACCCGGTAGTGCTGCCCCAGATCCTGACGGCCGACACCGTGCTGCAGGGAATGAAAGGGGGCTGACAGTGCCCGCGGTGGGGCTCCGCCCGCCTTCGGCGGAGATTGGCGGGCGCGGAGACCCGCCCCACTTGTATAAGAGGATCTTGTAATGGCCACCCGGCCGGCGCTCGCCGCTCTTCTCCTGTTCCTCGCGGCGGGGCCGGCCACCGGCCAATACAGCACGATCCCGCCCAGCCAGGACGGCACCGGCATCGTCTATATGGGGCGGGAGATCGCCCGGGTGATGGGGCACGAGGGCGCCGACTGGCTGGAGCGGCCGGAGCGGGTCGAAGAGGAACAGCCGGACCGTGTGATCGCGGCGATGCAGATTCGGCCGACCGACATTGTCGCCGACATCGGCGCCGGCACCGGCTATTTCAGCATCAGGCTGGCGCGCAAGACGACGACGGGCAAGGTGCTGGCGGAGGATATCCAGCCTGAGATGATTGCGCTCATGCGGGACAATATCCGGTCGACCGGGCTCTCCAACATCACGCCAATCCTGGGCACGACCGAGGATCCCCGTCTGCCGCCTGCGTCCGTGGACAAGGTGCTGATGGTCGACGCCTATCACGAATTCGACAAGCCGCGCGAGATGATGCTGGGCATCATCAAGGGGCTGAAGCCCGACGGGCAAGTGGTATTCGTCGAGTATCGCGGCGAAGACCCGACGGTGCCGATCAAGCCGCATCATAAGATGACCGAGGCGCAGCTCTCGGCCGAGATGAACGCTGTCGGGCTGCACCTCGTCCGCCGTTATGAAGAGCTGCCCTGGCAGCATGTGCTGATCTATGGACGCTGACGGGATCGTACCCGTATTCCGCCCCGGTTTTAGCGGAGGTCTCCCATGCTTGATCCCTCCCCCGAGCTGCCGCCGCGCGTCTCGAAAGCTCGGCTGCTCGCGCGACTCGCGGTCATCGGTGCGATTCTGACCTCGGCAGCCGCTGCGTTCGCCTGGGCCGGCGGCTGGCTTTCGCCGGGATTGCTGACGCCGGCGCGCGTCATCGACCGATTCGAGACATTGAACGGGGTACATCCGGGATTCCGGCGCAACCATGCCAAGGGGATCTGCGTCACCGGCTGGTTCGACAGCAATGGCGCCGGCCAGCGCCTCTCGAAGGCCCTGGTCTTCGCGCCGGGACGCGTGCCAGCCGTCGGACGCTTCGCGCTCGGCGTCGGCCAGCCTTACGTGGCCGATGCCCAGGACACCGTGCGCAGCCTGGCGGTCCAGTTCATGCTGCCGGACGGCGAGCAATGGCGGACCGGCATGAACAACATCCCGGTCTTCCCGGTGAACACGCCCGAAGGCTTCTATGAGCAGCTAGCCGCAACGCACCCCGATCCCGCGACCGGCAGGCCGGACCCCGCCAAGCTGAACGCATTCCTGAAAAGGCACCCGGAAACTCCCACGGCACTGAAGCTGATTCAGGGGCGCACCATCTCGTCCGGCTTTGCTGATAGCAGCTACAACAGCCTGGACGCGTTCCACTTCATCAATGGGGACGGCCTATCGACGCCGGTCCGCTGGTCCGTGGTCCCGAGCCAGTCTTTCACGTCCGAGTCGGTCTCGGCCGCTGCGAACGACAAGAACTGGCTGTTCGACACGCTGATCGCCCAGATCGGACAACAGGCGCTGCAATGGCATCTGATCGTCACTGTCGGCCATCCCGAGGACCCGACCAGCGATGCGACAATTCCCTGGCCTGAGGATCGCGAGCATGTCGATGTCGGCACGCTGAGTCTCGATCGCGCCGAAGGCGAGGATGGCGGCGCCTGCCGGGACGTCAACTACGATCCGCTGGTGCTGCCGGACGGCATCGCGCCCTCCGACGATCCGCTCCTCTCCGCGCGGTCGGCCACCTATTCGCAATCATTCACCCGGCGCGCCGGCGAAACGAAAGCGCCGAGCGCGGTCGTCACAGCGGGAGCCGAGCCATGAACCCGCCCAAGCGCTTCACGATCACAGCGCGGCTGCTGCACTGGGCGATGGCGGCGATGGTCCTGACCATGCTGTTCATTGGCGTCGGCATGGTGAGCTCCCTCTCGCACTACCACGCGCTGGTTTCGATCCATCGGCCTCTGGGGATCGCGATCCTGGTGCTGGTGGCATTCCGGCTGATCTACCGCCTGACACACAAGGCGCCGCCCCTTCCCCGGTACCTGCCCGGCTGGCAGCGTCTGGCGGCCTACGGCTCGCACGTCCTGCTGTATCTGCTGATGTTCGTGCTGCCACTGGTCGGCTGGGGCATGCTGTCCGCGGGGGGCTATCCGGTCGTCCTGGCCGGGCCGATTCATCTGCCGCCGATCCTGCCGCACGATGCGATGCTGTATGCTGCTCTGAGGCGGCTGCATACCTTGCTTGCCTTCGCCTTCATGGCCACTTTCCTTGCCCATCTGGGCGCGGCGCTGCTGCACGGGCTGATCTATCGTGACGGCGTGTTCACCAGCATGGCGCCGTGGGGTATTCGTCGTGAACAGGTGCCTGACAGGCTGCCGATCGCATAGACGACTTTCGCTTCGCGCTGACTGTCCACAGTTTCTTTGTTGTCCTACATCTCTGCACTAGTGCTTGCCTTCGAGGGAAAAGAGGATTTAACCTGTAACTAATAATCGTAAAGTGGTTCGGAAACGAATCGCTCCGTAATCTCCTTGCAAAGACGTGGTTGCGGATGCTTCGAAACCGCGTCTCCCCCTTGGAAGGAAATGAAGGTGAGCGGCCGGAGATTGCTGATTATTGATGACGAGCCGCAGATCGGCATCGTCATGCGTCGCATCGCGGAGAATTGCGGCTTCGAGGTCGAGATCACGACAGAGGCCGACACATTCAAGCGTGCCTATGCGGCGTTTCAGCCGGACGCCATCATACTCGACCTCGCGGTGCCCGGCATGGACGGGATCGAGCTGTTGCGCTGGCTGGCCGACGAAGGCTGCGCCGCATCGATCCTGATCGCCAGCGGCTTCGGTTCCCGGGTGATTGAATCAGCCAAGCTGCTGGGCGAGGCGCGCGGGCTGACGATGGCCGGCACCATCGCCAAGCCCATGCGGGTCGCCGAAGTGCGGGCTCAGCTGACAGAGCTGGAGCAAGCAGGGGCGAATCGGTGAGCCCTGATCGGCAATGGCCGCCGATCAGCCCGGCTGACCTGGCCCAGGCTCTCGCCGCCGGCGACCTGGTACTGGCCTATCAGCCGAAGATCGCCCTCGAGACCAACGAGATCGTCGGCGTTGAGGCGCTGACGCGCTGGCATCACCCCGTCCGCGGCCCGATTTCGCCCCTTGAGTTCATCCCGCTGGCCGAAGAGAGCGAGCTGATCAATCCGCTGACCGAGTGGGTGGCGGCGACCGCCGCGTCGACCTGGAGCACCTGGCACAAGCGCGGACTGACGATCGACATCGCGATCAACGTGTCGGCCAAAAACCTCGACCGGCTGGAATTTCCCGACATGCTGGCCGATGTCTGCCGGGCCCACGGAATGCCATGCGATTACCTGACGGTCGAGTTGACCGAGAGCGCGACGCAGGGCGTCGTCGAACTGCTGGACACGCTGACGCGGTGCCGGATCAAGGGGATGAAGATATCGCTGGACGATTTCGGCGCCGGCTATTCCTCACTGATCCAGCTGCAGCGCCTGCCCTTCTCGGACCTGAAGATCGATAAGTCGCTGGTGATCGGCGCGACGAAGTCGAAGGATGCGCGCACCATCGTGCGCGCTATCATCGAGCTCGCGCATAACCTCGGCCTTCAGGCAATTGCGGAGGGCATCGAGACCGAAGCGGTCCGCACGATGATGACCGATTTCGGCTGCGACACAGCCCAAGGCTATCTGTTCGCAAAGCCGATGGCACCCGACGCTCTGTTCGACTGGACGTTGAGCCACCCGGGTGCGGCATTGCTGCGCTCGGCTTGCTGACGGAAGCGCCAAATCCAGGTCGTGTATGTCACGTCCAGGATGCCTGCCCAGCCGGCGGTCTAATTCACGCGCGGTCGCGGGGCTCTCGGCTCCTCACAGCCCCTTCAAGAACCCGATCAGCCCGTTGCTTACCGCGGCCGGGTCTTCCTGTTGAACCCAGTGGCCGGCGTCGACCATGATGGCGTCACGCAGATCCGGGACGACGGATTTCATCACCTCGACGCCGCGGCCGAACTGGGTCAGGGTCGGGTCGTCTTTGCCGCCGATGAAAAAGGCGGGCACGGTGACCTTGAGGTCGGCCCAGGCGGCGGAAAGCTGCCAGGTCCGCGTCATGCAGCGATACCAGTTGAGCGAAGTGGTGAAGCCGGTGCGGGCATAGGTCGAGGCATAACGGTCAAGGTCGGCCTCGGTCAGCCAGGGGGGTAGCGTGTCGGGGCGCTTGAGCGCGCTGATCAGGCCCACCTTCGGGTCCACGCGCAGGTTCCAGCTTTCGCCGCGGCGGGCGGCATCGCCGGACACGCCGTACATCAGGCGCAGGAAGGTCTCGCGCGTGTCGCGCGCCATGTCCGCCTCGGCCAGGCCCGGCGGCTGAAAATAGAGCCAATAGAGGTCGGCCATGCCGTTCGCCTTCGCAAAATCGGGCGGCGGCAGCGGCATGCGCGGATTGTGCATGACCGACAGCGACGCCACGGCGCGGAAGCGGTCGGGCCGCAAGGTCGCCGCCAGCCAAGCGACGGGAGAGCCCCAGTCATGGCCGACAATCACCGCTTGGCGCTCGCCCAGCACGTCGAGCAACGCGACCATGTCGCCCACGACATGCACATTGGTGTAGGCCTCGGGATCGTCCGGACCCTTGGTATCACCATAGCCCCTGAGGTCGGGCGCGATCACGCGATAGCCGGCCTCGGCCAGCGCCGGATTCTGGTGCCGCCAGGACCAGGACAGCTCCGG
>CAZVYC010000116.1:8816-15734 GCA_964631425.1 uncultured Rhodospirillales bacterium
AAAGCCATGGCAGAGCACGACGGCCGGGCCGCTGCCGGCCGTCAGGTAATGATGGCGAAGCCCGTTGGCCTCGACGAAACGGCCCTCAATGTCCCCAGCCATGATGTCCTCCCCGATGGCGGGTCGTCGCGACCCGCTCGCCTTGAGCGGCGATCGACGGCAGGATGGCGGGAGACGCGACGATTGGCAACGTCCATGTCGCGAGCCTGCACTAGGAACCGTGAGCGCAAGGCCGCGTTCGGAAGGTGACGAAGGGGAGCGCGATGCGACTGAGCACCTGGGCACATGGGCTGCGCTTCGTACGCTATCTGTGGCTGGCTGCGCCGAGGCCGCCCCGGCCCGATTCCGTGACCTTGCAGCAGAGGCTGGCCGCGTTTCCGCGCGCGGGGGCGCCGGTCGTACGGCCGGTTGAGATTCGCTGGAATGCGCGGCTGGTGCCGTTCATTCAGGCCGAGACGGACCGCGACCTTGCGGTGGTGCTCGGACTGGTGCATGCGCATCTAAGGCTCGGGCAAATGGAAACCATGCGCCGGCTGGCGTTCGGTCGCGTGTCGGAGATGGTGGGCCCGGTCGCGCTGGAGCTCGATCGCACGCTGCGGATCATCGATTTCGGCCGGGCCGTGCCCGCGATCCTGGCCCGCCTGCCGGATGAAACGCGCGACTGGCTTGGCGGCTTCGTGGACGGGATCAACCATTGTTTGATGCGGACCGACGCGAAGCTGCCGCACGAATTCGCGCTGTTCGACCTGACGCGGGAGCCGTGGAGCGTCGCGGATATCTTGACCCTGGGGCGATTGTTCGCGTCCGACGTCATGTGGCTGGCCTGGATTCGGCTCCTCGGCGCGCGGGGCGGGCCGGACTGGCAACGGACCTGGTCCAGGTTGATCGCATTCGATACCGCGCCGATCGCCGACCCCGCGACGGACGCCACGCTGGCCCAGGCGCTGGCTGCCGCCAGCACGCGGAGCGGCAGCAATTCCTTCGCGGTCGGCAGCAAGCGTGCCGACAACGGGGTGGCCTGGATCGCCAGCGACTCACATCTGGGGCTGTCGCTGCCGAACAACTGGCTGCTGGCGGGGTATAGATCGCCCGGCCACCATGCGGCCGGGCTGATGCTTCCGGGTATGCCGTTCGTCGCGATGGGGCGTAATCCTTGGATCGCGTGGGGCGGGACCAATCTCCATGCCCTGGCCAGCGAGCTGGTCGATGTCTCCGACGAGCCGGAGGAGGCCTTCGAGATCCGCGAGGAGGTCACCGCGGCGCGCTGGTCGCGGCCGCGGCGCGTGGCGGTGCGCCGAAGCGCGGTCGGGCCGGTGCTTTCGGATTCAGCGTTCTTTCGGGCAGGTTCCGCGCGGCTGGCGCTGCGCTGGGTCGGGCACCAGGCCAGCGATGAGATCACGGCAATGGTGAGGATGAACCGCGCCCGGAGCTGGACCGAATTCCGAAAGGCGCTGGAGGATTTCGCCGTGCCTGGACAGAACATGCTCTGCGCCGAGACGGCCGGCAGCGTGGGACACGCGATCGCCGCCTGGGTGCCGAAGGACAGCCCGGCCCGACCCGAGGACATAGTTACGCGGCTCGACGGCGGCGACGGCCGGTCGACGTTCGCCACCGCCGCGTCGCTGCCCGCGCGCACCGACCCGCCCACCGGCTTTCTGGTCTCGGCGAACGACCGACCGGCCGACGCCTCCGTCGTGGTAGGCCGGTTCTTCTCCTCGTGCGAACGGCGAGACCGGATCGCCGCGGTGCTCGGCGCCTCGGAGCGGATCGGATTCGAAACGCTGGCCGCGCTGCAGCGGGATGTGTTTTCCGCGTCGGCCCGCACGAGCGCGCGGAAGCTGGTCGTGGCGATCCGGGCGCACGGACGGCCGCTCGGGCGACGCGCTGAACGACTGCTGCAGCGCCTGGAGGCGTGGGACGGTGCCTACGATGCCGAGGGCGACGGGGCTGCGGTATTCGAGGCGCTGCTGTCTCGGCTCGTCCCCGATCTTTACCCGCCAGGGATATTGGAAGTCTATGCGGCGACCTGGGCGCTGCGCGACCTGCTGCGGGAGGATATCGAGACGAGTGATCCCGAATGGCTGGGGCGGGCGGCAACGCGCGCCCTCACCCGTACAGCGCGGCGGTTCCGGACGCGTAGCTGGGGCGGGGTTCATCGCTTGAGACTGAGACATCCCCTGGGCGGGGTTCCAGCCATCGGGCGACGGTACCGCTATCTCGACGTGCCGGCCGCGGGCGGCAGCGAAACGGTCATGAAGACCGCGAACGGCCTTGCCGCCGGGCGGCACACGGTGCGCTATGGCTCCAATGCCCGTCACATTGCCGACCTGTCGGACCCCGATGGCAACTACCTGGTGCTATTGGGCGGCCAGGACGGCTGGTTCGGCAGCGAGAATTTCGCCGATCAGGTAAAGCTTTGGCGACAGGGCGACTATGTCCGGGTTCCGCTACGCCCGGAGACGGCGCGGGCGGAGTTTCCGTTCGTGACCGAAATCTCGTCCGATGATTGACGCCACGCCGCTGCTCAGGCTTTACGCACGGCAGCGCCTCGCGAGGCTCACGGCGGTAGACCCGGTCGAGGCGCAGCGCGCACAGCTGCTGCGGCTGGTCGGGTACGCGAAATCGACCCGGTTCGGGCGCGAGCACGACTTCGACCGGATCGGGGCCGTCGCCCAGTTCCAAAAACGGGTGCCACTCAGGCGATACGAGGATTTCTGGAGCGGATATTGGAAAGACCCGTATCCGGTCGTCGACAACGTCACCTGGCCCGGACGCATTCCCTATTGGGCGAATTCGTCCGGCACCACGACCGGGGCGACCAAGCACATCCCGGTCTCACGCTGGATGGTGTCAGCCAACCGGCGCGCGGCGATCGACCTTCTGGTGCATCATATCGCCAACCGGCCCCAGAGCCGGGTTCTGGGCGGACTCAATTTCATGCTCGGCGGCAGCACGGCATTGTCGCACCTCGCCCCAGGCGTGGCGGTGGGCGACCTCAGCGGTATCGCGGCGGCCGAGGTGCCGTGGTGGGCGCGGCGCCGGTATTTCCCCCCGCCCGCGCTCGCGCTGATCGGCGACTGGGAGGAGAAGGTGGCGCTGCTCTCGGCCCAGTCGCTGACCGAGGACATCCGCACAATCGGCGGGACGCCCTCCTGGCTGCTGTTGTTCTTTCAGCGACTCAGGGAACTCAGACCCGGCAGCACCGGGCGACTGGTCGACTATTATCCCAATCTTGAACTGCTGGCGCATGGCGGGGTCAATTTTGCGCCCTATCGGCGGCAGTTCGAAGCGCTGCTCGCTGGCAGCCGGGCGGAAACGCGGGAAGTCTATCCGGCGAGCGAAGGCTTCGTCGCGATCGCCGACCGGGGACCCGGGCAGGGGCTGAGGCTGCTGCTTGATAACGGGCTGTTCTTCGAGTTCGTGCCGGTGGGCGAACTGGGCGCGGCGAACCCGACGCGCCACTGGATCGCGGACGCCGAGACTAGGGTCGATTACGCAGTCGTCGTGAGCAGCTGCGCCGGGCTGTGGGCCTATGTGCTGGGCGACACGGTGCGGTTCGTGGACCAGGCGCCGGCGCGCATCCTGATCACCGGCCGCACTTCTTATGGACTGTCCGCCTTCGGTGAGCATCTGATCGGCGAGGAAATCGAGCAGGCGGTTGCCGCGGCGGCGTCGGGGATCGATGCTGCAGTCGTCGATTTCAGCATCGCTCCGGTGCATCCGGCGCGGCCGGACACGGCGGGGTACCATCGCTACGTCGTCGAGTTCTCGGGCGCCGTCGACCAGGCGGCGCTGGACCGGTTCGCCCGGCGCCTGGACGAAATGCTGTGCCGGCTGAACCTCGACTATGCCGAGCATCGCGCCGGCGGCTTCGGCATGCCGCCACCCGAGGTGCTGGCGGTGCCACCCGGGACATTTGCGAGCTGGATGAAATCGCGCGGCAAGCTGGGCGGGCAGAACAAGGTTCCGCGCGTAATCCTGGACGCTGACGTTTTCGCCACTCTGGTCGACCAAGCTGCACCGGTGGCGAAGGCGGGCGGTCCGGGCAGGAACGGCGAGGCGCGGCCGTCCGTTAAAGAGTCGTAGGAGGGCATCCCATGACGAAATCCATGCCACCCATCCCGCCCGCAGCGCGGAGCAATAAAGGACCCGCAGCCGAGACGCCACAAGACCACAGGCGGGACGGCTCCCAGCCACAGGCGTCCCGTAACCTCGCCGAGCAAGGGCACCAACGCAATATCCGGCAGAACACGATGAACCAGGGCTATCAGCAGGATCGATAATGCCCGGCGGCAAGATACCGGCCGCGGACCGGTCGCATGGCGGCCCGGGCAGCAGCCAACAGAATGCGGCCAAGCCGCAGCCTCCGCGCGAGCGCGCGGTCAAGCCCGGCCAGCCGACCAACACGCGCCGCTCGCAAATCTCGGGCGGCGGCGGTGAGCGCGACCTCCATCACAGCCACGAGCCGATGAGCAAGGGCAAGGGGCGGTAGCACCCCTGGGACTTACCGACTTTCATGGAAAGTCGATACGTCGCGGTCGGATACTACATTCCCTTGCCGGTCAGCTGCTGGACGACCGCCAGCGACTTGTCGACATGATCGGCGGGTGCGAGGTGGTCGTCGGCGGAGGACAGGGTCGCAACGACCTTGTCGCTCTTGTCGATCACGAACGTCGTACGCTCGGTGAAGGCGTGGTGGATGTCGACGCCCTGCGTGTCCTTGAAGCTCTTGGCGGGGTCGAGCGCCGTGACCTTGAGATCATAGGAAGCCGCGATCTTGCCGTCGGGGTCGGAAGCTACCGGGAACTTGCCGGCGCAGTAGTCCGGGTCAGCCGAGAACTGGTTCAGCCGCGCGATGCCGTCCTGCGAGACGCCGATGATGGTGGCGCCGGCAGCGTCGAACTTGTCCTTGGTCTCGGCGAAGGTATGGGCCTCTATATCGCAGCCCTTGGTGCAGGCGGCAGGGTAGAAATAGACCACGACCGGGCCCTTCTTCAGCGCCTTGGCGAGCGAGAAATCGAAGGATTTGCCCGCAAGCGAGGCCGGCGCGGCAAAATCGGGGGCCTTGTCGCCGACCTTGATCGCCGCCGAGGCCGCGTGGGTTACCGCCGCAGCGGCTAAGGTCACTGCCACAAACCGCATCATCGCTGGTCCTCCTCTGTAGATCCGACGACTGTCCTACGCCGCAGTCGTGTGGCTCCAGCGCTTTTCGACGGACGACGGCGATCAGTCCACGATACGGAGTACGAACTTGCCGCGCGTGTGGCCCTGGCGCACCAGTTCCTGCGCCTCGGCCGCGTCCGCCAGCGAATGGGTGCCCGAAACGGTTACCTTCACCTTGCCTCCGTCAATCAGCCCGGCGATATGGCCGAGCTGATCACCGTTGGGCGCCATGAAGATGGCAGCGCAACGGACGCCCGCCGCGTTGGCGTTCTCGGCCGACGGCTGCACGCCCACCACGCCCACCAGGAGGCCGCCCGGCTTCAGCACCGACCACGAGCGGCTCTCGACCTCGCCGCCGATCAAATCCAGCACCAGGTCGACATCCCTGACTGCCGTCTCGAAAGGCGCTTTTTGGTAGTCGATCACCTCATGCGCGCCCAGGCCCCGGACATAGTCGACATTGCCGGCCGAGGCGGTGCCGATGACATGGGCGCCATGGAGCCGCGCGAACTGCACGGCCAGGCTACCGATGCCACCCGCCGCGGCATGAATCAGCACGCGCTGCCCGGGCTTCAGCCCGCCGACGTCGAACAGCGCCTGCCAGCCGGTCAGCGCCGCCAGCGGGACCGAAGCCGCCTGGATATGGTCGAGGCTCGTCGGCTTGCGAGCAAGAGCCGCGGCAGCGACTGCGATGTACTCGGCATAGCCGCCCATGAGTCCGGTGCCGCCGAACACTGCGTCACCGACCTTGAACTCGGTCACGCCCGGCCCAATCGCCTCGACCACGCCTGAGACGTCGCCGCCGTTGGTAATCGGCAACGGCAGGTTGAGGGCTCTAAGCCAGCCCTCACGCAACTTCCAATCGACGGGATTGACTCCTGCCGCGTGCACGCGGACCAGCACCTGCCCCACCTGCGGCTCGGGCTTCGGCACGTCCTCGTATTGCAGCACCTCCGGCCCGCCGAACTGATGGAATCGCACCGCTTTCATGAGCCGTCTCCTAAGACCGGAGCGTGAAGAACTGGATCCTGGCACTCTCCAGGTCGAGCGCGTCGCTCAGCTTCATCCCGCCGCCGGCGCTCAGCAGGCGCTGGTAAAGCGATTTCGGCGACAGGTCGGATTCCATTTCGTAGATCGCGAGGTAACGATGGTCGAAGGTCGTACCTTCGACCATCTCGGCGTTGTAGCGGCGGGCGGCGACGAAGCCTTCGACCTCAAGCACTTCGGCGAGGTGCACCTCATCGTACCAGGCATTGTATTCGTCGTCCCGACTTTCCTTGGGGTTGGTGAAGACGAGCAGCGCGTACTTGGCCATCGGCTTTTCCCTTAGTGGAAGGCTGGCAGGACTTCGTCGCTGAGTGCTGCGAGCGAGGCGCGGTAGGCGGCTTTGTCGTCGACGTGATCGTAGATGACCTGCAGGACCGTGCCGAAATCGCCGACCCGGTCGCGAAGCGCGGCGAGCTTTTCCTTGACGGTGGCAGGACTGCCGACGATCCAGACCTTGTCGGCCAAGTAGTCGACGGTGACGTCGGAATCGGGAACGCTTTGGTCGTGCTTGCACCCCGAGATGTAGCCGAAGCTCTTCATCAGCGGCAGCATGTAGTTGCGCCAGCATTCGCCCAAGGGGCCGTCGACGGCGCGGCGCCGGGCCTCCCCGTCGGTTTCGGCGATGTAGATCTCGCAGCCGATGCGCCAGGTCTTGCGGTCGGGCACAAGGCCGGCCTTGTCCGCCCCTTCGCAATAGACCTGCCAATG
>CAZVYC010000117.1:0-15672 GCA_964631425.1 uncultured Rhodospirillales bacterium
ATGAGGCCAACGGCAGCCTGATCCGGCATGGCGACACCGTGGTCGGGTCGGCGCTCATCGGGCAGTATTTCGCCAGGCCGGAATATTTCCATCCGCGCCCGTCGGCGGCCAATGGCACCGCGCCGGCGCCGGCCCCGAATGCACCACCACAGAACGGTTATGATCCGACAAATTCGGCCGCGACCAATCTGGGGCCCAGCAACAGGAAACTGGTCGATTCGGTGACCGCCGCTGTCCAGGCGAACCAGCCCGACAATCCAGGCAAGCCGGTTCCGGGCGACCTGGTAACCTCGTCGGCCAGCGGCCTCGATCCCGACATCACGCCTGCCGCTGCCGACTTCCAGGTGCCACGCGTCGCCAGGGCGCGCGGCCTGTCCGAGGATCAGGTCCGCGCGCTCGTGGCCCAGCACACGCAGGGCCGCATGCTCGGCTTCCTGGGTGAGCCACGGGTCAATGTGCTGGAGCTGAACCTGGCGCTGGATGGTCAAGCGGCCAAATGATACCGCACATGTCGCACACGACGTGCGCCGAGAGTGAGTTGATTACAACAGGCTAGCTCGCTCCATTCTGATCCCCGGTGTCCGTCAGCGACCCTTATTCGCTGGCATCCCGCCGCCGTATGTGTATAATGATTGATAAGAAAGCGAGAAGCTGCCAATCGGCCGCGCCTGTTTGCCGGTTGGCGATTCAGCGGGGGAAAGAAAATGCAATCGAGACGGTTGTCAGCATCCTTGCTAACTGCGGGCGCAGTCGGTCTGTTCACGGTTCAGCCAGTTGCTGCGCAAGAGACGGCCCAGCCCGCCGCGGCCCCGACCGGGGGCGGGCTTGAGGAAATCGTCGTCACAGCCCGGCGTCGGGAAGAGCGGGTACAGACCGTCCCGATGGCCATCACCGCGTTTACTCAGGCGGACATCGATAAGAGTAATATCGGGCAGCTGCGCGACCTGTACAAAGCCGTCCCGTCGCTTGCGGTCGCCTACACATCCTCGGACCCGAACTCGTTCTATTCCGGCCAGGTGCGCCTGCGCGGCCTTCAGGGAACGGAAGTCTATTTCGCGGACGTCCCGCTCACCAGCGCCGACTATAGCAATACCACCGGCCTCACTCATGGCCTCTCCCCAGGTCTTTATTTCGACCTCGACGATGTCGAGATCGACAAGGGGGCTCAGGGGACGCTGTTCGGCCGGCCCTCGATCGGCGGCCTGATCTCGATCCAGCCGAAACGGCCGACCAACAATTTCGAAGGCTATCTCAAGACGACCTTTGGCAATTACAGCGACAAGGAAAACGAGTTCGCGCTCAATATCCCGATCATTTCCGACAAGCTGCTGGTCCGCGTCTCCGGCCAGATGCAGCAGCGCGACGGATACACGCTGGATTTGCAGAAGGTCGGGCAGCCCGACCCCTATCTGGACAACCGCAACTACTACGCTTGGCGAATCGGCGTGACGCTCCGGCCGACCGACGATATCGAGAACTACTTCCTGTATGACGGCTATTGGCAGGATTCCGATGGCGCAGCGGACTTCCTCAAGGTGGTCAACCCGGACCTGGTCATCGCGTGCTCGGGGCCATTGGCCGTGACCGTCAGCGGCACATCCTTCACCGCGGCGCCAGCCGGAAACAGGTGCGGCGCGACAACACGGTTCGCCCTCGTTCCCGGCCTCCAGGCGGCGCTCGACCTGCAGAACCGGCTAGGCCCGCGGACGGTCAATGCCCGGTTCTCGAGCGGCATCGGCAAAGATTATTTCTATGGCTTCACCGACGTCGCGACATGGGACATTACTGAGGATCTGTCGCTCAAGAACATCGCGTCGGCCCGGGTCTTCAAGCAATTGGGCGTTGATGATTTTACCAACACCGGCCTCGGTATCCTGACGATCGGCTGGCCAGGCAATAACCACGGCTGGACCGACAACTCGGCGCAGTACACCGAAGAGCTTCAGATGTCGGGGAAAGCGCTCGGGGGCAGGCTCGATTGGCGCGTCGGCGGCTTCCTGCTGTTCGATCACCCGATTGGCTACAACACGGAAGTCTCGGATGCGGTCAACGCGCCGACCTTCAATCATTTCCGCGAAGAGCAGCGCAGCCAGGCAGTATTTGCCCACGGCATCTACGATCTGTCCGACTTCGTGGAAAACCTGCGGTTTACCGCCGGGTATCGCTACACCTGGGACTATGACTCGCTGGGAGAAGTCTCCACCAAGCCGGTCGACGCAGTGACGCGCAATGCCTCGGGAAGCCCGACCAGCTGCAACATCCCGATTCACGACAACAACTGTCAGACACAGGTCGACTCCAACTTCAAGTCGTTCGGATGGAATCTCGGTCTCGACTATCAGTGGACGCCGACCACGCTGTTCTACATCCGCTCAGGGAATGCGTATCGGCCGGGCGGTACAAACCTCGCCGTTCCCGCTCCTTTCAACCGCTTCCAGCCGGAGCACGCCACCGATGTCGAGGTCGGCGTCAAGACCGACTATGAATTCATGGGCGTGCACGCGCGCACCAACGCCGATTATTTTCATACTTTCTATAAGGCGATCCAGGTCCAGCAACTGGTACAGGTACCGAGCGCCGTGCCCGGCCAGCCGCCGTCGGCGCAGTCGGTGACGGCCAATGCCGCCAGCGCCGACCTGGATGGCGTCGAGCTCGAGCAGACCATCAATCTGCCGTTCGGACTCGATATCGCCGCACACGGGTCCTACTTCTATTCCAAATACGATCAGTATCCGATCGCGTTCGGGCAGGTGGAGAATCCGGGATTCCTGTACATTCCGATGTTCCAGTTCGGCGTCACGCCGACCTACCATGTGCCGATCCCCGAGGCGTGGGGCGACGTTGCCGTTTCGTTCGCGTGGAGCTGGTACGGTCATCAGACCACGAGCGCGCTCAAGAATGAGCCGCTGCGCGTGCAGCCGCACTACCAGAATTTCGATCTGAACATCGACTGGAATAATATTTTCGGCCAGCCGTTCGATACCTCGTTCTTCATGACCAACGTGACCGACAACCTGCACTATGTCGGCCAAATCCCGCTGATGACCACGTTGGGGTTCAGCTCGGTCGCCTATAATCCGCCGCGCATGTTCGGCTTCTCGCTGAAGTACCGTTACAGTGGAAAAGGTATCGGTCTCTAGTCAAATAGTCCGGTTTATGTAGCGGCATCAATTGTCCGCTCTGTCGATGTCTTCTCCGGGACATGCCCCGGAGAAGAGATTGTCTCCCACCTGAAGATCGATCTTCACCGGACAGGTCGTATACTATTTAAACCGGACAGATCGTGTGCTACCGATATCAGCAATTCTACCTACTGGCCTCTCCCCGCCTGATCGTGTAAATATACCACAAGAGCAACAAAAGCTTGGGCGGTCGCAATCGCCTAACCGAAGTCGGGGAGAGGACAATGAGGATCGGAATTCGGCCGACTGTCCTGATGACCGCGAGCGCGGTCGCGCTGCTCGCAAATCAGCCGGCGACCGCGCAGCAGGCGGCGCAATCCGACCAGCCGGCGGCGTCCACCGGCGGGCTTGAGGAAATCGTGGTCA
The DNA here is from genome assembly GCA_964631425.1 of uncultured Rhodospirillales bacterium. Taxonomy (GTDB): domain Bacteria; phylum Pseudomonadota; class Alphaproteobacteria; order BOG-932; family Roseiterribacteraceae; genus BOG-932. Next base: position 3,549 of record CAZVYC010000117.1, read on the forward strand.
CCGCGCGCAGGCGCGAAGAGAAGATACAGTCGGTTCCGATCGCGATCACGGCCTTCACCCAGGCCGATCTTGAAAAGAATCACGTAGAGCAGCTTCGCGATCTGGCGAAGGACGTGCCCTCCTTCGCGGTCTCCTTCAGTACGTCCGACCCGAACGCATTCTATTCTGGCCAGGTTCGTCTGCGAGGCCTCGCGGGTACTGAAATCTATTTCGCCGAGGTACCCCTTTCCAATACGGACTATAGCAACACGACCGGTCTGACCCACGGCCTGTCGCCGGGTTTCTATTTCGATCTCGATACGCTGGAAATCGACAAGGGCGCACAGGGAACACTGTTCGGTCGGCCATCGATCGGCGGCCTGATCTCGCTTCAGCCGAAGCGTCCGACCAACGAATTTGAAGGGTACCTGCAGACCACGTTCGGCAACTATGACGACAAAGAGAACGAGTTCGCCATCAATATTCCGGTGATCGACGATAAGCTGCTCGTGCGGGTCGCCGGCCAGATGCAGCAGCGCGACGGCTACACCAAGGACATCCAGAACGACCAGGATCTGGACAACCGCAACTACTACGCGTGGCGCATCGGCGTGACGTTGCGGCCAACCGACGACCTTGAGAACTATCTGGTGTACGACGGCTATTGGCAGGATTCCTACGGCGGATCGAATGTTTTGACCCGGGTCAACCCTAACTTCGTTCTTGCTTGCAATGCCGGCCTGGCGATCACCACAACTGGTCCGCAATTCAGCCCCGCTCCGCCGAATACTTGCGGCCCGGGCGGAACCAGAGCTCCGATCCGCTTCAGCCTTTTCCCCACCCTCACGTCCGTCTTGGCCGAGCAGCAGGCGCTTGGGGCCCGGGCGGTCGTCGGGCGTGCCACCAGCAATATCGGCAAGGATTATTTCTACGGCTTCACCGATATCGCCACCTGGGATGTCACAGACAATCTGACGATCAAGAACATCGCCGGCGCCCGCATCTTCAAGCAGCTGGCGGTCGACGATTTCACGTCCAGCGGCCTTCCCGTCCTGACGATCGGCTATCCCGGCAACAACAAACAGTGGAACAACAACGAAGTTCAGTACACCGACGAACTGCAGATCTCAGGCAAGGCACTTCACGACCGGCTCGACTGGCGGGTCGGCGGGTTCCTGCTGTGGGACCATCCGCTAGGCTACAACACCGAAGTTTCGGATGCGGTCGGTGCGCCGACCTGGGACCATTTCCGTGAAGAACAGAGAAGCCAGGCGGTGTTCGTCCACGGGATTTATGATCTGTCGGATTGGATCGAAAACCTGCGCTTCACCGCGGGCTATCGCTATACCTGGGACTTTGATTCACTGGGCGAACTGTCGACCAAGCCGGTAGACACCGTCACGCGGAACCCCGACGGCACCCCCAACAACTGCAACATCGGCATCCACGACAATAACTGCTTCACCCAGGTCAACTCCCATTTCAGCTCCTATGGCTGGAACCTCGGCCTGGACTATCAGTGGACGCCCCAAACGCTGTTTTATGTCCGCGCCGGCAATGCCTATCGGCCGGGTGGTACCAATCTCGCGGTTCCGGCACCATTCAACAGGTTCCAGCCGGAGCATGTGACCGACGTCGAACTGGGAGTGAAGAGCGACTACGATTTCTGGGGCATCCATTCCCGGACCAACGCCGACATCTACCATACGGACTATAAGGCCATTCAGGTGTCCCAGGTGATCACCGTTCCGAGCGCCGCCGCGGGGCAGCCGCCATCGGCGCAGCAGATCCAGGCCAACGCCGCCTCGGCCTATCTTGAAGGCGCGGAGTTCGAGCAAACCTTCGCTTTCCCGTATGGCATTGAGCTCGCAGCCCATGGTTCGTACATCTATACCCATTACGACTCTTATCCCCAGGTGTTCGGCCAGGTCGGATCGCCTCCGTTCAATTACATTCCGCTGTTCCAATTCGCGGTCACACCGACCTACCACGTGCCGATCGACCCGTCCTGGGGCGAAATGTCGGCCTCGATCACGTGGTCGTGGTACGGCCATCAGGCGACAAGCCCGCTTGAGAATGAAATCCTCAACGTTCAGCCGCACTATGAAAACTTTGATATCCGAGCGGACTGGATAGGCATCTTCCAGCAGCCGTTCGATCTCGGGTTTTTCATGACCAACGTCACGAACAACCTGCATATCGTTGGCGAGATTCCGCTGTGGACCTCGCTGGGCTTCAGCTCGGTGGCCTATAACCCGCCGCGCATGTTCGGCTTCTCGCTGAAATACCGCTTCAATCCAGGAACGGAAGAAACGGCGGCGCCGGCTCCCTACGTGCCGCCGCCGGTCCAGCCGCCGGCTCCCGCCCCGGTTGCGCACAGCTACATGGTGTTCTTCGACTTCAACAAGTCGGATTTGACCCCACAGGCGGTGCAGATCGTCGACACCGCGGCCAAGAACGCCGAGACTACGCACGTGACCCAGATCACCTGCACGGGTCATACCGACACGGTCGGCTCGGACGCCTACAACATGCGTCTATCGCGCCGCCGGGCAGAATCGGTCGCGGCGGAGCTGGAGAAGCAGGGCATCCCGTCCTCCGAGATTGAGATCGTCGCCAAGGGCAAGCACGACCTGCTCGTGCCCACGGCCGACGGTGTGCGCGAGCCGCAGAACCGCCGTGTGCAGATCGTGTATGGTGGTGCGACCTCATAAATCCGCCGCCAGGTCAAACGTACCCGGCGCCCTCTTCGGAGGGCGCCGTTTTTCTTTGTCGGTGGCGTGTGCGCCGGGCGATAAATCATCCGGGGTTGCCAAATCGGGCGGGATAACGCAGGATCGCGCTGTTCGATCGCGGTCCGGGTCACGGGATCGCGCGCTACGGTTCCTCGATGAGCCGGGCGGCAACGGCAATCGGACACGAAACCGGCGTAGGTCAGCCGCCGGCACAATAAGCACTTGTTCTTCGAGTCCACCAAACAGGGATGTCGCAATGAAGCGCACACCGCGTCTCCATGGATCACTGACCATTGCCGCCGCCGTGGCGATCGCCATCCCTGCCGTGGCGGGCCGATGCGAGCTCAACGGCCCCATGCCCAAGGAAGCCGGATACGCCTCCTGGTACGGCGGGAAGCACCAGGGCCATCGGACCGCCAGCGGCGAGCGGTTCGACCTGCACCGGCTGACCGCCGCGCATAATACCCTGCCGCTCCACACCCTGGTCGATGTGACCAACCTGCTGAACGGCCGCACGGTGAAGGTGATGATTACCGACCGGTTGGGCAACCCGAGCCTGGACATGGATCTTTCCGCCTCGGCGGCCGGCGTGCTCGGCATGCAAGGCTGCGGCGTCGTGCCGGTGCTGATCAAGGTCGCCGCTTCCGGCGCGAGATTTGTCGCTCTGCCATAGCCGACTGGTCCTGTGACAGGGTCGGCGCATCCGCACGACCCACTCCCACATCGCCGACCAGCGCGGCGAAACCGTCATCGTGTACACGCCCCTGCGCCTGCTGAAGGCGAGCTGCGAAGCCGGCTGACCGCTCCTTTCTGCCGTTATTGCGAGGAGCCCCCCGGCTGGCATAGGCCGGACCCGGGGGCTCGCAAGGGACGGTCTTTCAAAGAGCAAATCGCTGTCCGATTTCATCCGGTCGCGATCTGTTCTAAAATCGCGGGATGATCGCTTTTTGCATACGCGGCGCTTCGCATGGCTGAGGACCAGAACCGACCGGAGCCCGAAGCCCTTCTCTCCGAACTGAAGAAGGCTTCGAAGGGGCGTCTCAAGATTTTCCTCGGCGCCGCGCCCGGCGTGGGCAAGACCTACGCGATGCTGGAGGCCGCCCAGCGTCGGCGCAAGGAGGGCGTCGACCTCGTCGTCGGTGTCCTGGAGACCCATGGCCGGGCTGAAACCGAGCTGCTGCTCGAAGGCCTGGACGTGCTGCCGCGCAAGCAGATCGTCTATCGCGACCGCATCTTCTATGAGATGGATATCGATGCCATCCTGAAACGCCGTCCGCGCCTCGCGATCGTTGACGAGCTGGCGCACACCAACGTGCCCGGCAGCCGCCACGTCAAGCGCTATCAGGACGTTGAGGAAATCCTCGGCGCCGGCATTGATGTCTACACCACACTCAACATCCAGCATGTCGAAAGCCTGAACGACATCATTGCGCGCATCGCCCGGGTGCGCGTCCGCGAGACCGTGCCGGACAGCGTGCTCGACCAGGCGGACGATATCGAGCTGATCGACCTGCCGCCCGAGGACCTGATCGAGCGGCTGAAGCAGGGCAAGGTCTACGTCAAGGACCAGGCCACCCGCGCGATCAGCCATTTCTTCAGCCCCGGCAATCTGACGGCGCTGCGCGAACTCACCATGCGCGCCGCCGCCGAGCGGGTCGACGCGCAGATGCTGAGCTATATGAAGGCGCACGCGATCTCCGGCCCGTGGCCGACGCGCGAGCGCATCATGGTCTGCGTCAATGAATCCGAAGTCGGCGCCAAGCTGGTCCGCGCCGCCCAGCGCTCCGCCGACCGTCTCAGGTCGTCCTGGATCGCCGTCCACGTGCAGACCGCGACCGAGGAGCATTTGCGGGACGACGCCAAGGACCGCATCCAGGAGACGATGAGCTTGGCCGAGCGGCTGGGCGCCGAGATCGTACTCTTGCCCGGCGCGCTCGATGTCGCGGCCGAACTGCTCAATTACGCGCGGTCGCGCAATGTCAGCCGTCTGCTCGTGGGCCAGCCGCGCAAGCGCCGCTTCGGCCGCTGGTTCGCGCGGTCAGTGACGCAACGGCTGGTCGAAGGGGCCAAAAGCTTCGAGGTGCTGGTCATCGGCTTCGAGGACGATAAGCCCGCGTCCGAGCCGCGCCTGCCTTCGGCCAGCGCGTTCAACGAGAACTCGCCGCGCGAATATGGCCTTTCGATCCTGGCGGTGGTCGCGGCCGCGGCGGTGGCGGCCATTGCCGAATACTTCATCCCGCCGCAGAGCCTGCCGATCATTTTCGTATTGCCCGTGCTGGTCAGCGCGATCCGCTTTGGCCTGTGGCCGTCGGTCGTGGCCGGGCTGCTTGGTTTTGGCGTCTACAAATTCCTGTTCACCGAGCCACGCTTCACGTTCCCCATCACCAGCAACCAGGATTTCTTCACGCTGGTCTTTTATTTCGTCGTGGCGATGCTGACCGGCAACGTTGCGGCGCGGACGCGCGAGCAGGCGGAAGCCAGCCGGCAGGCCGCGCGCCGGACCGCCAAGCTCTATGATTTCAGCCGCCGCATCGCTGCTGCCGCCAGCCGCGACGATGTGCTGTGGGCCGTCGTCCACCATGTCGCGGCGACGCTGCACTGCCGCTCGCTCGTCCTGCTGCCCGGCACGGACGGCGGCGGCCTGTCGATCGCGGCCGGATATCCGCCCGAAGACCATTTGACCGACCCGGCGATCGCCGCCTCCGACTGGGCCTGGCGTCACGGCAAGCCGGCCGGCTGGAAGTCCGACACCCTCCCCGGCTCGGAGTGGCTGTTCATGCCGCTGCGCACGGCGACCGGCCCGGTCGGCCTTCTGGGGGTCGCATTCGACGACGCCGACGCCGCGCTGACGCCGGAACAGCGGCGGCTGCTCGACGCGGTGGCCGACCAGGCGGCGGTGGCGATCGAGCGGACCAACCTCGCGAGCTCGATCGAGGAAGCGCGGATCATGACCGAGACCGAGCAGCTGCGCTCGGCACTTCTGTCTTCGATCTCGCATGATCTGCGCACGCCCCTGGTCTCGATCATCGGCTCGGCGACCAGCCTCGCAACCTTCGGCGAGAGCCTGACCGAGGAGAACCGGCGCGAGCTCTTGGAGACCGTGCTCGAAGAGGCCGAGCGGCTGAACCGCTTTGTCCAGAACCTGCTCGACATGACCCGGCTCGGCTACGGTGCGCTCAAGCCCAAGCGCGACTGGGTCGACCTGCACGACATCATCGGGAGCGCAATCGAACGCCTGAAGCAGGCCCTGGCGCCCTATCAGATCATCACCGACATCAAGCCGGACATGCGGCTGCTCTATGTCGACCCCATTCTGATCGAGCAGGTGATGGTCAACGTGCTCGACAATGCCGCCAAATATTCGAATCCCGGCGGCCCGATCCAGATTCGCGCCTTCGAGCGCGACGACAAGGCGGTTATCCAGGTGGTCGACAAGGGGCCGGGTATTCCAGAAAAAGAACGAGAGCTTATCTTTGACATGTTCTATCGCGTGAAAGCGGGAGACAACCGGATCGCCGGCACCGGCCTCGGGCTCGCCATCTGTCGCGGCTTGATGCAGGCACATGGCGGCACGATTGTGGCGCTGGCCGGAGACTACGGTGAGGGCACCTGCATCGAGATGACCTTGCCGATCGCGGAGATGCCCGAACCCGAGGCCGCGGAGGACGGCCTGGAGGAGTATGTATGACGTTTCCCGCTGCTCGCGTGCTCGTGCCCAACCAGGTCGCACGCGCCAAGATTCTTGTCGTCGATGACGAGCCTCAGATCAGACGGTTCCTGCGTATCAGCCTGTCGGCGCATGGCTATGAAGTCGTCGAGGCCGCGCGCGGCGCCGAGGCGGTGTCGAAGACGGCGCTGGAGAAGGTGGATCTCGTCATCCTCGATCTCGGTCTGCCAGACATCGACGGCCATGACGTGATCGAGCAGATCCGCGAGTGGTCCGAGATCCCGATCATCGTGCTGTCGGTGCGCTCGGCCGATGTCGAGAAGGTGCGCGCGCTCGATGGCGGCGCCGAGGATTACCTGACCAAGCCCTTCAGCATCGCCGAACTGATGGCCCGCGTGCGCGCCGCCTTGCGCAAGCGCGGCACGGCCAAGACGGACGATCCGATCTTCACCCATGGCGGCCTGACAGTCGACTTGGGACGTCGGCGGGTGACGATCGACGGGGCCGAAATCAAGCTTTCGCGCAAGGAGTACGGCATCCTGCGGCTGTTGGCCACCAGCCCCGGTCGCGTTCTCACTCATCAGCAGATCTTGCGCGAGGTATGGGGGCCGAACCATCTGGAGGATACGCACTATTTGCGCATTCATGTCGGGCATTTGCGCCAGAAGCTGGGTGATGATCCGGCTCAGCCGCGCTATATCCTGACCGAGCCCGGAATCGGCTATCGCCTGATGGAGGAACCGTAGGCGGAATTCGAAGGGGTGGACGCGGATTGAGCGCGTAGCTTTAGGAAGCGAGATGCTGATCGAGGTCTTCGCGGACTTCTCCTGTCCCTGGTGCTTCATCGGGCGCCGCCGTCTGGCGCGTGCCTGCGTGATGCGCCCGCACCTCCCGTCAGAGATTATCTGGCAGCCGTTCCAGCTCAACCCCGAACTGCCACCGGAGGGCATCGACAGGCGGGTCTTCCGCCGCGCCCGCGGCATCGACGCCGACCGCCTCGCGAGCATGGAGCGCGTGCTGACCGAATCCGGTCGCAAGGAAGGCATCGGCTTCGCGTTCGATCGGATCGCCCGCATTCCGAACACCATGGCCGCGCACCGGCTGGTGCGGTTTGCGATGCGCGCGCGGCTGGAGGAGGCCATGGCCGACCATCTTTTCACCGCCTATTTCGAGCATGGCGCGGATATCGGCGCGACCGACACCCTGGTTGCGCTTGCAGTCGATGTCGGGCTGGAGCCCAAGGCCGTTCGCGCCTTCCTCATCGGCAACGAGGAAGCCGAATGGGTGACCTCGGTCGATGCGCTCGGGCATCAGAGCGGGATTGCCGGCGTACCTTATTTTATCTTCGACCGCCGCTTCGCGCTGGCCGGGGCCCAGGAGCCGGCCTCGTTCCTGCCGCTGTTTGATGCGCTGCTGGTGAGCGGCGATGATCTGATGGCCTCGAGCGCTTGATGACCGGCCAGCCGCGCCGGATCGATCGCCTCTCACAATTCGGCCGTCGCCGGCGCGGCGTGATCGTGGGCGCGACAACCGTTGTCGGCGGCCTGCTCGCGGTGATCGCCAGCTGCACGCCCATCGACCTCCTGAATGCGACGATTCCTACCGGCAGCCTGACGGTCACGCACGATATCGCCTATGGCCGTGAGAACCGGCAACGCCTCGACATCTATGTGTCGAACGCACCAAGGTCGAACACGCCGGGGGCGAACCGGCCGGTGATCGTCTTCTTCTATGGCGGCGCATGGCAGGAGGGCTCAAAGGCAAATTACCTGTTCGCGGCGCAGGCCCTGGCTGGAACCGGGGCGATCGTCGTCGTGCCGGATTATCGCGTGTACCCGCAGGTGACCTTCCCAGGCTTCCTCGACGACGGCGCCGCGGCGATCGCCTGGACTATCCGCAACGTCGCGAGATGGGGCGGCAACCCGAACCAGGTCTTCCTCGCCGGCCATTCCGCCGGCGCTTACATCTCGATCATGCTGGCGCTGGACCGGCACTATCTTGCCGACGCAGGCGTGCCGGACGCGCATCTGGCCGGCGCGATCGGCATCTCGGGCCCCTACGATTTCCTTCCGATCACGCGCCCGGACATCAAGCCGATCTTCGAGGTCGTGCCGGACCTGGCGGTGACCCAGCCCATCCACTACGCCCGCATGGATACGCCGCCGCTCCTGCTCCTGACCGGTGAGGCGGATACGACCGTCGGTCCCTACAACACGCGCAATCTGGCCGGACGCGTGCGCGCGCTGGGCGGCCCGGTCGAGACACATTATTATCCGGGCGTCGCGCATATCGGCAGCGTTCTGGCGCTGACCGCGTTCTTCCGCGACCGCGCACCGGTGTTGGCCGACATCGCACATTTCATAGCGCGGCATCGCGATCCCGCTCAACCGGGTCTGCCGACACCAGTGATTTACGGACCGTCCCGGTCGAACTAAACTCCCGCCTGGGAGGATCGCCGCCATGAAGCCCAGGAGACCTGGCCTCGCGTTCCAGGACGCGCTGCCGCATTGGTGCCCGAACATTGAGTTCGCGCAGATCACCAACGCCGGCTCGCTGTCGTTGCCCTTTGTCGAGAAATATCTGAACCGCGTCATGCTGCGCGCCAAGGACGAGCTCAAGAGTGAGCGCTACGCACGGCTGCGCGACGACATCGACCTCTTCGTCAAGCAGGAATCGAATCACTATCGGCAGCACCGGCTGTTCAACCAGAAGATCGAGGAAGCCGGCTATGACGCGGTCAAACCGATCGGCGACCGGTTGCAAGCGGATTATGACACGTTCTTCGCGGGCAAATCCCTGCTGTTCAACACCGCCTATTGTGAAGGCTTCGAAAGCCTCGGCATCATCCAGGCGGAGTTCTTCTTCGAACACTCCGCCGACCTGATGATCGGCGCTGACCCGCGCGTGGTCGCGCTGTGGAAATGGCACCTGGCGGAGGAATATGAGCACCGCTCGGTTTGCTTTGAGGTCCACCGCGCCATCCATGGCGGGTTTTCCTATTTTTCGCGCGTTGCCGGCTTCTTTCGTGCGGTCAAGCACTTGTCGAAATTCGGCAAGGACGTGAGCACCGCGTTGCTCGCCCTCGACCGCGCCCGCATGACCGAAGCGGAGCACGCGGCATCGATGAAATCCGAAGAGATCTACCGCCGCCGCTTCTCCCGCTTCGCCCTGCCCCGCCTGCTGAAAGTGCTATCGCCGTTTTATAACCCGGCGAAACGGCGCGAGCCCAAGGGCGCCGCGAGTTTCCTGCTGCAGTACGAGTAGGGTGGACTGAGCAAGAAAGCGAAGCCCACCGTCTTCGCTGGGCCGGTGGGCTTCGCCTTTCCGCTCAGCCCACCCTACGCCTGCCCTGGACCTTATCGTCCATGCGACAAGCGGACTTCGCTTCAACGCTGCGCCGCCGGCCTATGTTGGCGACCGACGGCTCACGCCTCGCGAGTCGCTCGAAGGGAGAAAACGCATTGCCGGATTTTGACCACCACGCCCTTCTCGGCCGCCCCCTCGCAACGCAGATCATGGCCGAGGTCAAGAATGCCACCGCTGAGCTCGCCACCGCCGGCTGGCCGGCCAAGCTGCTGTCCATCACCGTCGGCGATGTCGGCGCGGTCGATCTGTACGTCCGCAACCAAAGGCGCATGGCGGCGGAAGCGGGCATCGGGTTCGAGGAACGGAATTATCCGGAATCGATCACGCAGCTTGAGCTCGAGACAGTCGTCAAGGCGATGAACGCCGATCCACGCGTAACCGGCATCATCATTCAGCGCCCGGTTCCCCGGCATCTCTCGATTAAGGCCCTCCATGCCGCAGTAAACCCGATGAAAGACGTCGAGGGCATGCATCCGGCGTCGATCGGCAACATCGTCTATAATCAGCTCGATCTCGCGCCCTGCACCGCCGCCGCCTCGGTCGAGCTCCTGAAGTCGACGGGCCTCAAGCTCGAAGGGCTGGAGGTGGTCGTCGTCGGACACTCCGAGATCGTCGGCAAGCCGGTCGCCTTCCTCTTGATGGCCGAAGGGGCGACGGTGACGGTCTGCCACCACATGACCCGCTCCGTCGCCATGCATGCGCGGCGCGCCGACGCGCTGTTCGTCGCGGTCGGGCGGCCACAGCTCATCGATGCCAGCATGGTGAAGCCCGGCGCGGCGGTGATCGACATCGGCATCAATACGATCACCGAGGAAGACGGCACGAAGCGCGTGGTGGGCGACGTGGATTTCGACTCGGTGAGGGAGGTGGCGTCCTGGATCACCCCGGTCCCGGGCGGCGTCGGCCCGGTCACAGTGGCGATCCTGCTCCGCAACACGCTGACGGCGCTCAGGCGGCAGAAGGCGGTTTATGAAGCAGCGTTCGGCGGTGCGGATCGATTGTGAGGTAGGATGGATAGAGCGGAGCGAAACCCATGCCGCTCATCGACGCCGCATGGGTTTCGCTGCGCTCTACCCATCCTACAAGCCGATCAAGCCGCCAGCAGCGCCAGTTCGCTCACCAGGTTGCGCGCGCCTTTGAGCCGCTTCGCCCCATCCTCCCACGCGCGGCTGTAGACCAGCTTCTGGTCGGGCCTGATCTTCACCGTGCCCGCCTGCTTCACCACCCAGGCCATCAGCTGGTCGACATGGGCGAAGATATTGTTGCGGAACGACAGCACCGCGCCCTTCGGGCCGACATCAAACTTCTCGACACCCGCCGCCCGGCAAAGCTGCTTGATCACCACGGTGTCCAGCAAATTCTCGACCTCGGGCGGCAACGGTCCGAAACGGTCGATCAGCTCCGCGCCGAACGCGTCCAGCTCGGCGCGGGTCGCGAGTTCGGCGACGCGGCGATACAGGTTGAGACGGACATTCAGATCCGGCACGTAGGTCTCGGGGATCAGGACCGGGATGCCGAGATTGATCTGCGGCGTCCAATGCTCCGGCGGCAGCCCCTCGTCGCCGACGCCGCTCTTGGCCGCAGCCACCGCCTCTTCCAGCATCTGCTGGTAAAGCTCGACGCCGACTTCCTTGATATGGCCGGATTGCTCCTCGCCCAGCAGGTTGCCGGCGCCGCGCAGATCCAAATCGTGGCTCGCCAAGGTGAAGCCGGCGCCGAGGCTGTCCAGAGTCTCGATCAGCTGAAGGCGCTGCTGCGCCGCTTTCGTCAGCATCTGGCCGGGATTGTGTGTCAGGTAACAGTATCCGCGCAATTTCGCCCGGCCGATGCGGCCACGCAGCTGATAGAGCTGCGCCAGGCCGAACATATCGGCGCGGTGGATGATCATCGTGTTGGCGCGCGGCAGGTCGAGGCCCGATTCGACGATGTTGGTGGCCAGCAGCATGTCGTATTCGCCGTCGTAGAAGGCGCTGATCCGCGCCTCCAGATCGGCCGGCGCCATCTGCCCGTGCGCCACGACCATCTTGACCTCGGGAACCAGCTCGCGCAGCCGGACCTCCGCGCGTGGCAGGTCTTCCAGCCTGGGGCAGACATAGAAGGTCTGGCCGCCGCGGAACTGTTCGCGCAGGATCGCCTCGCGGATCACCACCGGGTCATACGGCAGCACGAAGGTCCTGACCGCCAGCCGGTCGACGGGGGGTGTGGTGATCAGGCTGAGTTCCCGCACGCCGGCCAGCGCCATCTGCAAGGTGCGGGGAATCGGCGTGGCGGTCAGCGTCAGCACGTGCACCCCCTCGCCCAGCTCCTTAAGCTTCTCCTTCTGCTTGACGCCGAAATGCTGCTCCTCGTCGACCACCAGCAAGCCCAGACGCTTGAA
>CAZVYC010000118.1:0-11751 GCA_964631425.1 uncultured Rhodospirillales bacterium
GCGCAGGGCGACCTCGTCGGCGGCAATTTCTGGGACATGCGTGCGACCGGCCGTCGGCTTGGCAATCCGGCCGCGGAGCAGGCGGAAGGGCCGCCGACCAACCCGGTGGAAATGGGCCTGACCGACAGCGCCTGCGCTGTCTATCGCGCCTCGCAGCGGCCCTATCGCAGCCTGTTCGAGAGCATGTGGGGACATCAGGCGTTCGCGATTTCATGGCCGAGCGATGTCGAGCAGGTCTGCGACCGGCCCGGGCCTCCGTCCGCCACCGACCCGATGCCGGTTCATCTCGACGCGATCGATCGTGGCCTAGTCGGCGCCACCTTCGATCAGATGGCGCAATCGATCGCCGGCTATGAGGCCTCCGCCGAGGTGACGAATTTCACCGCCAAGTTCGACGCCGTGCTGGCGGGCAAGGCGCAGTTCACGCCCCAGGAGCAGGCGGGCTATGACCTGTTCCGCGGCAGGGCGAAATGCAACGCTTGCCACCGCGACGGCGGGCCCGGCGAGGATCCGCTCTTCACCGACTTCACGGCGAGCAATATCGGCACGCCCGCCAATCCGATGCTGCCCTTTTATCAGGAAAATCTGCCCGACGCGTTGGGCTATGTCGCCAATACGGCAGGGTCATCGTTCGTCGATGAGGGCGTCGACGGCTTTCTGACCCAGGAGCATCTCCTGAGCAACCCCTCCCCAGTGGATGCACGATGGCTCAAGCTGGCGCCGGACAACAAGGGGCGCATTCAGGTGCCGACTTTGCGCAATGTCGACAAACGGCCCTACCCGGCCTTCGTGAAAGCCTACGGGCACAACGGCTATTTCAAGAGCCTGAAAGAGATCGTGCATTTCTACAACACGCGCGACGTCCTGCCCCGCTGCCAGGCACGCGATCCCGGCGAAGGCACGACATGCTGGCCTGCGCCGGAAACGACCGCCAACATGAACACGAGCCGCGTTGGCCACCTGGGTCTCTCCAACGCGGAGGAGGATGCGCTCGTTGCTTTCATGCAGACGCTGACGGACGGGTTTATGCCTGCCCAGTAGCAGCCGAGTCAGTTCAGGCGAAATGCGCCTCTCGCATTGCACCTCGATCAACCGCCTTCGGTCCGTTGAAAGGTGACAATGGTGCGATCCGAGACGGTCGGCGTCGCCAGCATTCTGGTATCCGCCCAGGCGCCCGTACACCGGACCGCGCCTCAGGCGCTGCCGAAATCGGCCAGTGCTCCCTTCGATGCTTGGAGCTCAGCTGCCGGGATCATTCCGGGTGCCTTATGGCATCCGAATCCGTCCTTCGCTGAGAAGCCTATTGCGCGCTGCGCCGGAAAATTACTCTGCTGCCCTGCGAGGGGCTGCAGCGCTCCTCCCGATAAGCGCAGATAAAGGACACAGGTGGAGGAAAGCATGCTGAAGCAGGTCTATGTGATCGACATGATCGTCCGCGATCTGGACAAGGCGATCGCCTATTTCAAAGACATCATGGGCGTCAATCCGATCGATACGACCGGAGTCGGCACCGGCGTCGGCGACTTTAAAATGGCACATTTTCCTGCCCCGGGCGAAGGCGTGGGCATCCATTCGATCGGCTTGTTCCAGTTGACCACGGACAACCCCCAGACCGATACCGGGAAGCGCGCCAAGAAGCATCTGGAAGAACACGGCGAAGGCGTCTTCCTGTTCGGCTTCATGGTCGACGATATCGACAAGACGCAGAAGGACATGGAGGCCAAGGGCTATCGCTTCAATGCGCCGGCGCCGCAGAGCTATCAGATGGGCCGCGGCAACTCGATGGAAGAAAAATTTGGGACCACGATCTGGTTCGCCCAGCACAATCCCGACGGATATCAGACCTATCGCGCTCTGAAAGAGATGACCTGACGACGTTTCGCATCGGGCGGCCGCACGGATCCGCCGTGCAGCGCCAGCACGTGGCACCAGATGCCCACTGAGCAGCCCATCTCCTTGGACGATGCCGATCTGCCGGTGATCGATTTCCAGGGACCGGAATATCTTGCCGATCCGGCAGGGGTCCTCGGCGCCGCGCGTGAGCGTTCCTGGCTGGCGCGGTCTGGTCAGGGCTTTCAGGTTCTGTCCCATGCCGTGATCAAGCAGATGGTCGCCGACCCCGATATCGACAGCGCGGGACCGGATTACTATCGCAGGATGGGTGGATCCGAGCTGCTGGTCGAATATGCCACGAACGGCATGCTGCCGCTCATCCAGGGGCTCCGCCACGATCGCATCCGCAAGGTGCTTCAACGCGGCTTCTCCGGTAAACGGATCGTCGAGATGCGGCCGGTGATGCGCAGGGTCGCCGGGCGCCTGATCGACCGCTTCGCCGGCCGCCCGGAGTTCGACCTCGTAGCAGATTTCAGCCACCACTATCCGCTCGAAGTGCTGTGCGCGCTGATCGGCGTGCCTGAATGCGATATCGAGCAATTCAGCCTGTGGACCCTGGCCCTGGCCCGCATGTCGCGCGTGCCGATCGCGCCGCATTTGGCGGATATCGATGACGCGCTCAGGGGGCTCTATGGCTATTTCCGGGAACTGGTGGCTGAACGGCGGGTTCGCCCGACCGACGATTTCGTCACCACCCTCATCCAGGCCGAGGCGGTCGGCGAGGAGCTGACCGAGCCGGAACTGTTCGGCTCGTTGGTCAACCTGCTGTTCGCCGGCCACGACACGACACGGTACCAGTTCGTCTGGGTAATCCAGCAGCTGATGACCCATCGCGACCAGTGGGAGCGCGTGGTCGTCGACCCTGGCCTGGCCGCCGGCGCTGTCGAGGAGACGCTGCGGCTGGAACCTTCATTGCAGGGCTTTATCCGGCAGGTACGCAAGGATGTCGTCTATCGCGGCATCCGGCTGCCCGCAGGCACCTTCCTCTCGCTGAATGCGCTTTCGGCCAATCGCGACCCGGAGGTCTTTATTGACCCGGACCGGTTCGACATCACCCGCTCCAACGCGCATCTGCACCTGACCTTCGGGCGCGGCGCACATCTGTGCCTCGGCAATTCGCTGGCGCGCGCCGAGATGGCTGAAGCGCTGCAGATGTTCGCCGCCCGTTTCCCCGACCTGTCGCTCGCGGGTGAACCGACCTACCCGGAAGGCTATTCCGGTATGCGCGGCGCCGAATACTTGCCGCTCGCGGCCAACGCCTGACTGGCACCGGAATCAGGGTCATTCCGTGAGCCGATTACCCCCACCTAACCTCCCCCATCAAGGGCAGGGTAATCGCGTATGAGCGAAATGGCGGCCTGAAAGGAATTGAACCGCAAATGCGCCAAGGCGCCAAGTCTTTATCCATAGATCTCGCGGATTAAATGCGGATCACCACTGAGGCACAGAGGACACGGAGGAAAAATTTCTCGCTGCACGGCTTCGTGACTTCACGGAACCGCGGGTAATTTCCTACTTCTTCTTTGTGCCTCTGTGGTAAAATTCTTGATCAGTTCAATATTCGTAGTCTACGGATCAATAAGGGCTTTTCTTTGTGTCCTGGCGGTTCGACTTCAAAGTGACGCGTGCGCGCAGGCGGGAAACCAGCGAGGGCCGCGTCCGCGGCGGAGGGTTCCTCAGCCGAGCGGTGCGAAAAGCACCTCGCCTTTCGACGACCACAGGATGCGGGCCACGAGCTTATTGAGCCGCCAGCCCGCGTCCAGGCGCGCGGCCTCGAAGCGGTAGCAGCCGCCATTGACCAGCAGCTCCCGGCCGCCGGCACGTGCGAAGACGTCGGGGTTGAGATAATCCACACGGCCGAAGGCGCGGTCGCCGGCGATCTCGACTTCGAAATTCGTTAGCAAATGCTGCGTACATTCGAGCGCCGGGGCGCTCATGATCATTTCGATCCAGTCCGCGATCTCGTCGCGCCTCCCGGCCCGCCCATAGGCAGCGGTGTAATCGATCATCGCATCCGGCGTGAACACCGACCGGTATCGGTCCCAGTTCCGGTCATCGCAGGATCGCGCATAGGATACCAGCAGGTCCTGAAGCGCCTGCTTGTCGTCCAGGCGACGGAGCCGCTCGCTGTCCATCTGCCGCGTTCAGCAGGTGTCAGGCGGTCGGGCCGCCGGAATAGACGATCTGGACGCGGCGGTTCTGGGGTTCGCGCACCCCATCGCCGGTCGGCACGAGAAGGTCGTGCTTGCCCTTGGCCACGATCTCGATCTCGCTCGAGGGAATGCCGTCCTTCTCCAGCTGGGCCGCGACCGATTCCGCACGGCGGCGGCTCAGACGCATATTGTAGGCATCCGATCCAACCGTATCGGTGTGACCGGTCACTGTCAGCTGGGTTACTTTGGCGGTCTCGGCGTTCCTGGCGGCCTGGTCGACGATCGTCACGGCCTGGGGCGTCAGGTCCGACCTGTTGAAGTCGAAGAAGACCAGATAGCTGCTCGGCGCCGGGGCAGATACCGGCGCCTGGACCGGTGGCGGGACGTAAGCAGCCGGGGTCGTCTCCGGCGCCGCGCTGGTACCGCCGAAATCGAGCGCAATGTCGAGGCCGTAGGTCCGCGGCTGCATGAAGTGCGCATCGATGGTGAAACCTGCGTCGACCCCGTATTCCACCTCCTGCACATTGGTAAGGTTCTTGCCCCAAATCGAGATTTTGCCCGTGATGTTGCCGATCGGGATGTTAACGATCCCGACCCGGGCGTTGAGCAGCCAAAGCGCTGGAGGATCGACGACCGCCTCGAGTGCAGCCGGAATCGAGGCTCCCGCCTCGTTGCTCGATATCTGGGTAAAGACCTTGCTGCGATACTGCGCGTCGATTTCCGCCTGCACGTGACCACCGAAGGGCAGATCGGGAAAGTCGTACTGGACGCCGCCTGAGAAGGTGTATTCGGGATCGAACAGGCCTTTGACCAAGCCGCCGACCTGCACCTCGGTACCGGAAATTACCACAGTCTGCTGGTTGGTATTCTCATGGTTGTAGCCAAAGTTCGCAAACAGGCGCGCGTGCTCAATCGGGATCACATCGAGTTCAGCCTCGACGCCCTTGATGAACTCATGGCCGGCATTCAGGAAGTGGACGACGCCGTTGTAATATTCGATCTGCCGATTGCGGTAGTCGGAATAGAAGGCATCGGCATTGAAACGGACCCGATGGTCGAACAATTCGCTTTTGGCGCCGATTTCATAGGCGCGCAGATGTTCGGGACTGAACGGGGTGCCGTGATAGGTACCGCCTGTCAAATGTCCGGTGCCGACCTTGGCATAGGTCATCAGCGTGTCGGTCCAGTGGTATTCCGCCAGCGCCTGCCAGTCCGCGTCGCTGTAGCTTGGATCGAAGACCTGCACCGGCGGTCCGGCCAGGTCGTATTCACGGTCGTAGCGGTCGTCCCAGGTCTGCCGCACGCCGGCGGTCAAGGCCAGCGCGTCGGTCGCGTGCCAGGTCCCCTGCGCATAGAACGCCACCGATGAGTTATCGATATAGGCGTTGTCGTTGAAGTCAGTGACCCTGTCCAACGGCGTCAGCGTATTGTTGGGAAACGCGCGCAACAGGAAATAGGGATTCCACTGCGTACCCTGTTCGTCGAAATAGAAGATTCCGGCCTGCCAATCGAACGGACCTGTCTTGCCGATGAACTGCAGTTCCTCCGAGACCTGATGCTGGTCGCGCTGGGCCACCGTGCCTTGGAGGGTGAATAGGCTGCCGGCTGGCCCCAGGCCAAAACCCGGCGGCGTGTAGAGCGTATTGCCGTCAAACTCGCTGCCGACATTGGTCTGGTGGAACTCGCGATAGGCCAGGATATTCTTGACCGTCAGCCAATCAGTGGCGTCATAGGTGGTCGTGAGGCTGTTGCCCCAGATCTGCTCGTCGGTGGGACCCTGGAACGGCTCGGAAACCGAGCCCAGCCGGCTTAGCGACACAACATTCCCGCCGCCCAGGGCAGGCTGAAAGGCAAAAATCAGCTTGGCGAAATCGCCGCCTGCGCCCGGAGAAAAGCCAAGGACCTGCGTTGCCTGCTGAACGGCGGTGTTGTCCGTGTAGTCGAACTTAAAGTCGAAGGTCAGGGTATCCGTCCGGTACCGAGCAGCCAGATAGAATGCATCGGTACGGTCGCTGGCGAATTCGTTCGCAGCCGCGACATCGCCGAAGCGGCCCTGGGTCGCCGCACCATAATGAATGACGGTACCGCCGGCCGGATTTTTGACATAGCCGTCCAGCTGATCGTGGACGTAGGAAACGAGGACGCTAAGTCCGTTGAACTCCGGAAATTCGATGCGTGTCTTGGTCCGAAACTTGCCGAAATTCCCGAACGTGAGCTCTTCGTGGCCGCCCCACTCACCGGACGGCGTAGTCGAAATATAGTTGATGGCGCCGCCGGTGGTGTTGCGTCCGAACAGCGTGCCTTGCGGGCCGCTCAGCACCTCGATGCGCTCGATGTCCGCCGCCTCGAAGTCGGTGCCGAGGTCGCGGCCGATATAGACCCCGTCGAGATAGACGGCGATGCCGGAGTCGAGCTGGAAGGAGAATTGCGGCGTCGTGATGCCGCGCAGCGTGTAGACGGCGGCGTTGGCGGAACCGGTTTCCTGGATGGCGTAGAAGTTTGGCACCAGATAGCCGAGATCCTGGATTGTTTCGATATGCTGGTCTTGGATCTCAGTCGGCGTGAACGCCGTAACCACGACAGGAACATTCTGAAGTTTTTCCTCGACCCGCTGGGCGGTAACGACGATTTCTTCCAGTGTCTGGCCGGATTCCGACGTCGCCTGGGTCTGCGCCAGCACCGGCAGGGATGAACCAGCCATCAGCGCCGCAAGGGCGAGACCGGCCGCTCGTCCGCCAATGTCGCGCCGAAAATCGAGTGCCTGACGCGCCGCCCTGACCGAAGTCCCGATTTGCGGGATACTCCCTGTCGAAGTCATTCTTTCTTCCCCCTGAAACGGCCCAGCCGAATGTACTGTGACCTTTAAAAAAATCCCCCCGCGGATTTATTCCCCGCATTGAAAAACGCGGAATGCCAAACTGGCTTATTGAATATTCGTTAACATAGCCCGCAGGGCCCATCAGCCGGCCATTGGTCCGGGGTCCGACGGTGAGCCCGCCGGTATCTTGCAGACGGGACTCGGGCGCATCCGGTGACCAGATCGAGCCCTTATTGCGGCATGTATTCGCCCGCGTTGATATCGAGGGACGCGCCGCTGACCTCGCCGGCATAGTCCGAGAGCAGCATTATGATGGCGTCAGCGCAGGCTTCGTCCGTCGGGATGTGGCCGAGGGGGATATCCGCCGCGATGCGGGCCTTGAGGTCTTCGACCGAGATACCGGTCTCCGCCGAGAGGCCGGCGATATAATTCTGTACTGGATAGCCCCACATGTGCCCCATGACGACGCTGTTCACGCGGACGTTGCTGGGACCAAGCTCCAGAGCCAGCTGCCGTGTCGCGGCCTGGAGCGCCGCCTTGGCTGCTGCATAGGCGCCCTGACCCTTGAGCGGCCGCCGTGTGACCATGCTGCTGATATTGATCACCACCCCCTTCCCGGCCGCCGCGAACGCGGGCAGCGCCGCCTTGGTGAGATTGAGCGGGGCGAACAAGGTAACGTCGAAGATCGCGCGCCAGTCGGCAAGGTCGGCCTCGACGAAGGGCACGAAACTCGCCTTGTAGGCGCTGTTGACGATCCCATCGAGCCGGCTAAACGCGGCTATGGCGGCGGCGACCGCGCGCTCACAATCCTCCGGCCGCGCCAAATCGGCCAGGACCGGAATGGCGGTATTCCCGGCAGCGACGATTTCGGCCGCGACTTCTTCGATCACGTCCTGTTCACAGCCGGCCAGCACCATATTGGCCCCGACCGCGGCGCCCTGGCGGCTGAGCTTGCGGCTCATGCCGCGGCCGACTCCGCCGACGATGATCGTCTTTCCGGAGAGGATCACGAGCGTGTCTCCTGATGCAGATCAGCCGAGCGAGACCGGCTGGCGTTCAGCGCCGCGCATGAAGGACAGCCCGCCGACGATCTCGGCCTCGCCGGCGGCTGTCATACCGGGGAAGCGCTGGACGAAGATCTGGAGCGCCTCGGCCATTTCGGCCCTGGCGAGCGCCTGGCCGAGGCAGACATGGGTGCCGTAGCTGAAGGTCAGATGACGGTTCGCGTTGGCCCGCCGGATATCGAACCGGTCGGGGTCGGGGAACATCGCCGGATCGCGATTGGCCGCGAAGGAATTGAGGATCAGCGACGTCCCGACAGGTAGGATAAGGCCGCCATAAGTCACGTCCTCGACTACGCGCCGCAGGAACACATGCAGCGAAGGCTGCAGCCGCAGGGCCTCTTCCACCGCCATCGGCGCCAGGGACGGATCCTCGACGAGCCGGTCCCATTCTGTCCGATGCTTCATCAGCAACTGGATCACCCAGCCGAACTGGTACCGGGTCGTGTCGTGGCCGGCGAACAGGAAATTGACCAGGGCACCCAGCAGCTCGGCTTCGCTCAGCTGTTCTCCGTCGATCTGCGCGGTGATCATGTCGGAAACGAAATCTTCCCGCGGCTGGGCGCGGCGCTGTTTCAGCAGGTCCCGGCAATAGGCATAGAGGCCGGAAAGTGCCTCGTCGATCCGGGCCACATGCGGCACGAGCGGAAACTGCGCCAGCCGGCCGAGTTCGACCGTCCAGGCGCCGAACTGGTCCATGTCGGCCTGGGGCACGCCGATCAGCGTGCAGAGGACCTCCAGCGGATAGCGGTGCGAGAAATCGGCCACTAGGTCGACGCTTTCCCGCCCGTGGCAGCGATCGATCAGTCGGGTCGCCACGGCGCGCATCACCGGCCGCAGGCCGTTGATCCGCGGCAGGGTGAAGCCGCGCTGAAGCACCTTGCGGATACGATCGTGCCGCGGATTCTGGATCAGGGGCAGCATCCCGTTCAGCGCATATTCGACGATCAGGTCCGAACCGCCGGCCTCGCGATAGAATTCGGTGCCGGTGCTGTCCAACTTGGGGTCCAGCACCATCTGTTTGATGACCTCGTAGGCAATGACCTCGTACCCACGCACTGTCCTGACCAGCGGCGAGCGGCGGCGCGCGGCCGCGAACACCGCGCCGGGATCGGCCCGGTAGTCATCGCCCTCGAGGTCGATCCAAGGCAGGTCGGCGAGCGCCACTGCGGGATTTGTCATGCGTCCCCGCCGCGGATATTCGGCATGAAATCCCCACCTTCCGCCCTGCCGCTCATCGGGCTGAACATGATCACGACGTATCGACTTTCTATGAGAGTCGATACTAGGGATTATCGTTGAATTCGTTGAGGTCGCCCGTCCAGCCCTCGTAATGCCGCGCGACGATCACCTCGATCCCGCCCGTCGTCGATGGGTGCGAAATATTGTTCTCGCCCATCAGATACGAACGCGGCGCCTCGCAAATCAGCTGCTCCCTGCCCTCGTCGCTCAGCCGGTTGATGTGTTCGTTGAGGTCGGAAAGCCCCTTATAGAGGAAGCCGACGCACAAGAGGCCCTCGCCGTGCGTCGCCATGATGTATTCGTGGCAGGAACCCTGAGAGTCTCGCTTGATGAATCCCGCATCCTCGCGCAGCTGCATCAGGCCGATGGCATGGGTTTCGCCGTCGACCAGGAAGTGATGCATCCTGAACTGCCGTCCGGAATCGGTTTCCTCAGGGGTATGGACGCCCTTAAGTCCCAGGATGGCCTGCCAGATCGGAACCGATTCCTTGAGGTCTTTGACCGAATAATCGAACACATACGGCAGCGGGTTCAGCTTCCAGTATTTTTCCGAGCCGACGATCTTAGGCCGCCGGTTGGTGAAGACGACATCCGTCCCGCTGGCATATTTGGCTGACAGCCGGGCATCGCCGGTCTCAGGATCGACGTCGATCGGAACGCCCAGTGCGCGGATCGCGTCCACCCGGGCGCCGACATCCTCGGTCAGCAGCACCAGTTCGGAATCGCCGGCGCGCATCTCATGCTCCGCCTCGATCAGGTCCATATAGACGACGCCGTTGCTGAAAAAGCGCCTGCGCTTGCGGCCGTCGGGCGTCAGGTCGGTGATCGGGGCCTTTTCGTTGAGGATGGCCTCCCACCGTCGCGTCGATTTCGCCCAGTCGTCCAATGCGATCGTCAACCCAACCGGCTCGACGACTCCCCCTACCCCATATGGCATGGCTTCTCCTCCGCAAATCCCCGCAAGGTGATTGTTTGGACCTGCGGCTTAATTCTTGTTTCGACCGAAAATTTATTGGCCTGGTTTTGCGGTAGCAAGCAAAGATCCCCAGTAAAAGGCACTGATGATCCCTGGTATCAGAACGGGACCCCAACGGGCACGCGATTGGCCCCCCGAGCATCTTCAGCGAACAAGGATCCCGCCATCCACCGCCACGACATGTCCATTGACGTAGCGCGCGCCAGACGTGCAAAGCCAGACGGCAACGTCGGCGACCTCCTCCGGCGACCCGATGCGGCCGGTCGGGATCATGCCCCTGAGCTGAGCCTCCCAGGCCGGAATGGCCAGCGTTTCGGCCGTCAGCGGCGTGTTGATGATGCCGGGCGCGATGGCGTTGCAGCGAATCCCGCGCGCGGCATATTCGTTGCAGATCACCTTGGTGAGCCCGAGCACGCCATGCTTCGCGGCGGTATAAGCCGGCGTCCCGGGAAAGCTAACCAGGCCGGAAATCGACGCGGTGTTGACGATGGCGCCGCCGCCGGAGGCCAGCATCAACGGCAGTTCGTAGCGCAGACAATGGAAGACGCCGGACAGGTTGACCGCGATGATCCGGTCCCACCGGTCGAGCGGGTAGTTGTCGGTCGCCTCGACCACCGGGCCGTCGCCGATCCCGGCATTGTTGACCGCCGCATCGAGCCGGCCGAACAGCGTCCGCGCCGTCTCCACCATGCGGTCGCAGTCCGCCGCATAGGCGACGTCTGCCTCGATGAAATGCGCAGTGACCCCTGTCTCGCGCAAAGTCGCGGCTGCCGTCTCACCCTTCTCCTGGTCGATATCGACCAGCAACAGGCGGGCGCCACCCGCGGCGAACTTGCCGGCAATCGCGCGTCCGATGCCGCTCGCGGCGCCGGTGACCAATACCGCCCGGTCTCGAAGCTCGCCGCTCACGGTGGCCTACGCGGCACAAAGGGGATGGACGTTCGACGCCGGCAGCGGGGGCCTGCCCAGGATCATGTCCGAGCCCTTCTCACCGATCATGATCGTCGCCGCGTTCGTATTCCCGGAGGAGATGCAAGGCATGATCGAGGCATCGACAACGCGCAGCCCCTCGATTCCGCGCACCCTCAGCGTCTCGTCGACCACTGCCAACTCATCCTGCCCCATCCGGCAGCTGCCGACCGCATGCATGTCGACCGGCGTCGTCGCGCGAACGAACGCGTCGAGGTCATCGTCGCTTTGAACGTCGGGACCGGGTGTCATCTCGACGTCGCGATAGCGATCGAAGGCCGCCTGTGCGACCACATCGCGGGCAATGCGGAAGCCGGAGCGGACGCGTTTCCGGTCGCTCTCTGTCGCATAATAGTTGGGATTCACCAACGGCGTATCCATCGGGTTGCCTGATCGCAACCTGACCTCGCCCCGGCTGTCCGGACGCAGCAGCGCGCCGCGCACCATGAAGCCATGCTTGCCGACGATCTTCTGGCCGTTGCCCATATAGATCGCCAGCACCATGATCAGCTTCAGGTCCGGATCGTCGCGCTGGGCCAGTTCCGAATTGACGATCGCCACCACTTCGACCGGAGGCACCGCAAGTGGGCCCTTGCGTAGGAAGACGTATTCCATGCCCGCACGCAATCCATTGAACGG
>CAZVYC010000118.1:11761-15612 GCA_964631425.1 uncultured Rhodospirillales bacterium
TGAACGGGTTGTTGAAATAGCCGTAGAGGGTGATCGGGAGTTTCGAGGTCACCTGAATCGAGAAGGGCATATGGTCGTGCAGGTTGAGCCCGACGCCCTTGAGGTCCAGCACCGGCTTGATCCCGTGCTCGCGCAGATGGGGGGGATCCCCCAGGCCCGACAGCATCAGCAGTTGCGGCGTGTTGTAGACGCCGGACGAGACAA
Source organism: uncultured Rhodospirillales bacterium (assembly GCA_964631425.1). GTDB lineage: Bacteria > Pseudomonadota > Alphaproteobacteria > BOG-932 > Roseiterribacteraceae > BOG-932. Next base: position 11,966 of record CAZVYC010000118.1, read on the forward strand.
TAACCTCGCGGTCCGCAGACACCTGTTCGGTTCGCCCGTCCTTGATATATTCGACCCCCGTTGCGCGGGTGCCCTTGAACAGGATCCGCGTAGCATGCGCTCCGGTCATGACCCCCAGGTTCGGCCGCTGCCGCGCGGGACGCAGAAAAGTATAGGCGGTGCTCATCCGCCGTCCCCGCGACGCCGTCATCTGCGTCGGGCCGAAGCCGTCGCGCCGGGCTCCGTTGATATCGTCGTTGACGGAATAGCCCGCCTGCCGGCCGGCCTCGCACCACGCGGCCGACATCGGATGGGTCATCGGCGAGCGCGTGATCCGCAGCGGCCCATCGCCTCCGTGGTACGGGTCCGGCCCGAATTCATAGGACTCCGACCGCCTGAAATAGGGCAGCACCTCACGATATGACCAGCCGGCATTCCCTTCCGCCGCCCACCGGTCATACTCGCTGGGCGATCCGCGATCGTAGATCAGGCCGTTGATCGAACTGGTGCCGCCCAGCACCTTGCCGCGCGGATCGTACAGCTGCCGATTGTTCAGGTGGACCTGCGGGGTGGTCATGTATTTCCAGCAATAGAGTCCCTTGCGAAGCATGATCAGATTGCCCGCCGGCACATGGATCAGCGGCGTGCGATCAGGTGGCCCCGCTTCGAGCAGCAGAACCCGCACATTGGAATCGGCGGAAAGCCGGTCAGCCAGGACACACCCAGCCGATCCGGCCCCCACGATCACATAATCGTACATCCCCGCCCTTCTCCCTGGATGCCGTTTCTCACGGCGTGGCTTCGCTATCCGGCATTCTCGCCCAACGGGATACCGACCAACCCCCGTCGATTGGAATCGTCTGTCCCGTGATATAGGAAGCGGCCGGGCTGGTCAGGAAAAGAACCGTGCCGGCAACGTCGCGCGGCGTGCCGACACGGCGCATCGGAATCTGCCCGTAATAGGGCGCCATGGCGACCGGATCGTCCAGCATGCGGGCATTGGCCCGGCTCGCCGTCATCCCCGGCGCCACCGCGTTCACCCGAATGTTCCGGTCAACCCAGGCGATGCCCAGCGTCTTGGTCGTCTGGACGAGCGCGGCCTTCGCCGCGCCGTAGCCCGCGATCCCGTCCCAGCCGAAGAACGACGTCATCGACGCAATGCCGATGACGCTGGCACCGCCCGGCAGTCGGCTGCGCGACAGCTGCTCGCGGCAGGCCTGCGCCATCCGGAAACCGCTCGTCAGGTTGATGCGCAGCGACAGTTCAAAAACTTCCGGATCGTATTCGCTCTGGGTGGCATTCGTCAGGATGCCACCCGCGTTGTTGATGAGGATATCGAGCGCTGGCAACGAGCTGGCGATCTCGACGATACGTTTGTCGTCGGGAAGCCGCAGGCTGAGGTAGCGGTATCCGCTGAAGTCGATTCCATAGGACTGTGGATCGTCGTGCGTGCCGGTGATGATCACATCCGCGCCCGCGTGCCGGTAGGCGGCGGCAATACCGGCGCCGATGCCGCTTGTCCCGCCGGTAACCAGCACAGTGTAGCCGGCATAGTTGAAATGAATGATCGGCCAGTCCGTGCCAGAAGCTTGTGTCATCGCAGCCCAGGAGAGCGTGTTCGGTCAGTTCCTGGAACCGGCGCTACCATAGGGCGCCCAGGCGATACATTCGGGATTGGCTCGGTATCCAAATGAGAGACTGGCGGGCTCCAATCGCCGGGCGTTAGCCGGTGCGAAGACGCCCGACACGCTCCGCCTCCGCCTTGAGCTCGACCGCGATCGTGTCCAGGCCCCGCTGAACCCACACGCCGTGCCGGGCGTAAAGCTCCTCGGCCGTATCGCCGAGGAAGGCATCGGTGCTGTAATAGCGGCACCGGCCGGGAGAGAGCGGGTCGAGATATTGGTCGCGCCGGGTGAGATGCGGCGTGCCCGGTTCCGGCGGATGCTCCCAGGCGAGATGCCGGGGTGGGTCGAAGACGCGCAGATAATGCGTGACGAACTCGACCGGCTCCTTCCCCTTCATTGACGGCACCCACAATCGAAGCGGGAGCCCCAACGGATCACCGAGCGGAAAAGCCGCGTCGATCCTGGGTGTGAAGCTGTTCCAGCGTGCATAGTTCCGAAAATCCACGAGAACATCCCACACAACCGCGTCGGGCGCGTCGATATCGATGTCGATCGAGCGGATATGAACCGGCTTTGCGGTCATGCGTCGGCCTCTGCTTCCTTCCAGGCGGAGAGGCGGTCGAGAAAAGCCTCAAGCCCGTCCTCGTTCCGGCAAAACATCGTGGGATAGATCTCAAGATGGGTTGCGCCCGCCGCACGGAGCGCCGGCGCCTGGGTCAAGGTGGCGTCGAGGTCGCATAGCCCGTCCGCCCCCCGCACCGGCGGCAGCATCGTTCGGACTGCGAGGGACGCCGGGTCACGGCCGCGCGCCGCCATGGCAGTGCGGATGTCCGCCACCGTAGCTGCAATTTCGGAGGGCGTCAGGCCGAGCGGTATCCAGCCGTCGCAATACTCAACAATTCGCGCAATCCAGCGCCGCGTCGGCGAACAGCCGAGCCAAATCGGAATGCCACCCCGCTGCACCGGCCGCGGATAGGAATAGAGCCCCGCGAATGCCACATGCGCGCCCTGAAACGAGGCGGGCGCTTCCCGCCACAGGACTCGACAAACACGTACCTGCTCGTCAAGGATGGCGCCGCGGCTTTCGAACGGGACCCCCAGAGCCTCATATTCCAGCCTCTGCCAGCCCACGCCGAAGCCGGCATCGAGCCGGCCGCGCGACAGCACGTCCAGCGTGGCCAGTTGCTTCGCAAGGAGCACCGCGGGGCGCAACGGCGAGATCAGGATGCTCATCGACAGGCGTATTCGCGTCGTCGCATTGGCGACCGCGGCCATCAGCGTGACCGGCTCGTACCAGGGATAATCGAGCGGCGGAGTGAACGCGCCGAACGGATAGGCGCTGCGGTCAGCCCCCATCGCCACATGATCGCCGATGAAGACCTGGTCGATACCCTTACCCTCGGCCAGGCTGACCACCTGCCCTACCGCTGCGATATCCCCGCCGAACCATTTATGCAGGTCGAACAGGCCGATCGCCACCTTCCCCATTCCGCCCCCCTCCCTGATCATCATTCGACCGTACGGCAATCCGAGACCGAAGCGCCGGCGCGAACGACCGGGGGTCCATCCCGGACCCTGGCGGTCTCGCTCTGTGCAACCGGCGCATGTATGGCGGCCGCTTGATTGCCGCCGCCCGCGCCATCTGGATAATGCCGGTATCCGCGCCCGACGGAGCAAGGGAGGAATCGCGCCAGTGACCGATACGTCCATCACTCTGTCGCATATCGGGATTTGCGTCTCCGACCTCGAGCGGTCGCTCCGCTTCTATTGCGAAGCACTCGGCTTCAAGGAGGTCCAGACCTATCGGGTCGGAAATGAATATCGCACGCTGCTGGAGCTTGATGCCGAGATCTCGCTAGAGACAAGGTTCCTTTATCGTGATGGCTTTTATATCGAGCTGCTCTATTTCCATTCGCCGGGCCATACCGGCACGACGCAGCGCAGGCCAATGAACCAGCTCGGCTTCACGCACATGAACCTGCGCGTTGGCGATGTCGATGCCGTCATTGCCGCCATCCGGGCTTATGGCGGCGCGGTCCATGA
>CAZVYC010000119.1:0-15391 GCA_964631425.1 uncultured Rhodospirillales bacterium
GGCGCTCGGCCTGTCGGCGCTGGACGCGGTGCGCATGTACGCGGCATTGAAGATGACCGAGCAGGGGCTGGTCTCGGCTCCGAACATCGCAGTCGGTGCGCCATTCGGCATCGGCGGCAACGTCATGACCAGCTTGCCCAATCTGCCGCTCGACGGACTGGTGAACCGGGAGACCTGATGGATGGACCCGATCTCGCGGGCCGGGCCGATCAAGCAAGCCGCAGTCCTGCTGTTCTATGGCTGGGGTTATAATTTCTATCGGGTCGAGAACCAGCTACGCGCTGACGACTTGCTCATACGGAGCAAGGTTTGCGGGATGCTGGCCGAGGCGCGGTCCGCCCTAGGCGTGCTCGAAACCGCCTATCGGCGGCTGTATCTGCCGCCACCAACGCGCGACGCGCCGTTTCCCGACCAGCAGAGATTCGAGCAGGCCCGTGCAATCGCGCGCGGCGGGGAAGCGATCGAGAAGATCGCAACGGCAATTCTGTCCGCGCCGACGCCGACCAGCGATTTCGTGTGGCTGCGGCATCGAACCGAGCGGGGCCTGCTGCAGATTCTGGAAGGAATCGACGTGCGGCTGGTGGACGGGGCGGTGGAATTCCACGATCGTCTCATCGAACTCGATCTGGCCGCCGTTTCCGATCACGGCATTGAGGCAACGATCGATGAATGGTTAAAGCCGCTGCGTCTGATTGCGCATGAGCGTGCGGAGCGGCTGACGCTTATGGTTTGAAGCTGAACGCGCCAACGCCGAGCTCCTCCAGATTTCCCTCGGCGATAAAGGTCAGACTGCCGTGGCCATGGCTTGTGCCGCCTTCGTCGGTCTGGGTGACGCGGACGGGCTGGATGCGGTGGACGGGGCGCTCGGTGCTGCCATCCGGGTAGATCACGGCGGCGGGACGGGACACGTCCCAGACATCGGTTTCCAGGTGCTGCAGGCCGCGCCAGACGCCGAGGCCCAGGCCGTCGCGGTAGCCGCCATAGCCGAGGCCCTGCATGGCGACGGCCGGGCCCTCGGCTTCGAGTGCGATGCGGGTGGGCTCGCCGGTTTTCGGCAGGATTTCGAAGGCGACGCGTTTCATCCGGCGCGGGCGAGCCTCGTCGACGAATGCGGCCGTGATGTCGGCGCGGTCGCCGATCGCGAGCGTCTCGCCGGTGGCGCGGTTCAGGATCGCAGCGGACAGGTAGCGTGAGCCGTCATTGCCGTGCGCCACCTGCACATGCCCGCCGCGCGTGTCGGTCGAGTAGAACAGGAAGGCGAACAATCCTCCCGGCGGTGGCATGATTTCGCCGGTGCGCGGCTCAGGCACGCCGACGCGCTCGCGCACGCCCCAGGAATGGTCGCGGCAGGACCACCAGGAATCGAGGTCGATGGGGCTGCCTGCGATCTCCAGGTGGCCGGAGCATTGGCCGACCTGGTCGTAGCGGGCGTAGTCTTCAGTCACGCGGCCGTTGAGGCGCCTGTAATGCTGCTTCTCCTCCTGGGGCGGCAGGGTCGCAGTCCAGTCGAGCGTGCCCTTGAAGCCATCGTGACGGACGTGCAGCCGGACATGCTGCATCGGCTCGACGATCTCGATACGCAGCGGACCGCAAGCGGTTTCGTAGTCGGGGCGGAGCTGGCGCGAGACACGCAGATTGTGCTGCTTGCCGTCGAGGATGAAGACGAAGCCGCCATCGACCACATTCATGTTCTGGTAGACGCCGAGCGTGAATTGCAGCGCCGACTTGCCCTCCTTGTCGGATGCTGCGAACCACAGGCGATCGAAGAATCGCGGGTCGCTGGTGCCGACATGGTCGAAGGTGGTCGGCAGCTGATGCCACAGGGAATCGTCGAGGCCGGTCAGCATGTCAGCCGTCTCTCTTCGGCACAGGGCGCGCCAGCATGGCGAAGGGGAAGCGGTCGGCGCGCTCGCGAAAGAAAGCGGTCATGCGGGCCTTGGTCTCTGCGAGCGCCGGATCGGACGCAATCGCCGGCATGGCGCGGCAGAGCAGGGCGTGGAGATGAAGCTGGCGTTCTTCCAGCGCCTTGAGGTCGAGCGGGTCGCTGGTTCTAGTGCCGATTTCCGCGGCAAGCGCCGGGTCCAGCAGCGGCTTGGCTTCGGCCAGCAGCGTCTCGGTCCGGGCGATGTCCCATTTGAGATAGTCCGGCACCGCGTACCAGGCGCGGGCGAGCGCATCCAAGGACATCATCACGCTGCCGAGGATCTCGGCCGGGTAGGGGGCGGTGATCTCGGGGGCGATGGTCTCGGCCAGGATGCGGCGGAGGCCTTCAAGCTGTTCGGGGACGCTGGGGCGCATGGTTCAGGCCTCGATCAGGTCGAGCAGCAGGCGATAGATGCGGACCGGGGTGTGCAGGATGCGGTCGAACCTGCCGCCGGCGAAGGCGTGGGCGCCCGTCAGCACCGTCATCGCCTGCTTCAGGTTGGCCAGCACGTTCCACCAGCGGACGGCATCGGGCGGGGCCGTGAAGCCGGTACGGCGGCTCCAGCGGTCGATGATCTGGGGGGCTTCCCACACTCCGGCGATCTGCTGCTCGCCGGCGCGGAGCGGGTTGGTGACCCAGCCGATATCCTCCAGCGGGTCGCCTAAGTGCGTCGTCTCCCAGTCGAGCACCAGGGAGACGGTGTCGCCCTGCAGCAGGACGTTGCCGGGCTTGAAGTCGCCATGCACCAGCACGCTCGCCTGCGAGCGCGGCGCGTGGGCGCGGAGCCAGAGAATGACGAGCTCCAGCTCGGGCTCGGGACCGAGCTGGACGCGGCGCAGCTCGGATTCCCAGAGGTCGAGCGCGGCGAGCGACGCCATCTGACCGGGGTCGGTGAGGAATTCGCCGAAGCCGTGGGCGCGCCAGTCCAGGGTGTGAATGTCGGCCAAGCGGTCTGAGAGTTGCTCCGCGATGGAGCGGCGGGTTTCGAGCGGTCGCGGGCCGTTGAGTACCATGTAATCGCAGGTGCCGTCGGCGAGGTCCATGACGATGGCGGGACGGCCGAGGCGACGGCCGTCGACGTCGATCCAGCGTATGCGGGGTGTGGGCAGGTCGGTCTGGGCAAGGCAGCGGAGCACGCCGCCTTCGATGCGGCGGTCGGTTTCGAGCACACTGCCCTTGGGATCGCGTCGGGCGATGAAGGCGCCGACGTCTGAGCGCCACGTGGCGTCGAATACCCAGTTCTCGCGGGAATAGCCGACGGAGGTACGGCGGAGGTTGGCGATCTGGACGGTGTCGTCATTCAACTCGTCTGCGAACCAGGCACGGAGGCGACCCGCGATGTATTCGGCCTCGCTCATCTGCAATCTTCTTCAGAGCGGATTTGGCGAACGTTTGCGGATAGGGTGATGGTCATGCCAATGCCGCTTAGATTTAGCCTGCTGCTGCTTCCGCCCACCGGATCAGGCCATGCTTCCGCAAATCCCGTTCGATCTCGCTTAGCACCGCCGGGTCTTCGATGGTGGCGGGCGTGGTGAAAGGTTCGGCGGTCAGGATCTTGACGATCGTGCCGCGCAGGATCTTGCCGGAGCGGGTCTTGGGCAGTCGCGCTACGACCAGCGCGGTCTTGAAGGCGACCACCGCGCCCATCAGGTCACGGACGCGCTGCACAACCTCGGCGGCGATCTCGGCCGGCGGGCGGTTGGTGCCGGATTTCACGACCAGGAATCCTAGGGGCGCCTGGCCCTTCAGTGCATCCGGCATGCCGACCACGGCGCATTCGGCAATGTCGGGGTGGCCGGCGATAACCTCCTCGATCGCGCCGGTCGACAGGCGGTGGCCGGCGACGTTGATGACGTCGTCGGTGCGGGTCATGATGTGGAGATAGCCGTCTTCGTCGATGAAACCCGCGTCGCCCGTGCAGTAATAGCCGGGGAAGGGCTCGAGATAGGCGCGGGCGTAGCGCTCGTGTGCGTTCCACAGCGTGTTGGCGGCACCGGGCGGCAGCGGCAGCTTGCAGACGATGGCGCCGGTCTCGCCGGGCGCAACCGGCTTGCCATCGGGATCGAGGGCCTGGACATGCCAGCCGGGGATGGGCTTGGTCGCCGAGCCGGGCTTTACCGGGAATTCCTCGATGCCCAAAGGATTGGCGGCAATCGGCCAGCCCGTCTCGGTCTGCCACCAATTGTCGACGATCGGCCGCTTCAGCGTCTCCTGGCACCAGGCGAGCGTGGCGGGGTCGCAGCGCTCGCCGGCGAGAAACAGGGACTTGAGCGAAGAGGTTTCGCGTGCCTGGTGCAGCTTCGCATCGCAATCTTCGCGGCGGATGGCGCGGATGGCGGTAGGGGCCGTGAACATGGTGGCCACCTTGTGCTCCTCGATCACCCGCCAGAAAGCGCCGGCGTCGGGTGTGCCCACCGGCTTGCCCTCGTAGAGCACGGTACTGCAGCCGGCGATGAGCGGTCCGTAGGCGATATAGGAATGGCCGACCACCCAGCCGATGTCGGATGCCGCCCAGAAAGTCTCGCCGGGGAGCGCGTTGAACACGTGCCGCATCGACCAGGCCATCGCCACCAGGTGGCCGCCCGAGGGGCGCACAATGCCCTTGGGCTGGCCGGTCGTGCCGGATGTGTAGAGGATGTAGAGCGGATCGGTCGCCGCGACCGGCACGCAACCGACCGGCTCAGCCGTGGCCATCAGCTCGTTCCAGTCATGATCGCGGCCCGGCTTGAGCTCGGCCCTCAGCGTGTCGCGCTGTACGACCACGCAAGTCTCGGGCATGCCGCCCGCCATCTCGATCGCGGCATCGACCACCGGCATGTAGGAAATGACCCGGTTGGGCTCGATGCCGCACGACGCGGCGATGATCAGCTTGGGTGCGGCGTCGATGATGCGGGTGGCCACTTCGCGCGCCGCGAAGCCGCCGAAGACCACGGAGTGCACCGCGCCGATGCGGGCCGAGGCCAGCATGGCAACGATCGCCTCGGGGATCAGCGGCATGTAGATCAGCACCCGATCGCCCTTGGCTACGCCGAGGCCGGTCAGCGCGCCGGCGAAGCGGGCGACCTGGTCCAGGAGCGCGCGATAGGTGAATTTGCGCTGCGTCCCGGTCAGCGGGCTGTCATAGATGAGGGCCGTCTGGTCACCGCGCCCGTCCCGGACATGGCGATCGAGTGCGTTCCAGCATGTGTTGGCCTCAGCACCCTCGAACCAGTGCCAGCGCCCCTCGGCGTCGGTCGAGAGCACGGTGTCCCACTTGCGGTGCCACTCGACCGCCTCCGCGGCCTCGGCCCAGAAGGCTTCGGGCTCGGACAGCGAACGCCCGTGGGTGTCTGCGTAGCGGCTTGGCAAGTGATCCTCCCTGTTGCCCCATTATGCCGTTGCTGAGGGCAACTCAAGCGCGGATTTTGGCCGCGGTGTTCCCGCGTGGCAAGGGATCACGCGATTCGGCGGGAGAGTTTCCGCTATTGCCAAGCATGCATGTGCCCATCCATTTTCCGTCTTCCCGGCGAAAGCCGAGCCCCCTTTTTCCGGCCATCCCGGCTGCCGAGGAATGGGTGCCGGCTTTCGCCGGGATGACCGTCAAAGTGATTGGGATGGGCGTTCATGAATGTCAGCGAAGCCGTCGCTGCCCGGGTTAGCGTCAGGGCGTTCAAGCCGGACCCTGTGCCGGGCGCGGTCGTGCGCGAATTGCTGGAAATGGCCAAGCGCGCGCCGTCAGGCGGCAATTTGCAGCCGTGGCGAGCCTACGCCCTAACAGGGGCGCCGCTGGCCCAATTCAGATCCATCATCGCCGCCAAGTTCGCGACCGGCGAGACGGAGACACCGGAATACGATGTCTATCCGCACAGCCTATGGGAGCCGTTCAAGACGCGCCGCCGCGAGACCGGGGCGCAGCGCTACGCGGTGCTGGGCGCCACGGACAAGGACCCGGCGGCGCTGCGCGATCTGGCGGCGCGCAACTACCGCTTCTTCGACGCGCCGGTCGGGCTGTTCTTCTGCCTCGACCGCAGGCTCGGGCCGCCGCAATGGTCGGACATGGGCATGTTCATGCAGACCTTCATGCTGCTGGCGGTCGAGCGCGGGCTCGCTACCTGCCCGCAGGAAAGCTGGTCGAACTGGCCCGTCACGGTGCGGGCGTTCCTGAAACTGCCGGAGGAGCTGATGCTGTTCGCCGGCATGTCACTCGGTTATTGCGACCCGGGCCATCCGCTGAACACGATTCGCACCGTCCGCGAGCCGTTCGAAAATTTCGCTGAGATGCAGGGGTTTTAGGCCGGCTCTTCATCCCTTAAGTTCGTCATTCTCGCCTGCGCGGGAATGACGAAGAAACGGGAGGGATGGATGGGCAAGCGCGCGCTCGCGCGGGCGGGGAATATCGCGGAATTGCGCGAACTGGCGCGGCGTCGGCTGCCGTCGCCGGTGTTCGATTTCCTGGAAGGCGGAGCCGAGGATGAGGGCACGCTCCAGCGCAACTCCAGTTCCTTCGATCGCTGGGATTTGCTGCCGCGCTTCCTGTCGGATGTGGGCGCGATCGACCCGTCGACCACCGTGCTGGGGCAACCTGTTTCCTGGCCGGTGATTCTGGCGCCGACCGGGACGTCGCGCTTTTTCCACACCGGTGGCGAGCGCGCCATTGCGCGGGCGGCGGCGGCCGCGGACACCGTGTACACGCTGTCGACCATGTCGACGGTCAGCATGGAGGAGGTCGGGCGGCTGACCGAGGCGCCGAAATGGTTCCAGGTCTATTGCTTCCGCGACCGCGAGTTGACACTCGAATTCTTCAGCCGCGCCAAGGCGGCCGGTTTCACCGCGCTGTGCGTCACGGTCGACGTGCCGGTTTCGGCCAACCGCGAGCGCGACCGCCGCTCCGGCATGACAATTCCGCCCAGGCTGACCGCCCGCACTGTTGGCAAGTTCGCCACCAAGCCAGCCTGGGTCCGCGACTATCTGCTGGGCGAGCCGTTCGTCATCGCCAATGTCGTGCACAAGCTCAACGACGGATCGGGCCGGAACGTCAGCTCGCTTGCGGCCTACGTTAACCGGCAGTTCGATCCGTGCATCACCTGGAAGGATATCGGCTGGATGGCGGAGCGCTGGGACGGGCCGCTGATCGTCAAGGGACTGCTGCATCCGGAGGACGCGAAGCTGGCGGCAGCTGTGGGGGCCAGGGGCGTGGTGGTCTCGAACCATGGTGGCCGGCAGCTGGATGGCGCGTCGGCCGCGATCGATGCACTGCCGCGCATCGCCGACGCGGTCGGCAACGACCTTGAGCTGATTTTGGATGGCGGGATCCGGCGCGGCACCCAGGTGTTGAAAGCGCTGGCGCTGGGCGCCAAGGCCTGCATGATCGGGCGAGCTTATCTGTATGGCTTGGCGGCCGGCGGCGAGGCCGGTGTGGGTCGGGCCCTGAAGCTGCTGAAGGACGAGGTGGTGCGCGACATGGCGCTGGCTGGGGCGCGGACGATACCGGAGATTACGCAGAATTTGATAGCAGAGCGTGATTCGTAGATTTGTAGCGCGGAAAAGCGAAGCGCATTCCGCCGATCGTCTACGAAAACGGCGGAATGCGCTTGCGCTTTTCGGTCCTACTACATCCCTACATCTGCAAAGTTCTTCCGGTGTACCGAGGGTTGTTCCTCCGATTGGCGCTTGTCTCCAACAGGATATCCAGCTAACCATTTGGTCAATGACATAACGGCCAGGACGGCGAACATGGATGTGTTCGTGATCGGGCAGGCGGTGCATCCGCCGGCAAGGCGGATCGGGGAGAAGCGGCTGGAGGAGCTGGTGTTCGACACCGCCCGTGCCGCGCTGGACGACGCGGGCGTGGACCGGCCGCAGATCGACCATGTCACCATCGCCGGGTGCGACGAGCTGGATGGACGCTCGATCTCCAGCATGCTGCTGGCCGCGCCGGCCGGAGCGCAGCTGCGCGACGAGATGAAATGCACCGATTCCGGACTGACGGGGCTGTGCCTCGAGGCGATGCGGGTCGAGTCCGGCATTTACGATCTGGGCCTGCTGGTCAGCTGGAGCAAGCCGTCCACCGCGCCGGTCGAGGACGTGATGCGGATGCGGTGCGAACCGTTCTATACGCGGCCGGTCGGCCTTAACATGGCAATTGCCGACGGGCTGTTCGCTCAGGCGGTGGGCGAAGCGTTCGGTTTCGACGAGTTCGACGCCGATGAGGCGGTGCTGGAGTGCTATCGCCGCGCCGACAACAATCCGCGCGGCGTCGAGCACGGGGTGCCGGCGATTGAGAACATCGCGCTTTCCCCCTATGTCGCGGCGCCGCTTCGCCAGGCGCACCGGGCACCGATAACCGACGGCGCAGTCGCGATGGTGGTGGCCTCGGCACGGTGGCTCAAGGCGAATCCGCGCGCCCGGCCGTTGGCCCGGGTCGCCGGTATCGGGTGGGGCAGCGAGGAGTATGATCTGGGGAAGGATCGGCTGACCGGGCTCACCAGCTTCAGGGCGGCGCTGGCCGACGCAGCCAGGATGGCGGGGGTGAAGGACACGGCGGAACTTGACCTGATCGAGCTGGACAGCCAGACCGGGTTCCATGAGCTGGCCTTCCGCGCGGCGCTGAACGGGCATGCGCCCAAGGCGGTGTCGGTGTCCGGCGGCGCGTTTGCGCAGAACCCCTATTTCTGCACCGGCTTGGTCAACGCGGCGGAAGCGGTGCTGCAGCTGTCTGACGGGGCGGGGCCGATCCAGATCGCCGGGGCAAAACGGGCGGCCGCCCATGGCAGCCACGGCTTCGCCCAGCAGGGCAACGTCGCCGTCATCCTGGAGCGCGTCTAGATGGCCAAGGAGATCGTTGCGGTCATCGGCGCAGGGCAGACGAAGTTCAAGACGCATTATGCCGACAAGAGCTATGTCGAGCTGGCGCAGGAGGCGGCCAAGCTGGCGCTGGACGAAGCCGGCATGGAGCCGGGGGAGATCGACGCGGTCGTATTCTCGATGGCGCCGACCCAGTTCATGGGCGTCAACGACTGCGATCGCTGGGCGACGGAGCATGTCTTCGCCAAGGGAAAGCCGTTCATGCGCATCCATGCCGGTGGCGCAACCGGCGGCTCGGCGTTCCATGCGGCCTATCTGCATGTGGCCTCCGGCGTCTATCGTTCCGTGCTGGTGGTGGGGGCGGACCGGGTGGCCGAAACGCCGGACGCGCAGCATATCCTGAACCTGATCTGGGACCGGTTCTATGAGCATGATTTCGCGCTCAACACCGTGACCATGACCGCGCTGGCGGCGCAGCGCTACATGGCCCGCTATGGGGTGACCGAGGAGCAGTTCGCGCGGGTCGTCGTTCGGGCGCGGCGGAATGCCATGGGAAATCCCTATGCGCACCTGAAGGGCGAGATCACGGTCGACGACGTGATGAACTCGCCGCGCGTAGCCTACCCCTACAAGCGTTTCGACATCTGCCCGCGTTCCTCCGGCGCGGCGGCAATGGTACTGACCAGGCTGCAGGTCGCGAAGGGGAAGACGACGCGACCGGCCTTCGTCAACGGGATCGGCGCGATCACCCATTCGGTGTTCATGGGCGACCGGATGGGGGTCTATTCTGAAACCGAGTTTGCCGACCATGACGGCGAGAACCTCGCGGCCCAGCACGCCTACCGCCAGGCCGGGATCACGGACCCCGCGACGCAGATCCAGGTGGCGGAGCTGTACGACCCGTTCTCGACCTTCCAATTCCCGTCGCTGGAGTCGCTGGGTTTCTGCGGCCGCGGCCGCGCCGCCGCGATCAGCGATGCAGGCGGCTGGGACCTGGACGGGCAGGTGGCAGTCTGCCCCTCGGGCGGTACGCTCTGCACCAACCCTATCGGCGTCACCGGGCTGGTCCGACATGTCGACGCCGCCAGCCAGATCATGGGCAAGGCCGGGCAGAACCAGGTGAAGGGCGTGAAGAACGCCGTGGCCACGGCGATCGGCGGCTCGACGCAATTCTTCACCGTCACGATGCTGGGCGATGACCATGTCGCCCCCTATTCCGCCTCAGGGGGGGCACACTGATGAGCACCGTCCCGGAGGACGTGATCCATGGCGAATGGCATGTCCGCTACAATTATTCAGTCGGCAAGGTCGCCGGGCGTTTCTTCGACGGGCTGAAGGAACGGAAGATCCTGGCGAGCTGGTGCTCGGCTTCGGGCATCGCCTACCTTCCACCCCGGGCCTATTGCGAGCGCTCGTTCAAGCCGTGCGACGGATGGGTGGAGGCGGGCCACGAAGGCACCATCGAGGCGGCAACAGTCGTGACCGCTGAATTCGAGAACCTCCCGCCGCCGCCGTATGCCATCGCCTATGTGCGGCTGGACGGGGTGTCGACCGCGCTGATCAATTTCGTGCACGGGCTGGATTTGGCGGACGTACCGGCAGCGATGGAAAAGCTGAAGCCGGGGGCACGGGTAAGGGTCGTGTTCAAGGATCAGCCCGAAGGACGGATCACGGATTTCCATTATGAGCTGGTGTGATTGGTTCATGGCGCCTCCCCCCTTGCGGGGGAGGTCGCCCCGCAGGGGCGGGTGGGGGGTGTTGGCGCCGCCTTCTCGTTACCAGTGGATATGCGTCACCAGACCCCCCACCCGTCAGCGCTGCGCGCTGCCGACCTCCCCCTCAAGGGGGGAGGCGCTCGAGAGAAGGTCTGCGCGATGAACTTCCTCCTCTCCGAAGATCAACGAAGGCTCCAATCCACCGTCGAGGAATTTGCTCGCGACCGGGTCGCGCCGGTGGCGGAGAAGCTCGATCGTGACGGCGTGTTTCCGACCGCGCTGTTCCATGAGCTGGCCGATATCGGCGTGACGTCGATTCCGTTTGCCGAGGAGTGGGGCGGGATGGGCTTGGGCACGTTCGAGATGGTGCTGGCGCTGGAGCAGATCGCGCGGGCGGACCAGTCGCTGGCGGTCTCGGCGATGGTCAGCGTCGCCACCGGACTGACTCTCGCGCGGTTCGGCAGCGAGGCGCAGAAGGAGAGATTCCTGCCCGATATCGTGGCCGGCAAGAAGATCTGCGCGATCGCCGGCACCGAGCCCAATGCAGGTTCGGACACCGCGGGGTTCACCACGCGCGGGCGGCTGGAGAACGGCGTGTGGCGGGTGAACGGCGAGAAGGCCTATATCACCAATGCCGGCACCGACATTTCATCCTTCGCGCTGGTGCTGGTCGTGACGAGCCCGCCGGACGCGGCGAAGAAATCGTTCACCCTGTTCCTGGTGCCGCTGGGGACGCCGGGATTCACGCCGGGCGAGAAGTATCGCAAGCTGGGCTGGCGCTCGTCCGACACGCGGCCGCTTTATTTCGACGATTGCGCGCTGGGGCCTGAGCAGGTGGTGGGAGAGGTCGATAAGGGGCGGCTGCTGCTGCACAAGGGGTACCAGCAAGCGCGGGTGTTCCTCGCCACCTGCTCGCTCGGGCTGGCGCAGGGCAGCCTGGACCTAGCGGTGTCCTATGCCAAGGAGCGGCGGGCGTTCGGCGGGACGATCGGCAAGCTGCAGCTGGTGCAGAAGATGATCGCCGACATGGCGGTCAAGGTCGAGACGGCGCGGATGGTGGTCTACAAAGCGGCGTGGCTGGCCGACCAGGGGCTGGTCTCGGGCAAGGACCTCGCCATCGCAAAATACTACGCGACCGAGATCGGCAGCGAATGCGCCAACCTGGCGATCCAGGTGCATGGCGGCTGGGGCTTCATGGATGACTGTCCGGCCTCTCGCTATCTGCGCGACAACCGGGTCTGCACCATCGGTGACGGGGCGAGCCAGATCCAGACGCTGTTGATCGCCCGCGAGCTCGGGCTCGACGTGTCCTTTGCCTGACGCGTTCGAAGGGACTGCGGTCGCGCTCGACTGGCCGACCGAGGGTGTGGCGGTGGTCACGATGATTCGCGAGCGCGAGATGAACACGCTGACGCTCGACCTGATCAGCGAGATGAACTGGTGTTTGGACGCCGCGACGTGCGAGGAAGCGCGGGCGCTCATCATCACCGGCAGCGGCCGAGTGTTTTGCTGCGGCGCGCATCTCGACTATTTCACCGATCCCGGTTCGCCGATCGGCAAGAGCCAGATGGAGCTCAGGGACAACTATCTCGGCCCGATCGCGCGGCTGTTCGATCGGTTCGAGGAGATGAAGTTCCCGGTCATCGCGGCGATCAACGGCTATGCGCTGGGCGGCGGATGCGAGATGGCGATCTCGGCGGATTTTCGGATAATGGCGCGCACGGCGAAGATCGGGGTGCCCGAGGTGCGTCTGGGCGCCATCCCAGGCGCCGGCGGCGTACAGAAGCTGGGCCGGCATCTCGGCCGCAGCCGGGCCATCGAGTGGGTCACCTTGGGGAAGCATTATACGGCAGACGAGGCGGCCGCTTCCGGGCTGATCTATGCGGTGACCGAGCCGGAGGAGCTGATGCCGGCGGCTCTGGCGCTGACCGAGCAGATCAAGGCACTGTCGCCGATGGCGATCGCACAGGGCAAGGCATCGGTCTACATGGCCGAGGATGCGGATTTGGCGTCTGCGCGGAAGCACGGGCTGGAGGCGCTGGCGCTGCTGGTGGGCTCGGCCGACTGGGTCGAGGGGATGGAGGCGTTCCATGCGAAGCGGGCGCCGCGGTTTTGACCTTGCAAACGCCTCCCCCCTTGAGGGGGAGGTCGGCGATGCGAGAGCATCGACGGGTGGGGGGTACTCTATCCGCCCTGTCGGTGATACCGAGAAGGCGGCGGCATACCCCCCACCCGGCAGCGCTCCGCGCCGCCGACCTCCCCCTCAACGGGGGAGGCGCAGACTTGAGGCGGCGGCGCCATGACTGCCTGGGGCGAGATCGTGCCCTCGCGGGACGAGCTGCATGCGGTGAAGCGGAGCGCGCTGCTGCGCGAGGCGGCGGCGGCGTTCACGCGCAAGGGGTTCCATGCCGCTTCGCTGGACGACATCGCGCAACGGTTGGGGGTCACCAAGGCCGCGCTCTATTACTACTTCCCGTCGAAGCAGGCGCTGTTGCGCGAGTGCTGCGCGCGGGCCCTGGATGCGGGGCTCTCCGCGCTGGAACAGGCCAAGTGCACCGGCAGCACGGGGCGGGAGAAGCTGAACCTGACGCTCCGGCTCTATCTCAAGAAGATGATCGACGAGCTGTCATGCTGCGTCGTGCTGATGGAGGAAAATGCCCTGCTGCCTGAGGATTATGTGGAGCTGCTGAAGAAGCGTGACAGCTTCGAATACGGGCTGCGCGGGCTGATCCGGGAGGGGATCCACGATGGCAGCGTGGCGCCGTGCGATCCCAAGCTGGCGGTATTCACGCTGCTGGGCGCGATCAACTGGGTCCCGAAATGGTTCCGGCCGTCGGGCGCCTGGTCGGCGGAGCAGGTGAGCGCAGCGATGACCGACCTTTTGGACCGTATGCTTTCTGCCAAACCCGCGGCTGCGCTGCCGACGGATATCGGCGGAGACGGATCAATGGAACAGGCGGCCAAGCTTGGCAGGATAAGGCGTTAGCCGTACTCTGATAGAGGGCGAGGGAGGGTTTTCGGTGAGAGGAACAGCAGTGATTGCGAGACCGGTCGACCTGACCAGCATCACGCTGGATGATAAATACACCGCACACTCGGGTCGGGTATATCTGACCGGCATCCAGGCGCTGGTCAGGCTGCCGATCAGCCAACATCTGAAGGACTTGGCTGCTGGCCTTAACACGGCGGGTTACGTGTCGGGCTACCGCGGCTCACCGCTTTCGGGCTACGATTCCGAACTGCTCAAAGCGAAGCGGCATCTGGAGACCAATCACATCCATTTCGACCCCGGGCTGAACGAGGAGCTGGCGGCCACCGCGGTGTGGGGCTCGCAGCAGGTCGGCATGTTCGGCAAGCCGAAATATGACGGCGTGCACGCGATCTGGTACGGCAAGAATCCCGGCCTCGACCGCTCGGGCGACGCGCTGAAGCACGGCAATTTCAACGGCTCATCGAGGCTCGGCGGGGTGCTCGCGGTGGTGGGCGACGATCATGCGGCCAAGTCCGCGACCATGCCCAACCAGGGCGAATTCGCCTTCATGTCGTTCCTGATGCCGGTGCTCTATCCCTCCAACGTGCAGGAGGTGATCGATTTCGGGCTCTTTGGCTGGGCGATGTCGCGGTTTTCCGGCTGCTGGATCGGCTTCAAGGTGCTGCCGCAGCTGATGGACGCGTCGGCGTCGGTCTCCATCGATCCCGACCGGGTGCCGATCGTGCTGCCGGAGTTCAACTTCCCACCGGATGGCGTGAACATACGGTGGCCGGACGACCGGTTCTCGCCGGAAGCCAGGCTGCTCGACTTCAAGCTGCCGGCGGCCCAGGCCTTTGCCCGGGCGAACAAGGTGGACCGGGTCGCATTCGGCGACGGCGGCCGGTTCGGGATCGTCACTGCCGGCAAGTCCTATCTCGACGTGCTGGAGGCGCTCTCGGAACTCGGCATCGACGAGCATCGAGCGAATGCGCTTGGCATCTCGGTCTTGAAGCTCGGGCTCACCTGGCCGCTGGACCCGGTGACGGCGCGGGAGTTCTGCGAGGGGCGCGAGGAGATCTTGGTGGTGGAGGAGAAGCAGCCGATCATCCAGGATCAGCTGCGCACCCTGCTGTATCACCTGCCCTATGAGTGGCGGCCCCGGGTGGTGGGGCAGACCGACGAGCAGGGGCACCATCTGCTGTCGGCCAAGATGGATTTGGACCCGCTCGACATCGCGCGGGCTCTCGCCGAGCGGCTGCTGCGCATGCAGAGCGACGCCGAGCTGCGCAAGCGGCTGGGCGTCCTGGACCAGCAGGCGGCGCGGCAGGGGTTTGCCAAGACCAAGCTGCAGCGCGTGCCCTATTTCTGCTCCGGCTGCCCGCACAGCTCGTCGATCCCGCGGCCGATGGACAGCCGCGAGATGGCCGGCATCGGCTGCCACTGGATGGCGATGTACCATGACGAGTTCGACCTGGAGCCGTCGACCCAGATGGGCGGCGAGGGGGCCAACTGGGTGGGGCAGGCGCACTTCACGGAAAGCGAGCACGTCTTTCAGAACCTGGGCGACGGCACCTATAACCATTCGGGCTATCTCGCGATCCGCTGGGCGATCGCGGCCGGCGTCAACATCACCTACAAGATCCTCTACAACGACGCCTCGGCGATGACGGGCGGGCAGACGGTGGAGGGGCACCCGACGGTGCCGATGATCACCAACCAGCTTTATGCCGAGGGGGTGCGGCGCATCGCGGTGGTATCGGACGAGCCCGGCAAATACCCCGCCGCAATTAAAAGTGGGGAGGGCGGCTTCGCGCCCGGCACCACCATCCACCATCGCGACGAGCTGGAGGCGCTGCAGCTGGAGCTGCGCACGGTGAAGGGCGTTTCGATCCTGGTCTATGATCAGACCTGCGCCGCCGAGAAGCGCCGCCGCCGCAAGCGCGGCACGCTCCCCGACCCTGAGCGCCGCCTGTTCATCAACGACTTGGTGTGCGAGGG
>CAZVYC010000120.1:0-15273 GCA_964631425.1 uncultured Rhodospirillales bacterium
CGGTGAACGCCTCGGCCAGGAAGATCACGTCGGGGTAGGCGCCGCGAATGTCGCGGATCATCCATTCCCAGAACGGCAGCGGCTTGGTGTGCGGGTTGTCCACCCGAAAAATCCGGACGCCTTGCGTGATCCAGTGCAGCACGACATCGCGCAACGCCAGCCACAGGTCCGGAATGGCAGCCGGCGTGTAGAAATCGACATTGACGATGTCTTCGTATTTCTTCGGCGGGTTCTCGGCATACTTGAGCGAACCGTCGGGCCGCCAGTCGAACCAGCCAGGATGCTGCTTGAGCCAGGGATGATCGGGCGAGCACTGGATGGCGAAGTCGAGTGCGATCTCGATCCCCTCCTCGCGCGCCGCCGCCATCAACGCCTGGAAATCCTCGAGCGTGCCGAGTCCAGGGTCGATCGCGTCGTGCCCGCCATCGGCGGAACCGATGGCATAGGGGCTGCCGGGATCGTCAGGCCCGGCCGCGAGGCTGTTATTCCGGCCTTTGCGATTGGTCAGACCGATCGGGTGGATCGGTGGGAAATAGAGGACGTCGAAGCCCATGCGCCTGATCGCCGGCAATCGGCCGATGACGCTGCGGAGCGTGCCGGGAGACGCCGGATCATCGGTCTGCGACCGCGGAAACAGCTCGTACCAGCTGGCGAAGCGCGCCGCGGGCCGCTCAACCTCCACCGGCTGGACAAAGCTGGCGGCCAGGAACGGCCGCTGCCGCAAGGCCGTCATTGCATCGCGGAGCTCGGGCGCAAGCAGCACGTCCACGCTTTCGGCCGGGTCAGCTGCCTCGATCCGCTCGAGCGCGGCTGCGAGACGCGCGTCACCTTTCGCTTGCTCCAGGCCGGCGCGGATCATCTCGCGTCCCTCCAGGATATCCAAGGTCAGATCCTGCTGCGCGTCGCGCTTCTTGACGAGGTCGCGGACGAAGCTGCCCCAGCGGTCGAGCCAGGCCTCCACCGTGAAGGCATGGCGGCCAACGCGACCGAGAAAAACTTCGCCCTGCCATCGATCATTGTCCACGGGCTGCAGCGGCGCCCGCGACCATGTGCTTTCATCCTCAGCCTTGAACAACACCTCCGCCGCCAGCTGCTCATGGCCATCGGCGAAAATGTCCGCCATGACGACGAGCCGGTCGCCGACGACGCGTTTCACCGGCAACGCGCCGCGGCCGACCTGGGGAGCGACCGCATCGATGACGATCCGGAGATTGGAAGCCACGGCTTGCACAACGAGCGGAATTTCGGGGATCGCCACATGCGTCGGCTGTCCCGGCGAAAATGCGAACAACTGTGCCTCGCCAGGGGCGAGCGGGACGTCGAAGGGCGCGCCGGAAAGCGGTTCGATCCGACGCGGATCGGCGCCCGCGCGCGCTAAAAGGGCGGGATCGAGGGCGACTGCCGTGGATGACGGGTTGAACGCGGCGAGCAGGAAACGGCTGTCGTCGCCGTCTGCTGCGCGACGGACCACGGCGGTTACGGGCGCACCCGGGCCGGTCAGGGAGCGGAGCCTGCCGGCGTCGCGCAGCAGCGATTCCTTTTCGGCAAGACCGTTGGCTTCCCGCAGCGTATCGGCCAGCGTGTCCGTGCCGGCTTCCGGCTGGCCGGTATACGCTTCGTAGACGTCGGGGACCAGCAGGCCGTCGCCCAAGGCCGCCGCCATGCGCACGCGGCCGATGCGCGCCGCCACCGGCCCCAGGTGCGGCCCATCGATCGTGTCCACCGCCGCGACCACCGGCGCTATCTCAGACAACGCTTCATGCTCTTCGACCAGCCAGCTGGCGCGGCCATCCCAGTAAGGGAGCGATGACAGGCAATAGTCGATGCCGCAATCGAGCAGCTTCGGCAGCGTGTCCCGCTGCGTCCCGATCGTATCCGCCAGGAACGCGGGCTTGCCCCGGCTGCCCTGCACCGCCTCGATCAGTCGCCGCCAGGCTGCCCGCGGCAGGAGTTCGGGCCGCCTGACGACAAAGCCCCGGACTCCCCGGGCTGCAAGCTCCCGCAGGCGGTCGGCCCACCAATCGACGATCTGCAGGGCGGTCGGCGCGCCAGATCGGAGCAGGGCTTGGCCACGCGCCGGGGGCGGCTTCCTGGGATCGACCGGGCCGTCAGCGATCGAATGCCGGACGGCGAAGGCGGCGGGAAACTGGGCCACCAGAGGATGAGACATGGGAAATGCGTGAAGCGACAGCGACGTCCAGAGTTCGAGCCCGTTTGCCCGCGCCTCGGACTGCCACGTAGATAGCGGGTTCGGGCCGGCATCCGCTCCGGATGCGAGCAGGAGCTGACCGAAACCGAGCGCCCGCCCGCGCTTGGCAGCGGCAATCGGATCATCCTGCAGCCGGACGGCGTAAATGCGTGGAAAATCGCGGGTTCTCGTGGAGAGCATGAACGCGCTTGGCCGGAATCTCTTGAGCTGGATTGTTGGGATGCGGGAGCATTGGGCGACGAGGCAGGCCCTCGACCGACAGACTTCGGAAACGCAGGCGCCGGGGCCGTTGTTCCTGACGCCGCCCGAGCAAAATGGGACAAAATCACCGCGTTGGACCGGATTTTGCGCCGCAAAAAGATGTCGCAGGTGGGGAACTCCGATCGTCCAGGCGGTGTCAATCCGTCAGGGGCGGCTTTACTTGGGCCGTCAATCAAAAATGGCAACGGACTGAAAAAATGAAAATCGCGCAGGTTTCATCGCTAATGGAGGCGGTTCCACCCAAGCTTTATGGTGGCACTGAGCGGATCGTGGCTTATCTGACGGACGAGTTGGTGGCGATGGGCCAGGATGTGACGCTTTTCGCCAGCGGCGATAGCGTGACGACAGCCAAGCTCGAGCCGGTATGGCCGCAGGCGATGCGGCTGGACGGCGCCGCGGGCGACTATCTGGCGCCGCATATCATGATGCTGGAGATGCTGGCCCAGCGGGCGGACGAGTTCGACATCGTGCATCTCCATATCGACTACCTGAGCTATCCGATCATGAGCCGGGCCGGTGTGCCGAACCTGACGACGCTGCATGGTCGGCTCGACTTGCCGGTGCTGCAGCCGCTCTACCGGATGTTCGCCGATGTACCGGTCGTGTCGATTTCCGACTCGCAACGCGAACCATTGCCGCACGCCAACTTTGTCGCGACCGTCCATCACGGCCTGCCTGAGGGCGTGTTGCGGCAAGGCGACGGCAAGGGCGGGTATCTCGCCTTTCTCGGGCGCATCTCGCCCGAGAAGGCGCCCGATGCCGCGATCCGGATCGCTGGACGCGCCGGCATGAAGCTCAAGATCGCCGCCAAGGTCGACAAGGTCGACCAGGCGTACTTCGACGAGCGGATCAAACCGCTGCTGTCGGAGCCGCATGTCGAATTCATCGGTGAGATCAACGAGATCGAAAAAAGCGAGTTCCTGGGCAATGCCGCCGGTCTCTTGTTCCCGATCTGCTGGCGCGAACCGTTCGGACTGGCGATGATCGAAGCGATGGCCTGCGGCGCACCCGTCATCGCCATGCGAAACGGCTCGGTGCCCGAAGTGGTTGACGAAGGGATCACCGGCTTCATCGTGGAGAACGAGGACGAGGCGGTAGCGGCCGCGAGCAAGCTTTACACGCTGGACAGATCCCGGGTCCGCCGCACCTTCGAGCGGCGCTTTTCCGCTCGCCGGATGGCCGAGGATTACCTTAAGGTTTATGCGCGTTTGATCCAAGACGTGCGTCCGCTCCTGAAGGTAGTCTGACCGGGTAATGCCCGAGGAAGCCGTGCTACCGGAGGGGCGCGAGCCCACTTCGCCGTTCTACATCTCCGCCAGCGCAATCGGCGTGCAGAGCCGGCCGCATGTGCTGAAACGGGTCGACGCCTTCGCGGTGCTCGACCGGTTCGGCAATTTCCAGGCGT
This sequence comes from uncultured Rhodospirillales bacterium, assembly GCA_964631425.1. Taxonomy (GTDB): domain Bacteria; phylum Pseudomonadota; class Alphaproteobacteria; order BOG-932; family Roseiterribacteraceae; genus BOG-932. The sequence goes on from CAZVYC010000120.1 coordinate 3,876, forward strand.
TCGGGCCCGCCGCCGAAGGCCTGTTCTTCGAGGATACGCGCTATCTCTCGCAGCTGATCCTGACGGTCGACGGGCTGCCACCCGTCCTGTTGTCCTCCACGGTGAACGAGGACAACACGATGCTGATCGCCGACTTCACCAATGCCGAGCTGACCTCGGGCTGCGGAAAAATCCCTCGGGACACGGTGCATTTCCTCAGCAGCACGGCGCTTCACCGGCCAGGGCTGTCGCAGCGCGTCCGCGTGCGCAATTTCGGCAAGAAGCAGGCCGTGCTCGCTGTCCGGTTCAACTTCGATGCCGACTTCGCGGACATCTTCGAGGTCCGCGGCGTCACCCGCCCCAGGCGCGGCATTTTCCTGCCTGACGAGTGCACCGCGGAGGGCATGGACATCGTCTATCTGGGCCTGGACAAGGTCGAGCGTCGAACCCGGGTCCTGTTCACGCCGAAGCCGACGGCGCTCGAGTCGCGCGCGGCCTGCTGGCAATTGGCGCTGGGCGCCGGCGAGGAACAGGTTATCGAGCTGAAGGCGCTTTGCCGGCGCAATGACCGCGAGGCGCCCGAGCCCGTTTCCCATGAAACCGGCATCGCCACTGCCATCGACTGGCTGAGATACCGGAAAAAAGCGGTTGCCGGCATTTTCACGAGCAACGTGCGATTCAATCACTGGTTGGACCGGTCACGTGCCGATGTCGACATGTTGGTGACCGAGACGCCGCAAGGTCCCTATGCTTATGCCGGCATCCCCTGGTTTTCGACCGCGTTCGGCCGCGATGGAATCATCACGGCGCTGGAATGCCTATGGCTCGACCCACTGCTCGCAGCAGGCACGCTCCGGTTTCTTGCGGCGAACCAAGCCACCGAACTCGATCCACGGGCGGATGCCGAGCCTGGAAAGATCCTGCACGAAACACGCAAAGGCGAAATGGCGGCGCTGGGCGAGGTGCCGTTCGGCCGGTACTATGGCAGCGTCGACGCCACGCCGCTCTTCATCGTGCTGGCCGCGGCCTATTACGAGCGGACCGGCAACATCGGGCTGATCCGCGCGCTGTGGCCCAACATCGAGGCGGCGGTGGCCTGGATGCGGAAGTACGGTGATCTCGATGGCGACGGCTTCATCGAATATGACCGCCGGTCGGTCAACGGCCTGATCAACCAAGGCTGGAAGGACAGCGCGGATTCTATCTTCCACGCCGGAGGATACTTGGCAGAGGCGCCGATCGCGCTGGCCGAGGTGCAGGCCTATGCCTACGCCGCCTATCGCGGCGCAGCGTCGCTTGCCAGAGCGCTTGCGAATCGCGATGGCGCCGCGGAGCTCGAGCGCGCCGCCGCGTCGCTCAGGGAACGGTTCGAGGCCACATTCTGGCTGGAGGAGATGGGTACCTATGCGCTGGCCCTGGACGGCGCCAAGAGGCCTTGCCGCGTGCGGTCCTCCAATGCCGGCCACGTGCTGTTCGGCGGCTTGGCATCGCCCGAACGCGCGCGGCGCGTGGCCGCCCTGCTGACGGCCGAGCAGTCATTTTCCGGCTGGGGTATCCGCACCATTGCCGAAGGCGAAGCGCGCTACAACCCGATCTCCTATCACAACGGCTCGATCTGGCCGCATGACAATGCGCTCATCGCCATGGGCTTCAGCCGCTATGGGCTGAAGCGGCCCCTGATGCAGGTGCTGTCGGGTTTGTTCGACGCGACCTCGTTCCTTGACCTGCATCGGTTGCCTGAGCTGTTCTGCGGGTTTCCCCGGCGAACCAATCTCGCTCCCACCGAGTATCCCGTCGCATGCGTACCGCAGGCATGGTCCTCCGCAGCGGCCTTCGGAATGTTGGGTGCGGCGCTCGGCGTCTCGTTTGATGCCGAAGCCGGACGCGTCATCTTCAATCAGCCGGTGTTGCCGCCCTCGCTGGGCGAATGCCAGCTCAGCAACTTGCGTGTAGGCCAAGGTTGGCTCGATCTCCAGTTGCTGCGGTCCCAAGACGATGTCGCCATCCATGTTCTCCGGCGCGAAGGGCCGGTGGAGATCGTCGTCGTCGTCTGAGAGCCTGGCTTGCCAAAGAGTCGCGGACCGGGAGCCGATTTGCCGGGGAAAACGTTATGCAACTGAGTGCGTACGGCTCGGCTGCCGGGGCAGGATCATCATGTCACTTCCACGCTATGCCTCGCGGGGGGCGGTTCCGTTCCTCCTGCACTATGTCCGGTGCCGCTGGATAAGCCACCTGGCCGTGCTCGTGGCCGTGCTGGCAGCGGTCGGTTGTTCCATCGGTTCGCAGTACGCCGTCAAGCATCTAGTCGACGTGCTGGGAAACCGATCGGTGTCCGATGCGGTGCTTTGGGGCGCGGTCGGCATCCTGTTCGGGCTGGTCGCCGGGGACAATTTGCTGTGGCGGCTGGCAGGATGGATTTCTACCAGCGCATTCGTGGCGATCAGCGGGGACGTCAAGCTCGACCTGTTCGCCCACCTGTCGCAGCACGGCACCCGATATTTCGCCGACCGTTTCCCAGGCGCGCTGGCGGGGCGCATCACCACCGCCGCCAACGCCACCTGGACCATCGAGACCTCGCTGACGTGGACGACGATCCCGCCGATGGCGGCAGTGGCCAGCTCTATCCTGCTGCTGTCGCTGATCAACTGGCAGATCACGCTGACGCTCTCGGCGATCGTGGTCGTCCTCGCACTCGTCATCCGCCATCTGGCGGCGCGCGGCCATCATTTGCATGAGAATTTCGCCGGCCAGGCCGCCGCGGTCAGCGGACAGCTGTCGGACGTCGTCAACAATATCGGGCTGGTGCGGACCTTCGGCGCGTCGGGCCGCGAGCATGAGCGCCTGTCGGGCGAGATCGAGCAGGAAATGTCCGCGCAGCGCGCCAGCCTGCGCTCACTCGAACGGGTGCGGATATTCCATGCGTTGTCCGTGCTGACGGTGACAGGCGGCGTGCTGATCTGGGCCGTCACGCTCTGGCGGGCCGGTCTGGCCACGACCGGCGACGTGGTGCTGACCACCACCCTGAGCTTTACCGTGCTGCACGCCTCGCGCGACCTCGCCATGGCGCTGGTCGAGCTGATCCAGCAATTCGCCAAGCTGGGCGAGGCGGTGCAGGAGCTGGGACTGCCGCACGAAATGCAGGATGCGCCGGACGCCGAGCCGCTGATGAATCTGGGAGGGTCGGCGGCGTTAGTGAATGTCTGTTTCAGCTATCCCAACGGCAAGCGCGTGCTGAGGGATTTCACGCTGCACATTCCGCCGGGCCAGAAGGTGGGCCTGGTCGGCCGGTCGGGCTCCGGCAAATCGACCATTTTCGCGCTGCTGCAGCGGTTTTACGATCCTGACTGTGGGCATGTGCTGATCGACGAGCAGGACATCCGGCTCGTGACCCAGGAAAGCCTGCGCAGGTCGATCGCCGTGGTGCAGCAGGATATCTCGCTATTCCATCGTTCGATCCTGGAAAACCTGCGGTACGGCCGGCCCGAGGCGAGCGACGAGGAGGTCTTTCACGCCGCCGAGGTCGCGCGCTGTACCGAGTTTATCCGCGCCCTGCCGGATGGATTCGACACGATCGTCGGCGAGCGTGGAACGAAGCTGTCGGGCGGCCAGCGGCAGCGGTTGGCCATCGCGCGCGCCTTCCTGAGGCAGGCGCCGATCATCCTTCTGGACGAGGCAACCTCGGCGCTGGACACCGAATCGGAGCAGGCGATCCAGGCGGCGCTGGCCCGGCTCGCGGAGGGGCGGACCATGATCGCCATTGCCCATCGGCTGTCGACTCTCAACTCTTTCGATCGCATCGTGGTGCTCGACCAGGGCAGGATTATCGAGGACGGCAGTCCGGCCGAGCTGCGGCGGCGCAAAGGGTCCTATAGCCGGATGTATGCGCGGCAGGCACATGGGAGCCTGCCGTGATGACCAGCTGGAACCGTTTGACCATAGCCACGGCGGCAATCGCCATTTTCCAGTGCGTGCGCCCTTCCGGCGGGGAGCCTGTGACGGCGGTACCTCCGGAGACGGCAGCTTCTTCAGCCCAGGGGGCGCCTGCGCAGCATGCCAGCCCGGACGATGCCGCTGTGGCGCCCGCCCAGCAGTCGCCAAAACCCGGCGGCGAAACGCCCCCGGCAGCCAAGCTCGATGAATCGTCGGCGGACACCGCCAAGCAGGATGAGACGCCCCCTGCCGCAAAACCGGACAGTGTGACGCCTCCTGCCGCGAAACCGGACAACGCCGCGGAGGCAAAGAATATCGAGACGATCGAACCCGGTGAGACGGTCGCGGTCCTCGGCAAGAAGGTGGTGGGGCCGGACGGCAAAGACGTAATGGGCCCCGTTACCGACGTGCTGGTCGGCAGCGATGGCCAGCCGCGTGCGGCGGTGATCGATTTCGGCGGCTTCCTGGGGGTTGGTTCGCGGCGGGTCGCGATCGACTGGCAATCGCTCAAGTTCAGGCCCGGCAATAGCGACGCGCCGCTGGAGCTGACCCTTAAGCCGGATGAGATCAAGTCTGCCCCCGAGTACAAGGACCCAAAGACGCCGACAAAGGTCGTCGAACCCGCTCCGCAACCGGTCCAGACTTCGCCATCGGTCCAAAATCCGCCAGCGGTCGACAGTCCGCAGCCGGACCAAGCTCCCCCGCCGGCCGAATCGCCCGCCACCACAAATGCCGGACCTTAAAATCCAGGTCGTCGAAGAAGAGACACCGATCGGCACTGCGGGCCACGGCGGTTCCTCGCGAGCCGCCGAGCGCGGGCTCGATCTGCTGAACCTGTGGGTGGCCACTATCCAGACCGGATTCGGCCCCTTCATCGCCGTCTACCTGACCAGCCGCGGATGGACGCAGACCGCGCTGGGGGTCACGCTCAGCCTGGGCACGCTGACGGCGATGGCAAGCCAGATTCCGGCCGGAGCGCTGGTCGATGCCACCCGCCGGAAAAGCCGGGTCGCCGTGTTGAGCCTCGCGGCTTTCGCGGTGAGCGCGCTTCTGTTCGCGACTCATCCGTCGCCATTGTTCGTTTACACCGCCGAGATCCTGCACGGCTTCTCCAGCTGCACGCTGGGGCCCGCGGTCGCCGCGATCAGCCTGGCGCTCGCCGGCCAAGCCGCGCTGGGTCAGCGGCTGGGCCGCAACGCCCGCTTCGCCTCGATCGGCAACGGGGTCGGCGCGGCGCTGATGGGGGCGGCCGGCTATTACGTCTCCGAGCGATCCGTGTTCTTCCTCGCCGCCGCGCTCACGCTTCCGGCCTTTCTGGCACTGGCACCGCTCTCCCGGATCGACTTCTCACAGCCGGCCAAAGGGGCCGGCGAGCGTCAGGCCGGCATTCACTGGAAGCATGTGGGCAAGGTACTGGCGGACCGCCGGCTGCTCATCTTCGCCGCTTGCGCGGCGCTGTTCACGTTGGCCGATTCCGCCATGCTGCCGCTTGCCGGCAGCGGCCTCACCAAACGGGTGGGCAGCAGCGCCAGCTTGCTGATTGCAGCTTGCATCGTGCTGCCGCAAATCGTCGTGGCCTTGCTGTCGCCCTATCTGGGCAAGCTTGCGGGGACGATCGGGCGTCGGCCTGTGCTGGTGCTCGGCTTTTGCACCCTGCCTGTGCGGGGGGTGCTGTTCGCTCTTACCGGCGACCCCGCGCTGGTGCTTGCAATCCAGCTGCTGAACGGCGTTGCCAGCGCGGTTTTCCTGATCATGGTCCCGCTGATCACCGCCGACATCGCCGGCCGCTCCGGCCATTTCAACCTGGCATTGGGCGCCGTCGGATTCGCGATCGGCATTGGCGGTACGTTCAGCACCACGCTTGCCGGATGGATTACCGACCGATCTGGGGCGCCGGCCGCGTTTCTCACGCTCGCCGGGGTGGCCCTGCTGGCGGCGGTTCTAGCCGGGATCGCGATGCCGGAGACGATGACGGGAGCACCTGCCGACCGTCGGCCGTGCCCGTAATCCCGCCGCTTCGGTAGTATCGAACGTCGAGCGACCGCGTTTAGTATCCGATTCACGCACCGTCGCGCGGGTCGCTCCCTTGCGATCGGATACTACGAGCGGATGAACTTGAAGAACCGGCTTTGATGGCCGTCGGCCGTGCGATCCTGATAGAGGAACGTCAGGCCGGCTTCGTCGAATTTGCGGAAGAATTCCTCCCACGAGACCGGCTCCAGCGCTTCGTCGTGCGGGTCGGGCGCGGAGGGGAATTCGATCCGCAATATGCCCGCATCTCCCTTGGCGTGGGTCGCTTTGACGACGGCCGGCTTGCCGCCCCGCTCTTCGACCCAGCGCCGAATCGTGTCGTGATCGGTGGTCCGATGAGCTTCATGATCTTCCGCGGCTGAATGAGAGCGATCCTGGGCCATGTCTTCCTCCTCCAATGATTCTCTGGTGATTCTGCCGGGGCGTCAGCTCAGGAAAAACCTGAAAAACCGGCCGTGGTGGCCGTCCAGGGCGTTGTTGCGATAGAGAAAGGTCAGGCCGGCATCATCAAAATTGTCGAGGAACTGGCTCCAGGGCGCCGGCTCCGAGCCCTTCTCGCGGCAATCGGACGCCGCAGGGAATCCGATCCGCAACACGCCGGTATGTCGCTTGCCCAGCAGGAATTCGCCGGTCTGCTGCTCGCCCCCTATCTCGTCAGAGCCGCTATGGACCTGTTGGTCGGGGGTCCGACCATCCTCCTGGGCTTCGAGCGACGTGGCGGCTTGGCTTCTGTCCATTCTCGTCTCCTGATCCAGTGACGCTCGGCGCGCGCAAGCCCCCGCTCGGTCATGACGCGGTGCTCTTCGCGCGGGAGCGCCGAGGAGCCGGAGTGGCCGAAGGGTCTTCCTTCTTCGACGGAGCCGGCTTCGACGGAGCCGGCTTCGACGGAGCCGGCTTCGAGGGAGCCGGCTTGTCGGCCGAGACCTCTTTGGCGGCGCTGGCCAGCTTTGTCTTCTTTGCACCTCTCGCGGCGGCGTTCCCGGTAGCGGCGGGAGTTGGCCGGTTCAGCGGTGACTGATTGTCTTCGTTCGCGATCTCCTCGCGGGCCATGTCCCAGTGCGCCTGGTGCCGACCTTCGGGTCTGCCTTCCCGCTCCCAAATTGCGTGGGCGCGTTGCCGCAACCGGTGTTCGTCATGCTCAGCCATATTATTCCTCATGGTCCGCTGAACGCTGCATCGTGGACCCTCTGTCGGGCGAGAACGGACGAGCGCCCAGCCAAGTTCCCCGGTCGGCGCAACCGAACGCCGCGCCATGCGTTGTCCATGGTAAAGAGCAACTCCAGGAGGTCCAAGTGAGTCACCCAACCCCTCCCGAGCACTCTGGCGCCGCGATCTCGATCATAAAAGTTCGACCGTTCACGGAGCGTCGTATCGTGATGCGATCCCCTGCCGTGGGCGTCGACGGGCGCATCGCCCCGCGCCATGCTGCAGACGGCGGCAACATCTCACCGGCGCTGGAGTGGAGCGCAGTCGAAAACGCGGGCGCCTATGCCTTGATCGTCGAGGATCCCGACGCCCCGCGCGCGGAACCCTTCGTTCATTGGATCGCCTGGAACATCCCCGGAGAGGCAACCTGGTTGCCCGAGGGGCTTCCCAACGAGGCGAAGCTGATCTCGCCGCAAGGCATGGTCCAGGGGCGTAACGATCAGGGCGGTTTCGGCTGGTTCGGGCCGAAACCGCCCCCGGGGCACGGCCTTCACCGCTATTATTTCCAGCTTTTCGCGCTGGCCGCCCCCCTGACGCTGGAATCGGACGCAAACCTTCGCGCGCTTGTCGACACGCTCAAGGGAGAGACCCTGGAGGAGGGGGAGCTGATCGGCACTTATGAGGTTCCGGGCTGAACCGGAAACCGTTCCGCTATTTGTCCAGCTTCTCGGCCATGTCCAGGTGGCGCTGCAAGCCGGGCAGCGTCTTGCCGGCCCAGTCCCTCAGCGCCGGATTGTCTCCGCTATCGGCATAACGCTGGAACAGCGATACTGCGTCCTTATGGGCGCTCACCTGGCCGTCGAGATATTTCTTGCTGAAATAGTCACCATTCAGGCCGTTGAGGTCCTTCAGCGCCTTCTGCTGCGACGAATCGAGGGCGGTCGGCAAGGTCACGGTGACCGATCCGCCCGATACGATATCCCTTAGCTCGTTCGAGGTCTTCGTGTGATCGGCGACCATCTGTTTCGCGAATGCCTTTGCCGCCGGTTTGGCACGCTGCAGGGCCAGGTTCCCGGCGTCGATCTCGAACATGTCGCTCGTCGCCGCCTGTTTGACGAAATCGGCCGTAGACGGCGAGATTCCCACTGCCGAATTGAGCCCGGTCTTTTCCCCGAGCGACTGCGCCGCAGCCGGAAATGCGATAAGCATGCTGAGAGCGAGAACTGCGCATTTTTTCATGACGGCCTCACGGTTGATTGGAACGAGGAGGTTCATTGTCGGGGCGTGCGCACCCGGCATCGCAATCATGGTCGACAGCGTGGCCGCCTTGGGGGTGAGCAGCTTCGTTTTTCGCGATCGATGGATAAACGACGCGAACTGAACCGGGAGATTGGGGATCGGTTCCGGCGCCCTCTGCAATCAGGGAACCTGCGCCCGGCGGGACGGATACGAGGGACGGTTGCCAAGCCTACGGCGGACAGCGCCGCCACAGGTCAAGCCGATAGCGCGGAAGCCGTTCTCGTTTGACGACTCTGAAATGGTCGCGGGTCCGGTCTTTCAGCTCTTCGACCGCCTCGTCGCCCGATTTGGGATAGTCGGTGTCGCCCGTCCAATGCACCAGCAGGAGGTACCCTCCGGTCACCGTGACGTCGCGGAAATACTCGGCCGCGGCAGCCAAGTCCTCACTGTCCCAGTAATAGGCGACCTCGGAGAGCAGCACCAGATCGAACGGGCCCGCCGGCCGATCGCGCGGAATGCGCGCCTTCTGGATGGACACGTTCGGCAACAGGCTGCAACGCGCCCGCGCAATCATCAGCACGCGATCGACCACATCGACCGCGACCAGATGATCGCACCGTTCGGCCAGGTAAGTGGTGAGCAGCCCGTTCGCGCAGCCGATTTCGAGCGTACGGCGAAATCGCGGCTTGGGCAGGCTGTCCAGCGTGTGCCGGTATCTTGCATGCTCATAGTTGCTGGTCTCGAAACCCCAGGGGTCGGGATCGGATGCGTAGAGACGCTCGAAATACCGATCGTCGAGTGAACGATCATTGCGCATGGCTTCGCCTTTCGCACGTCAAACTGGCGGACTCCCTCCTTCGGATCCGCGGCTCTGTTCTGAAATTCCCCACTGCCACCATGGGTCATCTGTCCAACAATAGCTTTCCAGCCACGCCGCCGCGGCGCGATCACGCGCGGCGTCAGGTGCCGCCTGCCGCAGGTAAAGGGCTGAAGGTCGCGCATCATGCGATCGACCGGTCCGGTCAGCCAGAATACTCATGGGCAAATACTTGCATCAGGGACCGCCAATGAATGTCATGAGCGCCCCGGACTGTTCCACGACAGTCGATCAGGTGGCGCACTAATATCCGAAATATCATAATCGGCTCATTTATTCTGGGCTCGACCGTCGCCTTACTGGGGTAGACCGGTCGGTGCGGTTGGTGGTGACCAACACGCCGGAGCGCGTTTTGGTTGCCCGCCGCCGAATTCAGCCCGGCCTGTCCGTTTCCCGTGCGGCCAGACCGTCGACGGCCTGCGCCAGCATGTCGACGGCCGCTTCCAGCGCAGCCAGACGTACCGCCCCGCGCCCGGTCACACCGAACTGCCGCTCGCAATGCGCTCCCGGAGCGCCCCGGCATGCGACGGCGAAATGGACGAGCCCGGGCGGATCGTCCGGCCCGGCAGGACCGGCGAAGCCGGTGATCGCCATCGCAACGTCCGCCGAGGACCGGCCGAGCGCACCCTCGGCCATGGCGACCGCCGCTTCCTTGGAGACGGCGCCGGCGAGACCCAGCAAATCCCACGGCACGCCCAGCAATTCATGCTTGGCGTCATCGGTGTAAACGACGAAGCCCCGGTCGAACGCCTTGCCATACCCGTCAACGTCGGTCAGAACCGAGGCGAGCAGGCCGCCGGTGCAGCTCTCAGCCGTCGCAAACGTAAGCCCGCGCTCGCAGGCAACCTTCAGCACCTGCCTGATTTTCGCCTGCAGGTCATCGGGAAGCACAGCGGAAAGCGCTTCACGCAAGATAATCCTCCCTGACGGCCGCTTATACCGACGCACCAGTAACAACCACTCAACGGACCGGATCGTTCATCGGGAGCTCAATATCGTGACCCGTCACAAGAGCATGGAGAAGCTGTCGGGTTGCACATATATCAGCGTCGACCATCTCAAAATATATTACAAAATACTGTGAAAAAGATGCTAGTTGAAGATTATCTTCCACGAGTCTCGTTATCACGGATCAATCTACAGAAAAATTATTATTTCGGGATTCTGGAACGTGCTTAGAAAACGGCCGTTTGGACTATAGCCAAGCGGAGATTCCCATGTCCAACGCAGCGCGAAACCTAGAGTTCAATACGCCCCCGCAAGCGGATAAGCAGTCAAACGACAACGGAACGCTGGTCGGGCGGACCGTGACGATCAATCGGCCTAGGCATGAGGTCTATGCGTTCTGGCGAGACTTCACGAACCTGCCGCGCTTCCTGGAGAACATCGAGAGCGTCGAGATGATCGACGGGCAGAGGTCCCACTGGGTCGTGTCAGCGCCCGCCGGCCGGAAGGTTGAGTGGGATTCGATCATGACGGAGGACGAGCCGGACCGGCTGATCGCCTGGCGCTCGGCCGAGGGCGCCGATGTCGACCATAAAGGCCGGATCGAGTTCCGGGATTCGTCCGCGGGTCGCGGTACTATCGTCACCGCCACGATCACGTACGACCCGCCCGCCGGCGGCGCCGGCAAACTGGTCGCTAAGCTGTTCCGCAAGGAGCCGAAAATCCAGGCGCGGCAGGATCTGAGGCGGTTCAAGCAACTGCTGGAGACCGGAGAGATTTCGACGGCCCAGCCGCCGCACGCCGCCCCGCGGGCGTGACCATTTCTCTGTCCCCAAAGGAGTTCCGCATGCGTGCGCTGACCTGGCATGGCAAGCATGACGTCCGCGTCGACACCGTCCCCGATCCTGAGATCGTCAACCCGCGCGACGCGATCATCAAGATCACGTCGACGGCGATCTGCGGGTCCGACCTTCACCTCTATGACGGCTACATCCCAACCATGAAATCCGGCGACATACTGGGTCATGAGTTCATGGGCGAGGTCATGGAGGTCGGCCCCGGAAACACCAAGCTTAAAACGGGCGACCGCGTCGTCGTCCCCTTCGTCATCGCCTGCGGTAAATGCTTCTTCTGCGAGAAGCAGCAATATTCGGCCTGCGACAATTCCAATCCCGCCGAGACGGCGGACATGTCGGAGATCCTCTACGGCTACCCGATGACCGGCGCGTTCGGCTATTCACACCTGACCGG
>CAZVYC010000121.1:0-15190 GCA_964631425.1 uncultured Rhodospirillales bacterium
GCGGAAAAGCGAAGCGCATTCCGCCATCGCGAGGCATGAACAATTTGTTCATGCCGGTTTATCGCCGCAAGTAAATGGCTGAAGCAACGGCGGAATGCGCTCGGCTTTTCCGCCCCTATGTTGGCTGAAAACCAATTCATAAGGGAGAGCGATAATGCTGAGAGCGCTTATTCTGGCGGGGTTCGTAGCGGCCATCGGCGCTTCGGCTGAGGCGCAGGTCAACACGGCCGACCTGAAATGGGGACCCGCACCGGCGGTCTTTCCGAAGGGCGCGCAAATGGCGGTGCTGTCGGGCGACCCGGGCAAGGAGGGCATTTTCGTCGTCCGTCTGAAGATGCCGGCCGGCTATGAAATTCCGGCGCATCATCACCCGACCGACGAGTATGTCACCGTCGTTTCCGGCGATCTGTCGCTCGGCATGGGCGACAAGCTCGATAAGAAGACGAGCGCGCATCTGGCAGTCGGCGGGTTTGCCGAGGCTCCGGCGAACATGAATCATTTTGCGTGGTCGAAATCCGGCGCCGTCGTGCAGATCATCGCCGCCGGCCCGTTCGCCATGACCTATGTCGATCCGAAGGACGACCCGACGGGCAAGCAGGCCAGGGCGCAATAGCGTGTAGGACCGCGTCCTTACCCCGCCGTCAGCCCACCATCCAGTACCAGCGGCTGTCCGATCATGAAGGACGCGCCGTCCGAGCACAGCCAGACCGCGCCGGCGGCGATCTCCGACGGCTGCGCCATGTGGCCGATGGGATGGGCATTGTTCATGGCGGCGATTGCCGCCGGGTCGCCGCGATGATTGTCGTCGGCGATTGGTGTCTCGACGCCGCCCGGGCAGATGGCGTTGATGCGGATGCCGCGGCGGGCATATTGCAAGGCCGCCGCCTTTGTCATGCCGATCACGCCATGCTTGCTCGCCGTGTAGGAGGGTTTGTTGTAGACGGCGCTGATGCCGGCGATCGATGCCATGTTCACGATCACGCCACCGCCGTTCTTCAGCATCTGGGCGATTTCGTACTTCATGCAGAGGAAGACGCCCTTCAGGTTGATCGCGATGATCCGGTCGAAGGTGTCCTCGCTCCACTCCGCCTCGGGCACCAGTTCCGGGTCGATCCCGGCGTTATTGACCGCGAAATCGAGCCGCCCGAACGCAGATACCGCCCGGTCGACCAAAGCCGCGACCGAGTCGGTCTTTGACACGTCGGTGTGGACGAAGATCGCCTCGCCGCCCTCTGCCGCGATGGCCTTAGCCGCCTCTTCACCATTCTTCGCCGAGATTTCGGCGATCACGACCTTGGCGCCCGCTTCGGCGAACGCCTTTGCCGTCGCAAGCCCGATGCCGCTGCCGGCGCCCGTGACGATCGCAACCTTCCCCTGAAAATTCGTGCTCAAGATTTTCCTCCTTGTATCGGTTGAACGATTCATAGACTTTTTGACTTCTCCTGTAACCGGTCTTCCACCGGTGCCGGGAGCGCCCCCACTCCTGGCGAACCCCTAACCGCTGGGCTATATCCTCGCCATGAGTTCCATCCTCGTCACCGGTGCTGCCGGCTTCATCGGCAGCCATGCCATTCTCGCGCTTGCCGAAGCCGGCCATCGCGTCGTCGCGCTCGACAACCTGTCGACCGGGCAGCGTTGGGCGGTGCCGCCCGGCATGCCGTTCATCGAGGGCGACATCACCGATCGCGATCTGCTCAAGGACGCGTTCGCGCATTACCAGGTCGATTCCGTCATGCATTTCGCCGGCAGCATCGAGGTCGGCGAATCCGTCACCCATCCACTTGAATATTATCGTAACAACACGGTGGGCAGCCTCGCCCTGATCGAGGCGGTGGTGGAGGCCGGCATCAAGCGCATGGTCTTCTCCTCAACCGCCGCCGTGTACGGCGAGCCTGAGACCCAGCCCATTCCTGAGAACGCGCCAACCCGGCCGATCAATCCCTATGGCTGGACCAAGCTGATGACCGAGCAGATGCTGGCCGACGCGTCGGCCGCGCATGGCTTCAGCTATGCGGCGCTGCGCTATTTCAATGTGTCGGGCGCGGACCCGATGGGACGGGCCGGGGAGAGCATCAAGAAGCCGAGCCACCTGATCAAGCGCGCGGTCCAGGTCGCGGTCGGCGTGCTGCCCGAGCTCGGCATCTTCGGCGAGGATTACCCGACGCCGGACGGCACCTGCGTGCGCGACTATATCCATGTCAGCGACCTGGTCGACGCGCACCTCCTCGCGCTGAGGCGTCTTGAGGAAGGCGGCGGCAACATTACGATGAACTGCGGCCATGGGCGCGGCGCCTCGATCCGCGAGGTGGTGCGCGCGGTCGAACGCGCAACCGGCGAGCCCCTCAGGGTCAGGAGCGCCCCCCGCCGGCCGGGCGACCCGCCGGCCTTGATCGCCGCTGCCGACCGGATCAAGTCCGAGCTCGGCTGGCAGCCGCGCTATGACCTCGACGCCATGGTCGTGCACGCGCTTGCTTGGGAAAGGCTGCTCGCCGCCGCGCCCGACGGCGCGCATCCCGGCCGAACATGACAGGGTCGCCGCCGCTGGTCGGCATTCCCGCGGATTACCGGACCCTCGCAGGCACCGGCGTCCACGTTGTCGACCAACCTTACGTTCACGCGGTCACCGACTTGGTCGGCGCCATTCCGATCATCCTGCCGGCCCTGGCCGACCGGCAGGATCGCCGCGCGCTGCTCGCCGCTTTGGACGGGCTGCTGCTCACGGGCAGCCAGTCGAACGTCGCGCCTGAGAGCTATGACGGGCCCCCCAGCGATCCTGGCGTGATGCATGATCGTCAACGCGACGCCAGCACGCTGCCGCTCATCCCCGAGGCAGTCGAGGGCGGCGTGCCGCTCTTGGCCATCTGCCGCGGCTTTCAGGAGGTTAATGTCGCTTATGGCGGCAGTTTGCATCAGAAACTGCATGAGCAGCCGGGCCGGTTCGACCACCGCGCCAAGCCGGGCCAGCTGATGGAAATCGTGTTCGGTCCAGCGCACCCGGTGAGCCTGGTCGAGGACGGCGTGCTGCGGCGCCTGCTAGTTGCCGAAACCGTGACAGTGAACTCGGTGCATTGGCAGGGCATCGACCGGCTGGGGCGGGGGCTCGCTGTGGAAGCCCTGGCCAAGGATGGCACGATCGAAGCAGTGCGCGTTGTCGGCGCCAAGGATTTCGCGCTCGCGGTGCAGTGGCACCCGGAGTATCGGCCGGCGGAAAATCCCGTGTCCCGGGCGATCTTCAACGCCTTTGCCGAAGCCGTACGCCGGCGAAACGCGGTCCGGATCGGAGGCTGAATGGCGGGGGCGGAAATCGAGCGGCTGATCCAGCTGCTGGCCAAGCTGCCCGGGCTCGGGCCGCGCTCGGCCCGGCGGGCTGCGCTTGCCATGCTGAAACGGCGCGACACGATCATGCTGCCGCTCGCCGAGGCGATCGAGGCGGTGAGTGCCGCGGTCAAGACCTGCGCCGTCTGCGGCAACCTGGATACCGACGATCCTTGCCATCTCTGCCGCGACCCGCACCGCGATCCGGAAGTCATCTGCGTGGTCGAGGAGGTGGCCGACCTCTGGGCACTGGAGCGCAGCGGCGCCTTCCGCGGGCGCTATCATGTGCTGGGCGGCACGCTCTCGGCCTTCCAGGGTGTGGGGCCGGAGGATTTGTCGATCGACGCGCTGATCGCCCGCGCCCGCGACCCGGCCGTGCGCGAGGTGATTCTGGCGCTCAACGCCACGGTGGAGGGACAGACGACGGCGCATTTCATCACGGAACGCTTGGCGGGTGCTGAAGTCGCAGTTACTCATCTGGCGCATGGCGTGCCGATGGGCGGGGAACTCGACTACCTCGACGACGGAACACTGACAGCGGCATTGCGAGCGAGGCGCGCGGTCGCATGATGAAGAAGGATCAGTCGTTGGACGTGTTCGACCACGTCGATACCTGGGTGTTCGACCTGGACAACACGCTCTATCCGGCGTCGTCGAAGCTGTTCGACCAGGTTAGCCGCCGCATGACCGGCTATATCTCGGAATATTTCAACATTGCGCCCGATGCGGCCCTGGCGCGGCAGAAGGATTTCTTCCTGCGCTACGGTACCACCTTGCGCGGCCTCATGACCGAGCACGGCATGGATCCCGAGCCCTTCCTCGAATACGTCCACAAGATCGATGTCGGCCTGGTCGATCCCAACCCTGAGCTGGCGTTGAAGCTCGGCAGCTTGCCGGGGCGCAAACTGATCTTCACCAACTCATCACGCCTCCATGCCAGGCGCATTATGGACCGGATCGGCATCACCGAGCATTTCGAGGAAATCTTCGACATCTCGGATGCCGACTATATCCCCAAGCCTGATCGCACCTCGTATGCCATGATGCTGCGGCGCCACGACGTGCAACCGGCCACCGCCTGCATGATCGACGACCTGCCGCACAACCTCGAACCGGCCAAGGCGCTGGGCATGGCAACGGTCTGGATGAAGGGCGAACATGACTGGGCCCGGCCCAACCCCGGCCCAGAGGCGATGCGTTATATCGACTTCGTCGCCGGCAATCTGTGCGGCTGGCTCGACAGTGTGCTGGCGCAACGGGCCGAACTGAAAAATAGCTAGCGTATTGGCGCAACGCGCCATAAGACTAGATGCAAGCAATAAAGCAGTGCGAAGGGTGTGGTGCCGAAACTCCATGGAATCATCGTGATTCTGGCGGTGCTGGTCGCGCACGGGACGCAGGCGGCGTCACGCTCGCCCGGCTATCCTGCGCTCGACCAGGCGATGCCGGCGGCGCAGGCAGGTCGGCCGTTGCCGGCGGTCGACATCTTCGCCCACGTCTCCCCTTCGATCTATCTTCTGGTTGCGGCTAAGGATGCCGAGACGCTGCAGCGCGGCCGCGCGGTCTATGAGGGCTCGGCCGTAGCCATCACGCCCACCCTGGCGCTGACCAACTGCCATATCGTCACCAAGCGCAAGGAACTGGTGCTGGCGCAAAAAAAGCAGATGGATATCGGCGTCGTGGTGGCGTCGGACCCCCACACTGACCGCTGCATCATCGAGGCGCAGAAGATGAAGCTGCACCCGATTTCCGGTGTTCGCCTCTATGATGACATCAAGGTCGGTGAGAAGGTCTACACCATCGGCAACCCGAGCGGGCTTGAGGCGACATTTGGCGAGGGCCTCGTCTCCGGCCTACGGATGTATAAAGGCGTCCGCTTTGTGCAGACCTCGGCGCCGATCTCGCCCGGCTCCTCGGGCGGCGGCCTGTTCGACGAGCATGGTAACCTGCTCGGCATCACCACGTTCAAGGTCGGGGATGCCGAGAACCTGAATTTCGCCATTGCCGCCGAGGAGTACTGGGAGAAGGCGCATCGCAAATCGCGCCGCAAGAAGTCCGCGGAGGCGAATGCGGGCGCCGACAATTGACACGGCTCGGCCAGCCCATCATGGTCCCGGCCGCCTTGTATGAACGTCGAGCCACGAATTGCCATGACCGCGCCTGATATCGCCCGGACCATCGAATCCGCCTGGGAAGAACGCGAACATCTGTCCTCCGTTACCACCGGCCCCGTGCGCACGGCGGTGGAGGCGGCGCTGGAAGGGCTCGATCGCGGCGAGTACCGCATCGCCGAAAAGCAGGCCGAGGGTTGGGTTGTCCACCAGTGGCTCAAGAAGGCGGTGCTGCTGTCGTTCCGGCTACGCGATTCCGAGCCGATGAACGGCGGCTATGACAAAGTGCCGCTCAAATGGGCGGACTGGGACGATGTCCGCTTCGCCGAGGCCGGGTTCCGCGCGGTGCCGGGCGCGGTTGCCCGGCACTCCGCCTATATCGCGCCCGGCGTCGTGCTGATGCCGAGCTTCGTCAATATCGGCGCCTATGTCGGCCGGGGCACCATGATCGACACCTGGGCGACCGTGGGCTCTTGTGCCCAGATCGGCGCCAATTGCCATATCTCCGGCGGCGCCGGTATCGGCGGCGTGCTGGAGCCGCTGCAGGCCGAGCCGGTGATCATCGAGGATGACTGCTTTATCGGCGCGCGCTCCGAGGTCGCCGAAGGCGTGATCGTCGAGCAGGGGGCGGTGCTGTCGATGGGCGTCTTTCTCGGCAAGTCCACCAAGATCGTCGACCGCGCCACCGGCGAGGTGATCCATGGACGCGTGCCTGCCTACTCGGTGGTGGTTCCGGGCAGCCTGCCGGGCAAGCCGCTCGCCGACGGCACACCGGGGCCTTCGCTCGCCTGCGCCGTCATCGTGAAGCGCGTCGACGCCAAGACCCGCGCCTCGACTTCCATTAACGCGCTGCTGAGGGACTAGGACTGCCCCTCACTCCAGCCCTCTCCCCGCGCGACCGGAGGTCGATTCCTGCGTAATGCATCGCCGCCGTTGGCGCGCGAGGAGAGGGAGGGACCCGCGAAGCGGGAGCAGTGAGGGGGAGCCTCCGCGATGATTGACCCGATCCAACTCGCACAGGACCTCATCCGCCGCCCCAGCGTGACGCCGGCCGACGCGGGTGCGATCGGTGTGTTGACCCAGGCGCTCGAAGGGCTGGGCTTTACCTGCCATCGGCTGAGTTCCGACGAGCGCGGCGGACCGGCCATTGCCAACCTCTACGCCAGGCTGGGCACTGCAGCGCCCAATTTCTGCTTCGCCGGGCACAGCGACGTGGTGCCCCCGGGCAACCGCGCCGCCTGGGGCGAGGACCCTTTCTCCGGCGCGGTAAAGGATGGTCACCTGCACGGGCGCGGGGCGGCCGATATGAAGGGGGCGCTGGCGGCAATGGTCGCCGGGATCGCTGCGTTCCTGGACCGGCACGGCGTGCCCAAGGGCTCGATCAGTCTCTTGATCACCGGCGACGAGGAGGGCAGGGCGCTCAACGGCACCCGCTCGCTGCTGGAGTGGATGCAGACGCGAGGCGAGGCGATCGACGCCTGCGTGCTGGGCGAGCCGACCAATCCGGAACGGCTCGGCACGACCATCAAGATCGGCCGCCGCGGCAGCATGACCGGGCGGCTGGTGGTGCATGGCACCCAAGGCCACGTCGCCTATCCGCATCTGGCCGACAACCCGCTGCCGCGCCTCATACGCCTGCTGGCGGCGCTCATAGAGTTGCCGCTCGATAATGGCACGGCGCATTTCGACCCGTCCAACCTCGAGGTCGTGACGATCGATGTCGGAAACCCCGCCTCCAACGTCATTCCGGCAAAGGGCGAAGCGGTATTCAATATCCGGTTCAACGACACGTATGACAGCCGCTCGCTCGAAGCGCTGGTCCGGAGCACCCTGGACGCCGCGGGTGGCGGGTACGAGCTCGTGTTCGACGTCACAGGCGAAAGCTTCCTGACGCCGCCCGGTCCGCTCGCGACGATCGTCAAGGACGTGGTCGAGGCGGCAACCGGGTTGCGCCCGGCCTATTCCACCACCGGCGGCACGTCGGACGCCCGCTTCATCCATCATTACTGCCCGGTGGTCGAATTCGGCCTGGTCGGGCAGACGATGCATAAAGTGAACGAGAGCGTGCCGGTCACGGATGTCGTGACGCTGACAGAAATTTACTGCTCTATCCTCGAGCACTACTTCGTCAAGACTGAAACGTCTCCTTAGCGAATGGCAAAATGCGGCAACAACCCGATCACGCCGATGATGATCAGGTAGATCGCGACGACAAAGTTCAGCAATCTCGGCACAAGCAAAATCAGGATGCCGGCCAGCAAGGCGACGAGCGGTTGGATTAGGATGTACTGGACGTGCATGGGAATATTCCTCCAAATTCATGATGCGATATTGCTAAAAGCTTGAACTGGGCGGCTATAATCCGCCCGGTTGTGCCGGGCACTAAACATCGAGATTGGCGCAAGGCAGGCGGACGCCACGCCCGTCGCTTTTGCTATCCACCATCAGCGTTCGGGAGAAGTTAGTTCCCTCGACGCCGAACGCCGCCATGGATTTCCCGTGGCTGATTCGTCCAGCGGTTCAATTTTCGGCTTCGTTCACCATGAACTGCTCCAGCTTGCCGTCGGGATAGCCGCGTTCGACCGCTTCAAGACGGTGGTCGCGACACAGGATCTTCCAATGGCGTGTGATCATGCCGCCGCGCTTCGATTCATGGCTGAGCGCGATCAGCCGCGCGGGCCCGAGCGGACCGAGGCTGGCCTTGAGATCGGCCAGGACCTCGGGCGTCAGGTAGAAATTGCCGTTGTCGGTGAACAGGCTCCGGTCGACCTCGCCGTTCTGAAATCCGGCGAACACCGCGCGGGCGCGCGCTTCCTCGGGCTTGGGCGGCAGCACGGCGAAGGCGATGCGATCGACCAGACCGTCCGGGCTCGCCCAATCATTGTTGGTGAACACGACGACCGCGACCTTGTCGTCTGGCCAGACGCGGTTTGCGGCCAGGAACCCCGAGCCCGCGCCATCATGGCCGATTCGGCGGCGGCCCTGCACCTGCTCGATATCCAGCCCCAGGCCGTAATGCTTATCCGTCCCGTCCTTGAGGACGACGGACTTGAATTCCGCCTCGTAGGAACTTGGCTTCAGCAGCGACCGGTCGATCAGGCTGATGTCCCAGCGTGCAAGGTCGCTGGGCTGCATGGCAAGCTCGGCCGCGCCGAAGAGCCATCCGGCGCCCTCTTTAGGCGCGGGATGGAGCGGGCCCAAGCCATAGCGTGTATAGGCGCCGGCGTCATTCGGCGGCAGCGGCGCGGTATCATCCTCGGTGACGCGGTTCATGCCGAGTGGCGTGAATATGTTCTGCCCCAGGAATGGCAGCAGCTTCTCGCCGGAGACCTTCTCGATGATCGCGGCGGCGACGACATAGCCGGTGTTGGAATACTGCCAGTCGGTTCCCGGCTCAAAGTCGAGCGGCCGGTCGGCCCACTCGGCGATGATCTTCCCCATGCCGGTCGGGCGCGTGATTTCCGGCGGATTGAAATCCTGCGGCCAGAAATCGCGTAGCCCGGCAGTGTGGGTCAGCAGCTGCCGCAAGGTCACTGCCGAAGCCGGGCCGAGATCCGGCAGATATTTGCCGGCGCTGTCATCGAGTGACAGTTTTCCTTGCTCCGCCAGAATCAGCATCGCCGCCGCGGTGAACTCCTTTGACACCGAGTCGATTGCATAGCGGGTTTGGGGGGTGGCCGGCAGGTCTGGATCGAGCCGCGCCTCGCCATAGGCCCGGGTATAGGCGAGCTTGCCGTCCTGCACGATGGCGATCGACGCCGAGGGCGCCTTCGTGGCGGCCAGCCACTCTGCAGCCATGGCGTCGACCTCGGCCGCGGTTTTCGCATCAAGCGTGTTCTGGGAAATCCTCGCGGCGTGTGCCGTCAGGGCACACGCGACAAAAATTAAGGCAAGCCAGCCACGCATCGTCACACCGTCTGGTCAGACATTGGTTGGGCCGAAAGCCGTAGCCAGATCGACCGCTACAAACACCAGCCCGTCGAGCAGAGCGTGGGCGGTAATGTTGGTCCACAAATTACGCCGCCAGAGATAGACGAGCGTCAGCCAAAGCCCGCTTAGGCCCGCCACCAGCGCGTGCGCCAGCCCCCAGAACGGGGCATGGACGGCGCCGAACACGAAAATCGGGATGATTGCGCCTAGCCACGGGCGGCCGGTCAGCTCGGTCGTCCGCTCGATTGCATAGCCGCGGAACAAAACCTCTTCGGTAAAGCCGGCCGAGAGGGCCAGGAAGAACTGAAGCCAGATCGGCAGGTCGATGACGAGCTGCATCTGGCCCTCGTCCTCGGTCGACACGCCGCTCGCCTGAACGAGTCGGCCGGCCATGAGCGCCAGCAGCAGCAAACCGAAAGTCACGCCCGTACCTGCGAAGATCGCAGACCAGGTCGGTCGCACGAGGCCGATCGAGGCGAGCGGGCGCCGCTCCCAGAAACGCACGATCGCCAGCACCACCAGCGTCAGGCCCCATACCACGACTTCATTGAGGAGTACTGCCTCGACCGGGGTGCCCTTGAGCGGCAGGCCACCGGCGCCGGCGGAGAGCGCGGCCGGCAACACCAGGGCGACGAACAGTCCCGTCAGTGACGCCAGCCGCACGCGCGGCCGCGCGGTCATTTCCTGTCGTCCATCATCCGGACAAAGCGATCGAACAGGTGATGCGCGTCGGTCGGGCCGGGCGAGGCTTCCGGATGGTACTGCACGGCGAAGACCGGCTTGTCGGTCATGCGGAAGCCCTCGTTGCTGCCGTCGAACAGCGATACATGCGTCGCCTCGCAATTGGCCGGCAAGCTTTCCGTCACGACGACGAACCCGTGGTTCTGGCTGGTGATCTCGACCTTGCCGGTTTCCAGTTCCTTGACGGGGTGGTTCGCGCCGCGATGGCCGTGATGCATCTTCTCGGTGCGTCCGCCCACCGCCAGCGACAGCAGCTGGTGACCGAGGCAGATGCCAAAGATCGGCGTGCCGGTGGCGATCAGCTCCTGGATTACCGGCACGGCATAGACACCGGTCGCCGCCGGGTCGCCAGGGCCGTTTGACAGGAAAACGCCATCGGGCTTGTGCCGCAGCACGTCCTCGACGGTGGCGTCGGCCGGAACCACCGTCACCCGGCATCCGGCGGAGGCCAGCGAACGCAGGATGTTGCGTTTGGCGCCATAATCGATTGCGACGACATGGTGGCGTGGCGCCGTCTGGGTGCCATAGCCGTTTTCGGCGGTCCACAGCGTTTCGTCCCAGGTGCGGGTCTGCCGGCCGGTGACCTGGATGGCCAGATCCATGCCGTCCAACCCGGGCCAGGATCCCGCCTCGGCGCGGAGCTTGCCGATATCGAGCTTGCCGTCCGGGGCATGCGCGATCGCCGCATTCGCGGCGCCGAGATCGCGCAGGCGCCGCGTCAGCCGCCGCGTGTCGACGCCGGCAACGCCGACAAGGCCGTTGCTCTTCAGCCAGTCGTCGAATGAACGCGTCGCGCGCCAATTGGACGGTTCTGTGATGTCGCTGGCCAGCACCAGGCCACGCGCCACGGGCGTGATCGACTCGATATCCTCGGTGTTGGCGCCGACATTGCCTACGTGCGGGAAGGTGAAGGTGATGATCTGCCCGGCATAGGAGGGGTCGGTCATCACTTCCTGGTAGCCGGTCATTGCCGTGTTGAAGCAGACCTCGCCGACGGCGCTGCCGGCGGCGCCGATTCCCTGGCCCCAAAAGACGGCTCCGTCGGCAAGGACGAGCGCGGCAGTCGCGCCCGGCGGCGGATTGGACTCGTCGCTCATCATCGGGACTCGGGGCTTAGCGGGAAAGGAAACGTTGGCTAGAATTAAGGATGCATGCTGCTTGCCGTCAAGGAGCGCGGCCCTGTATCATGATCGACACCCCATGACGAACGGATTGTAGTGATGCTTCGCGCCCAACTGACCGAAGCCGTGAAAGCCGCGATGCTTGCCCGTGAGACGGAAACAGTTTCGACCTTGCGGATGATCCAGGCAGGCATCAAGGACAAAGACATCGCCGCGCGGCCCTCCGGCAACACCGGCGGCATCAGCGACGCCGAAATCCTGTCGCTCCTGCAATCGATGGTTAAGCAGCGGCGCGAATCGATTGCACTCTACCGCCAGGGCAACCGCGCGGACCTGGTCGCCAAGGAAGAGGGCGAGATCGCGGTCATCGAGCGCTTCCTGCCGACCCAGATGGATGCAGTCGCGGTCGACGCGGCGATTGCCGAAGCTGTCGCCGAGACCGGCGCCGCGTCCATCAAGGACATGGGCAAGGTAATGGGCGTGCTGAAGGCCAGGTACTCGGGCCAGATGGATTTCGCCGCGGTCGGCCCCGCCGTCAAAGCCAAGCTTGGCGGATAGGGCGCCTTGACGATCCCGCCTGCCTTCCTCGACGAGATCCGGGCCCGCGTCCCGCTTTCGGACATTATCGGTCGGCGCATCAGGCTGCAACGCGCCGGCCGAGAGTGGAAAGCTCCATGCCCGTTCCACTCCGAGAAGACGCCGTCCTTTTACGTCAACGACCAGAAATCCTTCTTCCATTGCTTCGGCTGCGGCGCGCATGGCGACGCGGTCGGGTTCCTGATGCGTCATGACGGGCTCGGTTTCCCCGACGCGGTCGAGCAGTTGGCAGGCTTGGCCGGCCTCGAAATGCCGCGGCCGGAACCCGAGGAGCAGAAGAAATACGACCGGCTGAAACTGCTGGCCGACGCGCTGGAAGCTGCAGCGAAATGGTTCGAGGCGCAGCTTCGCGCCCCCATCGGCCGCGATGCGCTGTCCTATCTCAAGGGGAGAGGCCTCGATGACCGCACCATCGCCGAGTTTCGGCTCGGCTACGCGCCGGGCGCGGCTGATGCCCTGCGCGCGACGCTGGTCGGGGAGGGGCACGAGCAGGCGGTCCTGGAAGAGCTTGGACTGATCCGCCGGCCGGACGACGGACGTACACCATACGGGTTTTTCCGCAATCGCGTAATCTTCCCGGTTACTGATAAGAGAGGCCGCATCATCGCCTTCGGCGGCCGTATCCTGGATGGTGAGGGACCGAAATACGTGAACTCGCCTGAGCATGCGCTGTTTCATAAAGGTACGGTACTTTACGGGCTGGCGCGCGCGCGTGCCGCGATGGCGAAGGGCGAACGGGCGATCGTGGTCGAAGGCTATATGGATGTGATCGCGTTTCAGAGCGCAGGGTTGGGCGGCGCGGTGGCGCCGCTGGGCACGGCGCTGGGCGAGGCGCAGCTGGTCGAGCTCTGGAAAGCGCAGGACGACAAGCTGCAGCGCGATGCGCCGCCGATCCTATGCTTCGACGGCGACGATGCCGGCCGCCGCGCTGCGCGGCGCGCGGTCGACCGCATCCTGCCGCTCCTGGGGCCCTCGCGGTCGGTCGCGGTGGCGTTCCTGCCGCAAGGGGAGGACCCGGACAGCCTCGTCCGTCGCGGGGGCGCGGCCGAGGCCAACCGCGCGCTCGCGGGTGCATTGCCGCTCATCGACGCCGTCTGGCAGTTCGCGACCGACGGGCGGGCGCTCGGCACGCCCGAACAGCGGGCAGGGCTTTGGGCTGAGCTTGAGGCGCAGATCCGCCAGATCGCGGATACCCATGTTCAGTCGCTTTATCGCACCGAGCTCAGGCGCCGCTTTGACGGGCTGTTTCAGGAGCGGCGTAACTTCGGACCGCCGGGGCGCCGGAAGCCGGCTGCTGGTAACTTAGGGATTAAACCTCCCGGGCTGCGCCTGTCTCCCAAGCTTGAAGGCAGCATCATGCTGGCGATGGTGATCAACCATCCCTTCATGTTCGAAGAAGTGAGTGAAATATTTGCCGAAATTGACCTGGATATGGCCTGGGAGCCACTAAGGCGCGCGCTTTTTGACGTGCTCACCCGCCAACCCCTTGACGCGGATGAACTTGGCATCCACTTGAGGGCTTCCGGGAATGGTCCTTTGTTGGACGCGTTTTTTGGTTCCGTGGCTACTACGCACGCAGGCTTTGTGAAGCCCGGAACAGTGGAAGAGCAGGTGCGGACCGGCTGGGCAGACCTGGTAAGTAGATATGACAGCCGCCGTCTTGACCGCGAGCTCCTGGCAACGCGATTTGACCCAAACAGGCTTGAGAATCCGCCAGAGCGCAGCCGGCACCTTGGCGAGCGGCGGTACTACGGCGAAATCACGCCAGGTGAGGTTTCGGCTGTAAGTGGCTTGGACCAGGATGATCTCGCACGCACGGTGGCTAAGCTGCTAAGCGCGCCGGGAAAAGAGCGGCAGGGTACTGGAGAGTTGGAGGACGACCTTTAGGGGCCGACCTCTCTGAGAAGTTGAAATTTGCCACCGAGGCGCTATCAAGCGCGGGGTGGTTTTGGTACGGATGAAGTCGAAGGGCAGCGGAACGCATGGCCAGCAAGGCAGCCAATACAGCCGAGACCACCGAAGGTCGCGATGATGTCGTAGAGAGCCCGCTCACCGATGGGCTTGCAGCAGCGGTCAAGAAGATGATCGCCCGGGGCCAGGAGCGCGGCTACGTCACCTATGACGAGTTCAACGCCGCCATGCCCGCCGAGGAGTTTTCCAGCGAGCAGATCGAGGACGTGATGTCCATGCTCTCAGAGCGGGGTGTCAACCTGGTCGAATCGGAAGAAGGCGAAGAGCCGGCCGAGCGGCCGCCAGCGGATGAAGAGAGCGCCGACGCCCGGGGCAACATCGACGATGACGATATCGGCCGTACCGATGACCCGGTCCGGATGTATCTGCGTGAGATGGGCTCGGTCGAGCTCTTGTCGCGCGAGGGCGAGATCGCCATCGCCAAGCGGATCGAGGCCGGTCGCGAGCAGATGATCGGCGGCATCTGCGAAAGCCCGCTCACGATCAAGGCCCTGGTCGACTGGCACACCAAGATCGAGCGCGGCGAGATTTTACTGCGCGAGATCATCGATCTCGATGCCACCTACGGCGGCGGCCCGGACGCCGTGGTCGAAGAAGCGGTCAGCGCCGAGGGCGCCGAGGCCGAGCCCGACATCGAGGGCGAGGAGGCGGAGCCGATCATACGTCCCTCGTTGGAAGACGATGAGGGCGACGATGCCGCGATCTCGCTGTCGGCCATGGAAGCGGCGCTGAAGCCGCAGGTGCTGGAGATCTTCGCCGGCATCACCGCGACTCATGAGAGCCTGTCGAAGCGCCAGGAGCGCCGCATCCAGGCGCACGCCAACGGCGAGCAGCTGTCGCCGGAGGAAGAGCGCCTGTATGCGCAGCTCAGGGGCGAGCTGATCAGCCTGGTCGAGAAGGTCCGCCTCAACCCGGCCCGGATCGAGCAGCTGGTCGAGCAGCTCTATGCCCTCAACCGGCGATTGATCGCGCTCGAAGGCCGCCTGATGCGGTTGGCCGGCGATTATGGGGTCAAGCGCGAGATCTTCCTCAAGCATTATTACGGGTATGAGCACAGCCAGACCTGGCTCGAGACGCTGGTCGAGACCGGCGCCGGCTGGCAGAGGCTGTCGCAAAGCCGCGGCAAGGAGGTCGCGGAGATTCGGCGGCAGATCATCTCCGTCGCCGGCGAAGCCGGCCTGCCGGTGCCGGAGTTCCGGCGTATCGTCTCGACGGTCCAGAAGGGCGAGAAGGAAGCAGCCAAGGCCAAGAAGGAAATGGTCGAGGCCAATCTGCGCCTCGTCATCTCGATCGCCAAGAAATACACGAACCGCGGCTTGCAGTTCCTCGATCTGATCCAGGAAGGCAATATCGGCCTGATGAAGGCGGTCGACAAGTTCGAGTACCGCCGCGGCTACAAGTTCT
>CAZVYC010000122.1:0-14859 GCA_964631425.1 uncultured Rhodospirillales bacterium
CGGAACCTCCGTCAGCGACTTTGGCACCGCCTTCTGACCCACATGGTTCATTCCCCAAATTGCCGCTTGGGTCCGATTGCGGACATTGATTTTACGCAGCAACGCCTTCAGATGCACCTTGACCGTGGCCTCAGCCATATCGAGGTTGCGGGCAATTGTCTTGTTTGGCTGTCCACTGACCAGGCAATGTAGGATTTGACGTTCACGGGGGGAGAGAGGGGCGTGATCCAATGCGCTCGGCTCCTGCGAAGGGGGCGGCGTAACCATCGTGTAGTGTTTAGCCTCCAACAGGGCGTGCTGAGTAGGAAAGATCATTTCCCCCAGAAGCGCGAGCTCGATCGAAAACTGAAGCGCGTCGGCCGATATATCTTTTGGCAGCAACCCGTGAGCACCCGCCTCAAGGGCCATGAACAGCCACGATGACGTAACCCGGTTGGTCAGAACGACAACCTTAAGCTCGGGAAAATCCCGGGTGATCTCCTTTATTACGGCAAAGTCGTGCGTGTTGTCGACTGACGGATCGCAGAGCAACAGGTTCGGTTCGAAGTCACCCGCACGTATTCCCGCGACCGCTTCCGATAGCGTGCTGACTTCACCGACAACTTCCATCTTACGGTTGGTAAGAATCCTCGTAAGGCCTTCGCGAAACAGCCTGTTTTCGTCAGAAATCAACAATTGAGCTTTGCTCGTCATTGTATGGCTCCGATCTTTTGTGTCCTGGCGCGGATTGCGCACTACTGTCTTAAGAACTCCACGTGCTAACTCCACAGAAATCTGAATTGCGTATAGTTCAGAGTCATGTCAGTTCAACCTATTATTCCTAGAAGCGTTAATTATACTATGTTATTGTCCAGTAGTTGCCGTCCAGACTATGTAGGTTTCGTGGGCGAACCGCAAGGGTCAGCCTGGCAGGCATTGAACCCGGCGAGGGCAGATTCGCTGCAAATACCGACTGGTTGTCCCGTGACATGGCCACTTCTCCTGGAGAAATTGGATAGACCGGCTCATTCCTTTGGTCGCTCAAGAGTACCCACATTAAGCTGGATAAAATTTAATATAAATCGATTATGTTGGTTACCCACGATGAATTATAGCCTACTTCTCGGATATTGTGGTTACTCAGAAAGTTGAAACGTACAAAACTGTACCACAAATGTACTGCGCCGTACAAATCTCGCGAGGGCAGGCCTCTACAGATTGGAGAGCTTACATCGTATATATTTATAGGATGCTTGAGTGCGGTGTTTCGGCTTTCAGGCCGGGCCGGTGCAAGGGATGTGGAGGTAAATTCTTCGGAAATTTATGCGGGGCTTCGCAGTTTCTTTCTTCAGAACACATCAGCAGGATGCAACTTATTGACCCTGGGCTCTTGGATGAAAAATCCAATCGGTTCCGCCAGTTGCTGGAGGATTTTGCGACTTGGGCACCGTTCTGCCGCAGGGCCGCGATAGGGCTTAAATGACCAAGATGTTCAAATCATCTGGCGCGCAATTTTGAAGAAACGGCATCGACCCTGGAGTTGGCATGGTCCAAATCCTCGATCCCGGGCTGCTGCCTCATTGACTGATAAACGCTCTTATTTCACTTGCGGTCGCGTGCATCGTTGCCAAAACGTTCCATCCAAGTTGACACGGGGGATATGGGGCGCTCCTCGAATTCGTGCGCAGTAAAGGAATTCTCGGCTCACATGCAAGGTAGTTGGCCAACGCCGACAGAGCTCGTCAAGTTCAGACGACAGGCGCGTGCTGACATTCCCGCCCTTGAGGTTGAGCGGCACGGAGCGGATCCCGGCGGCCGTACCCCATTTGGCTAATCACGCGCCGGTCTGGTGGTTGACGACGATGGTTCGCCGGTCGTGTCGTTCAAAGGGCAAGGCTGAACTGATCGCCATAAACGACAAACGACGTTTTGGATCTGCGATCGATTTGGATCGGCGGCGTGATTTCCAGTCGCCGGTACTCCTCCAGGAGCACCTGGCGGCATTCGCATGCCTCCCCCTCCAGCAGCGGGCGATTAACGACCATGATCTGGTTATAGCGGTTGCTGATTATTCCCGCATCTTTCAAGGACCCAAGAATCATAGTCACGCTGGCGCGTCTGATGCCGAACAGTGCAGCCAGGGTTTCGTGATTGACCGCGATCGGCGCTCCTAAGGCACAGTCGTCGGCAGCCAGTAGCCAGCGGGCCAACTGCTGCCGCAAGGAGTGACGCGCGCCGCAGACGACGTGTTGCGCAATCTGCGCCCACATCCCTTCGACGAAACGCATCGACACTGATCTCAGTGCGGGGCTGCGCTCCATCTGCCTTTGCAGCACCGGCGTCGGTAACCGCAAAGCTGTGCAGGACAATTGCACGACGGCATCGCCCGACATGCAGTCCCCACCTAGCAATACGGGCGTGCCTACCATCGCAGTGTTGCCGATTGATAGGATCTCGATCGCGGCGCCGTCCTTCAGCGTCTGCAGAATCGAAACCATGCCGTTGATCGGGAAATAAACATGGTCTAATGGTGCTTTAGCAGCAATCATTACTGTCTTGGGTAAAAATGATACCCAGGTAAGATGCGGGCGAAGGGCGTCAAGGTCCGCTTTCGGAAAAGACGAAAGCATATGATTTTCCAAATCGACCGATCCCTGTATCTTACTTTTTATCATTTGTAGGTCCCTTCGCTTCGTGGCTGGCAGGCCAGTTGAGCCTGCCTATGCGGCGCAGAATTCACTCCTTCCCATTAATGACGGTCATCATTCGTGATACGACTGCCGTTCGACAGCGCCAAACGACGATTATGTCGCGGCAAGGAACAACAGGTGATGGCCCGGTCTCACCCATTGTCCCCGATTCTCGCGCTGTCAATTCGGGCGCGCCTCATGCGCACCCGCCCTGTACCGGGGGGTCATCGCCGGATTGAGCGATAGGGCGAGGTCAGGGCTGGGCGGCAGATTGGCAAGTCCCCAGATGGCGGCCTGGGTCCGGTTATGCACATTGATCTTACGAAACAGCGCTTTGATGTGAACTTTGACGGTCGCCTCCGCCATCTCAAGCTTGCTGGCGATCACCTTATTGGCCAGACCATCGACCAGGCAGTTCAGGATTTGATTTTCACGCGGCGAAAGGCGTCCGGCATTGTCGTCGCGCGACCCTTGCCGCTTAAAAGGAACCACGACGTCAGACTTTTGGGCCCGTGAATGGAAGGTTGGCGAAAGCTTTTCACCAAGCAAGGCCAGTTCGAGCGAAAGGCGCAACGCTTCCGTGGAAATATCCTTGGAAATAACGCCACTGACATTGCTGTTGAGCGCCAAGTCCTGCCAGCGCCGAGCGGCCTGTTCGGTCAGCAATACCACACGAACGGCTGGAAATTCTGCCAGAATATCTCTCAGCGCACTAAATTCCTCCTCTGTGTCGCCCGCCGGATCGCAAATCATCAAATCTACAATAGGATCCGAAACGCGTAATGCATTCAGCCCATCTGCTATCGTGGCCGTTTCGATCGCAATCTTCATACCCCTACTGCTTAGGATGCGGCCAAGTCCGTCACGGAACAGCCCGTTGCGGTCGGTAAGCAGAACTTGTGTCTTACTCATAAGCTACCCCTCGTTACCTCTCCATTCCGGCCGCCGCGGAGCGAATTCCCTGCTGCCGTCTGGCGCGGCTCCCCTCCACCTTGGAGGCAGTGTGAGGACCCATGCCGGGTACCTCAAATGCACCTTATTCCAATGCGGCAGCCATCGGCAGGATCGGAATCTTCGTAGGTAGTTCTACCCATAGGCGTTGATTCAACGCCCAGGATGGGATATTAACCACATCGAGCGCATTGCGTTCGCAAAGCGACCGTCGTTGACGGACCCTGCGGCTCGGCAATTCGACGTGTGGCATAGGCCAGCTTGCGACGAGAGTGACGTCGACTCGTTTCCGCGATCTTTCCCCCGCGTGCCGTATAGTCCCTGATCGCCGAGGGTCCGACACAATTGCGGGACTTTGTTTCCAGGAACCTACAAGAAGCGAACAATGAAGACAAGGAGGACGCCCGGCGGTGGCGTGGTCGTACGGGATGGCGGCCAAGAAGTCCGCGGTCGCACAAGGCGGACGCCCCACCCCGCGAACACTGTTCAAGTAGTCGCGATCGGCGCCTCGGCGGGGGGGCTGGAGCCGATCGGCCACTTGCTGAACGCAATTCCCTCGCACAGCGGGCTGGCCTTCGTGGTGATCCAGCATCTGGACCCGGTTGTGCCGACCCTGCTGCCGGAATTGCTGACCAAACACACAACGATGACCGTGCGGACAATTGAGGATGGCATCGCCGCTCGCGCGAACGAGGTCTACGTTGTTCCGCCGGGGGCGTATCTTTCGATCACGTCCGGCGTGCTTCACCTGTCGGTCGCGCCGCCAGGCGTCGGAGTCAGAATGCCGATCGATCGGTTTCTGGGTTCGCTCGCTCACGATCGCGGCAAATGCGGCATCGGCATAATCCTGTCGGGCACGGGCGCCGACGGAGGAAACGGGCTCAAGGCGCTCAAGCACGCCGGCGGGCTCACCTTGGTACAAGACCCGGAGGAAGCGCAGTTCGACGGCATGCCACGTAATGCCATCGCGACCGCGGCTCCCGATCTTGTTCTGACAGTCAAGGAGATGCCGGCCGCGATTCTGCGATATGTCCGCCACCATTATGTAAGTGACGGGCATCGCGCAGGCGGGCCAGAACCGGAGGCGCAAATCGAGCGGCAATTGGCGGCGGTTGTCGATACCCTGAGGGCCGTGACCGGGCACCACTTCGAATTCTACAAAACCGGCACGCTGCGACGCCGGACCGAGCGGCGTATGGCGCTGAACGCGATCGAGAGCTGGACGGAATATCTCGCTTTCCTACGCGAAATGCCGGGCGAGGCGGTTGCGCTTGCCAAGGATATGCTGATCCACGTCACGGAGTTTTTCAGGGACTCTGAGGCGTTCGCCCGTCTGGGGGAATGGCCGCTGTCCAGATTGCTGGCCCGCCATTCGAGCGACCGGCCGCTGCGGGTCTGGGTGGCTGGCTGCAGCACCGGAGAAGAGGCCTATTCGGTCGGCATGATGCTGACAGAGCAGATCGCCGCGGCTGGGCGAAAGCTGAAGCTGCAGATATTCGCCACCGATGTCGACGAAGGAGCGCTGCAGGTTGCTCGTGCGGCAATCTATCCAGAGACGATCCTGTCGAACGTATCGACTGAACGGCTGGCCCGATTCTTCGTCCGGCAGGACAGGCAGTTCCGGGTCGGTGACGAATTACGGTCTTCCATCGTCTTCAGCCGGCATGATCTGCTGACAGATCCGCCATTCTCACGCCTCGACCTGATTTCCTGTCGCAACTTGTTCATCTACCTCAATCCGGATGCCCAGCGTCAGGTGCTGGCTCGGTTTCACTTCGCGTTGCGCAATGGGGGCCTTCTTTTTCTAGGCTCCTGCGAATCAGCCGATGTCCCAGCTGATTTGTTCGAGGCGATCGACGCGAAGCATCGAATCTATGAACGTGTCACGACGAAGCGATCGACCGGAGCTGCGCTTCCCGCGATTGCGCGGGCGGCATCACGGGGGGGGCCCGCCAACAGCAACCTGACCGCCGCGCCGCGTCTGCCCTCATTGTCCGAATTGGTGGAGCGCCGGATACTGGAGAGCTATGCGCCAGCCGCGGTGGTCGTCAACCAGCAGTTTGGCCCGTTATATTATTTCGGCCCGATCGACCGTTATCTGCAAATCTCGCCAGGCGAGGCGCACCAAGACCTTCTGTCGATCGCGCGCGATGGGTTGCGGCCGAACCTTCGTGAAACGGTTGGACGCGCCTTTCGCGGCAAGCGGCGATTCGCGGCGCGCGGGGTCCGATTCAGGCATGGAGGCAGGCTTGTAAGCGTGACCATCGAAGCGCAGCGCATCGGTGACGTGCACGACGATCTGGTGCTGGTCAGCTTCATCGACGAGCCGTCGCATTCAGGTCGAGCGGCTCCCCCGGGCGCTGCCGATGCAACGGTAGTCGCGCAATTGAAGCGTGAACTTACGGATACCCGGAGGGAGCTCAACCGGACCATCCGCGACCTGCATCATTCCATCGAGGACAGGAATGCGACTCGCGAAGAAGCGAGGTCGCGGGATGAGGAGTTCCTGTCCACCAACGAGGAATTGGAAACCTCAAAGGAGGAATTGCAATCGCTGAACGAGGAGTTGACCACCGTCAACATGCAGTTACGCCAATCGCTGGAGCAGTATCGGCAGACCGCGACGGATCTCTCGAATCTGATGAACAGCACAGAGGGCGCGACGATTTTCCTGGACAATGAACTTCGTATCAAGATCTTCAACATTCAGATGAAGGCGCTTTTTGCTGTGATCGAATCGGACATTGGCCGTCCGCTCACGGACCTGCTGCCGAAGTTCTCCGATCCGCAGCTTCTCAGAGATGCAACCGAAGTCTGTGTGAGCGGAACGCCCAAAGGGCGCGAAGTGCATGCTGCGTCCGGCGCCTGGTACCTTCGCACCGTGCTGCCATACCGGACCGAGACCGGCGCCATCAATGGTGTCGTGGTGACGTTTGTCGATATTTCGCGGTTGAAACAGGCTGAGCTTGAGGCGGCAGCGGCCCGCGCCTATACGGAAACGGTTGTCGATACAGTCCGCGAGCCCCTGGTCGTGCTCGACCAGGACCTTAAAATCGTATCATACAACGCTGCGTTCCAAGCTTCGTTCAATGTGGAGGCGGACGGGCGCATCGCGCAGTCCCTACGCGAGCTTGATCATCCGATCTTCGCAAATGCCGAATTGATTGAACTCCTGTCGTGCATCCCTGATCAGCAGGTTGCCAAGCGTCCCGAATTATCGGTGGAGAATGCGGGAGGCGGCTACCGCGCGTGGCGCGCATCCGTCCGCCGGTTCCATGTCCTCCCGTCTGAGAAGTCGATGATGTTGTTGGCTCTGGAAGACATCACCGATCAGCGGCGCGTCATTCGCGGACAGTTGCAACTGACGATCGATGCCCTGCCAAACGCGACCATCGCGATCGACAGTGAAGGGCGCATGCGCTTTGTCAACAAGCCGGTAGGAATGTTGTTCGGATATGACACAACAGAATTGCTCGGGCAGAAGATCGACCTTCTGGTGCCCGCTGCACTGCGCGCCGACCATGTTCGCCTGTACACCGATTTCCTTAAGCAGCCGATGATGCGCCCCATGGGCACGGGCCTGAACATCAAGGGCGTGACTAAGAGGGGCCAAGAGATCCCGCTTGATATCGGCCTCGGCCAGATGACCACTGCCGATGGCCCGCTGACCCTCGCCTCGATCCGTGACCTGCGGGCCGAGCGGCGAGGCGAGGCGCAGTCACGCGAGGCGAAGGCTGAGGCCGATCGCGCTAACCGGGCTAAGTCGCAATTTCTCGCGGCGGCGAGCCACGATCTGCGACAACCTGTGCAAACCTTCGGTTTGTTGCTCGGCGTTCTGGAGAGGCGGGCGGTCGATGCGGAAGCAAGGGCGATTCTCGGGAAACTGGATGCCACGGTCGCCGGGATGACCGAACTGCTCGATACACTATCCGACGTTAACCAGATCGACAGCGGTGGGATCACCCTGGAAATCAGCGAGTTCGCGATTGCCAGCCTGTTGGCGCGGGCGCGCGATGAATTCGAGTCTCACGCGATAGCGAAGGGGCTGCGCTTCCGGACCGTCCCGTGTTCGGCCACGATTCGCAGCGACCGGCGGATACTTACGCGAATGATCAGCAACCTGCTTTCCAATGCGGTCAAGTACACCGATCACGGCGACGTTCTGCTGGGGTGCCGGCGGCGAGGCGATACATTGCGGATCGAAGTGTGGGACAGCGGCATCGGTATCGCGGCGGAGAACTTGAATATCGTGTTCGACGAGTTTCAACGGCTCGACCGCAACGACAGCAGCAAGTTCGGCCTGGGGTTGGGATTGTACATCGTCCAGCGCTTTGCCGCGCTCCTCGGTCATAAGGTCGAGGTCCGTTCGCGTCCCGGCAAAGGTACTATGTTCGCCCTGATCGTCCCCCTCATTGATCCGCTGCCTTTCGCCGGGCGGGACGAGAAAAAGGGGGCAGCCCCGTTGCAACCGACGATTCTGCTGATCGAGGACGATCCGGCCCAGCTCGATACGTTGCGCATATTGCTGGAGCTTGAGGGTTATCACGTCGTTCCGGTTCGTACGGGTGACGAGGCGCTGGCGCGCATTCGCGGACCGGCGAAGATCCGACCGAACATCCTGATGGCGGATTACAATCTTCCCGGCAGCATGACGGGACTCCAGATCATCAAGCAGGTGCGCAGCCGATTGGGCGCGCAAATCCCGGCGCTGATCGTGAGCGGCGACAAATCGGCCGTCGCGCTGCAGGAGTTCGACGCCAACGCTCTGACGCTGGTGACGAAGCCAGTCAAGGTCGACAAGCTTCTGACAGCGGTCGCATCGCTGGTGAAATCGGTGACTCCGGCATGGGAGCCGGTCCAAAAGCAACACCCGGCGGTCCTCCAGTCGCCGGCTGCGGCGACTGATGCCACGGTCGGCGTTATCGATGACGAACCCGGCGTCCGCGATGCGTTTCGCCTTATGCTTGAGGCCGAGGGGCATCATGTGGCGACGTACGCCTCAAGCGAGGCCTTCCTCTCGGACCCCAATCGAAGCCGACTTCGCTGCCTGGTGGTCGATCTTGGCCTGCCCGGGCTGGATGGACTAGCCTTGCAGGCACAGCTAAGGTCCGAGCAGGTTCGGCCAGCAATCATTTTTGTAACCGGCACAGGCGATCTTCCAATCGCGGTGAAAGCCATGCGAGACGGCGCCGCCGATTTCCTTCTGAAACCGGTGCAGACAGAAGAACTGCGCACGAGCGTCGCCCGTGTGCTGAAAGGGGGAGAGCAGAGTGCCAACGTGCTTGTCGAAGAAGGGAACGTCGATGCCCTCCTCGCGACCCTGACTGAGCGCGAAAGGCAGATCATGGACCGCATGCTGCTCGGCCAAGCGACCAAGGTCATCGCGGCAGATCTGAACATCAGCCAGCGTACGGCCGAGCATCATCGCCACAATCTGATGCGCAAGATGGGTGCGAAATCGTTGGCGATGCTGGTGCGGATGGTCGGGATGCGTGCGGGCGGAGGCTCGGTCGGCGCGTGAAGGCGGCAGCCGATTTTCGACGGCTTGTCGACGGCCTTCAAACGTTGACCGGTATTCGGCGCGGATCGGCTCCGCCCGCGCGACAACGCTTCGTCGCTGCGACAATGGCTTCCGCGTCGGCCGGTTTCCTCAAAAGCATGCAATCGGGTATTGCCCGCACGGTCTCTGCCGCCAGGGATCCGTCTCCAGTCAGCAGAATGGCCGGGACCACGAACTGCACCGCGGCGCGCACCCGCCTGACGGTCTCAATCCCATTCACGCCGCCAGGCAGGTTATAGTCGCTGACGATCACTTCGGGGCGCCACTCCGTGTTTCTGATGCGGGCGAGGGCGGCTACCGCGTCCTCGACGGCAACCACCCGGTGTCCAAGAACTTCCAGCAACGCTTTCAACGGCTCCCGCACCGATGCGTCGTCCTCGACCAGCAGGACGTTCATCACCTCCGTGTCCTTGGAAGGCGTGCTTAGGGCCGGCGCCGCCGACGGTGCCGTGCGACCGCGCGGCACCTCGACCGAGAAAGCCGACCCTTTTTGCGGCGCGGACCGGACATCGATCGGATGGTGCAGAAGATCCGCCAGCCGCTGCACGATCGAAAGGCCGAGGCCAAGGCCTTGGCGCCGATCGCGGACCGGATTGTCAATCTGGTGGAACTCTTCGAATATGGCTTCGATCTGGTCGTGGGCAATGCCAATTCCGGTATCGAGGACCTCGATCCGCAGTACCCCGCCGCGCCGGCGGCAGCCGAGGAGGACCTTGCCCTCGTGTGTATATTTGATGGCGTTGGAGAGCAGGTTGCGGATAATCTGCTCCAGCAGCCTGGGATCGCTTTGCACGATTGCGCTGCACGGGACGATGCGAAGCTCTAGGCCCTTGGCTTTGGCATGAAGGGTCAGCTCAGCCCGGAGGCGTTCCAGAACGTCCGCGATAGCGAAATCCCTGATGGCCGGGTTGACTGCACCCGCTTCCAGCTGATTGACCTCAAGCAGAGTGTCGAGCATCTCCGACATGACGCTGACGCTCGTATCCAGACTTTGGATCGCCGATCTCGACAAGGGGTCGGATGCGGTCTTTTCGAGAATTCCCGATAGCAGAGCAATCGACTGCAGTGGTTGACGCAGATCGTGACTCGCTGCCGCGAGAAAACGCGACTTGGCGGCGCTGGCCTTCTCGGCTTTCCGCTTCTCTGCCACCAGGGCTGCTTGGGCCGCCTTCCGATCGGTAATGTCGCGAAGGGCGACACTGAAAAACTCTCCCTCCTCGGTGTGGATCACGCTGACGCTGACCTCGAGAGGAATCTCGGCGCCGTCCTTGCGTTGCCCGCGAAATTCCCGCTCCAGCAACATTGATCCGGTAGGGCGCTTGGCAACGTCCAACTGCGCGATCGAATATAGGGCGACGTAGCGGTCGGGAATCAGCAGGTTGATGGACTGGCCCAACATCTCCTCGCGTGAATAGCCGAAGAGACGCTCAGTTTGCGGATTGACAAAAATTATGGTCCGGTCCGTCGACGTGCCGACCATCGCGTCGGGGGCGGCTTCCAGCAGTCCGAGCGTTTTTTCCCGTTGTGTTTTCAGGCGGTCGTTTAGCTGGCCGAGCTGCGCGACGGCGGCGCGGAGCGCGGCCACGATAGCAACTCCCAGGAACCCGAGAACGACGAACAGCAGCAGTCCAGAGGCATGCGGGAGTGAGAATCCCGACGGCAATATGAAAACGATGACCGAGACAGCCGACAGAGCGAGCGCAAGCAGACCTGCGGCGGGACCACAGATGAGGCACGTAACGATCACCGCCGGGAAGAACGTGATGAACTGGTCACTGATCAGCCAGGGCGACAGCCACACGCGGATCACCGTGGCCAAGGCCACGATAGCGAGCGCAATCAGGTAGGCGATCCACGATCCGGGCCGCACGGTCCGCTGTTCGAGCAGCAGCCATTCGACTGGGAAAATTTTTTTCATCAGCCTCGCCAATTGACCCAGTTTATTCTGGTTAGTTTCTGATGGCAAAGCTTTGATGTTCATCAATGCAGTTATGTGCATCAATGGAAGGTATCCCCTCCGGCGACAGCGCTGTTTTGCCCATCCCTGGAAAGGACGCTGTCCCGAGATCCCGACAGGGGCGACTTGCCGACGCGCTCGGCGATAAGAACAAGGAATGCCCGCACCTTCAACGAACTCGTTCTCTTCGGCGGGTAGAGCCGCCGTATAGGCGGTTCGGGCCTTGCGCGATCTTCCGATCCCTTCCGTCGATGCACATCCATAAATTCTTAACGTTCCGACTTGTTCCCGGCTGCACATCGACGTGAATGCGGCCAAGTCCAAGGTCGGCATGTTGGAAATGCTGTTCGACCGAATTATGCCGGCGGCTTCATTATTTTCGACGACCACGGCTGGGCGCCTTCCGGGCCGAGAAGGATATGGAAGACCGATGCTTCGCGGCCCGCGGCTATGCCGTGCGGGGACTGCCGACCGGCCAAGGCCGGCGGGCAAGCGGCCTGATCCCCTGCAGCACGCCGAGGCGGATTGACCTGTGTAGGTCAACGAGAACAGGCGGATTTGACAGTATCAAGATTTCCCGAGGCTCGCCGGCAAGCTCACCCCATGACCCAACCCGGCACTGCATGCCCCGCGTGGCGCGGCACTGCGCCCATGGGAAAGTCGTAGCCCAGGACCTGCGGGTTGCCGTCGTACCAGATCGCAGTGCCGACACGCCTGCAAATGCGCCAGCTGAACGGGGTGCGGACCAGGTCGTCGGTGTACCAGCCGCCGATCAAGAGGCACGGGTTCGGGTTCAACGCGTTTTTGACGTGCTGGGCCATGAAATAGGTCCGGGCATGCGCAATGTCCTCGTGCAGCTTGATCAGCGGCAGGCCCAGATGGTGTTGAGTGCCGTCGAGCGCCGCCAACCCGAGCTCCGCCATTTCGCGATAACTCGCAGGAGTCATCTCGCCCATGCCGGCCAGGACGATCTCGGCGTCGGACGTAAAGCACTCGTCGAACAGGCTGAAATCGCGGCTATCGATCGCTACGGAATAGATGGCCAGCGCGCGCTTGATGTCCTCGTAGTCGAGCAGCCGCTGGAGTGTGGCTTCGGTCGTGGTCATGATTCGTTTCTCTCCCTTTCTCGTAATACCGGCGAAGCCAGTATCTATTTCAACGGCGTCGCGATGTGCCCTGACGCGTGAAAATTAGACTTTCCGCCCCAGACGTTGGGCTCGGTGGTTGTCCACCAGCGTGTCATTGCCTCGACCGAAGGCGAAATCCTTGACCATTCGGCTTTTCAGCATGTCGTGCGGGAAGCCTGGGTCAACCGCCGTCTTCTCGTCCAGCGCTTTCAGGTACTCGGCATCCAGCACCAGGTCCACGCAGCCCAGATTGTCCTTAACCTGTGTCGCGTTACGACCGGCGATGATCGGGATCACCCCGGCTGCGGGGCGCAATTGCCTGAGCGCCGCCAACGCTACCTGGGACGGTGACCGCCCGATCTCCTTCGCGACGTTCACCACCAGCTGCGCGATCTCCAGGCTGCGTGCCGGAATATGCTCGCGCTGCCGCCGCGTCGCCTCGGCCGTGCCGTTACCGTTGAACTTGCCCGACAGCACGCCCTGCGCCAGCGGCGACCAGGCGGTGACGCCCATGTCCAGTTCCTCCGCCATCGGGATCAGCTCGCGCTCGGCGGTGCGCTCGGTCAGGCTATACTCCACCTGCATGCCGATGAAGGGTGACCAGCCGCGCAGCTCCGCCAACATATTGGCCCGCGCGATCTGCCAAACGGGCGTGTCGGACACGGCGACATAGAGCACCTTACCGGCGGACACGAGGTCATCGAGTCCGCGCATGATCTCCTCGATCGGGGTGGTGCCGTCCCAAAAATGCAGCAAATAGAGATCGATATAGTCGGTGCCCAACCGCCTCAGTGATTCCTCCACGCAGTGCCGCATATTCTTGCGGCTATTCCCCGATTTGGACAGGTCAGTGCCGGTCGACGGGGTGTATTTGGTCGCGACGACGAAATGGTCGCGGTCGGCGCTGATGAAGTCCCCGACCAGCCGCTCGCTTGCTCCTTCAGTATAGACATGCGCGGTGTCGATGAAATTGCCGCCGGCCTCGGCGAAGGCGTCGAACATGGCCCGGCTGTCCGCGTCGTTCGCGCCCCAGCCCCAGTCCGACCCGAAGGTCATCGCCCCCAGGCACAGCTCCGAAACCCGGAGCCCCGACTTCCCGTGCAGCCTGTACCGCATCGCTTCCCCGCCTGATTGATCCGGCTTGTCTAGCATTCCCGACGCCGTCATTGCGAGCAATGACGATCGGGATGACAGGTTGCCGGTGCAACCCTATGATGCATCCGTCCAACGGGGCAGGGGAAGCAAATGCCGGACAGCGCCATTCCTGATCGCGACCGCGTGCGCGAGATCGAGGCCGGGCCTGTCCCGGCCCGCTATGCCCGCGGCTGGCATCCGCTGGGCCTCGCCCGCGACTTCACGGACGGCAAGCCGCATGGCATCGAGGCGTTCGGCACCAAGCTTGTGGTGTTCCAGGGCGCCGACGGCATCCTCAACGTGCTCAATTCCTACTGCCTCCATATGGGCGGCGACCTGTCGGAGGGGCGGGTGGTCGGCGACACCGTCGCCTGCCCGTTCCATGACTGGCGCTGGGGCGGCGACGGGCATTGCCGGTCGGTGCCCTATGCCAGGCGCATCCCGCCCGGCGCCCGCACCCGCGCCTGGACCGCGCGGGATGCCAACGGAATCCTGGTGGTCTGGCACGACCCCGAGGGCAACCCTCCGCCGGACGGGCCCGACCTCTTGCCGGTGATCGCGGGTGGGCACAGCGAGGAATGGAGCGACTGGGACATGTGCTCCGAGATCATCGAGACCCACCCGCGCGAGCTGATCGACAACCTCGCCGACATGGCCCATTTCTTCTACATCCACGGCGAGCGCAAGGGCGCGATGCCGGGATATTTCAAGTGCGTCTTCCACGACCACATTGCCACGCAATATTACGAAACCGGCTCCGACGACGCGCACCCCACCTACACCCGCGACGTGCCCTATCTCGGCGATCCCAACAAGATCGATGGCGAGCTGAGGTCGGAATCGACCTGGAACGGCCCGGCCTATTCGGTCGACTATCTCTGGTGGAAGCTCGAGGGCCGGGTGGTCCACTCGGTGCTTTTTCTCGGCATCCTGCCGATCAAGCCGGAGAAGTTCCGCCTGTTCATGGGCGTGCTGACGCGCAAGCGGCCGGACTTCACCGAGGCCGAGAACGCCGTCCGCCACGCCCAGAACTTCGAATATTTGAAATACGCCACCTTCCAGGACGTCCACATCTGGAAGACCAAGGCCCGCATCGACAACCCCCTGCTCTGCGACGCTGACGGCCCGGTCTATCGGCTCCGCCACTGGTACGAGCAGTTCTATGTCGACGCCGACAAGGTCCGCCCGCAATCCACCGCCTGGTTCGAGAAGCAGGTCGACACGACGCACGCCAACGCGGTGTGGGCGCAGGAAATTGAAGAAGCGCAATCCTAATGAAAATGAACCGGTCAACGGTTCTCGCGGCTCGCCTTGGCCCACTGCATAGCGCCTCCCCCCTTGAGGGGGAGGTCGACGCGAAGCGTCGGGTGGGAGTGCTGGCGCCGCCTTCTCGGCACCAGCGGACATGCGGCACCAGACCCCCCACCCGTCAGCGCTTCGCGCTGCCGACCTCCCCCTCAA
>CAZVYC010000123.1:0-14802 GCA_964631425.1 uncultured Rhodospirillales bacterium
CTCGTCACCAACAACGCCGCCGATTTTAGGCGACTCTATGCGGCTGAGCCGCTCCATGCGGGCTTGGTGATCATTCTTCCAAACGACGTTCGCATGGTTCAGCGCCGCGTCTTCCTGGCTGTGCTGGACTTGCTCGATGAGATCGGCGAGCCAGTCAATCAGGTGGTCGAAGTCGGTCTCGATGAAGATGAGGTCACGATGTCCGTCTACACGCTTGCTCAAGAAAGATAGTGCGGCGACCTACGGCGTGCGGCCGAAGACGGCGAACACACGGTGCGGAATGCTGAGTGGGTCGTCGGGGAACGACTGCTCCAGCAAGCCGCGGTGGGCGGCATCGAATCGGGCGATGCCGTCGGGCGGAAGGGAAGCGCCGACGCCCGCGCTGGCGCGAATTCGGCCGAGCCAGGCTTCACGCGCGTATGGAACGGAAAGATCGAACGTGAAGCTTTCGATCCCGACGAAGCCTGCACCCTCAAGGTCAGGGAACCAACGATAGTGGAGCCCGTTACCGCCCGCGGCGCCCCAGGCAGGATTGTGCTCCAGAATCAACGCCTCGGTTGCCGCGACCACCGTACCGGCCAGCGGAAGCCAGTCGAAATGGGCAATGACGAGACGACCGCCGGGAACGAGCAACCACGTCGCTTCACGTGCCGCACGCGGGCGGTCGAACCAGTGCCAGCATTACCCCGCCGTGACGACGTCAAACGTGTGATCATCAAGGCCGGTTTGCTCGGCTGAGGCGATGACGTAAGGGATTTCGACGCCTGCTTCATGGTCCAGGCGGCGCGCCTGGTCCATGAGCCCCCCAGACCGGTCGAGGCCGGTCACGCGGCAGCCCCGCAACGCGAGTCCACGCGCCACCGTGCCGGTCCCGGTGCCGAGGTCAAGCACGCGGTCGCCCGCCGAGACGATGCCCTCGCGAAACAGCCGGTCGAAGAACCGGTCGGGGAAGCCTGCGCGATGCCGGCCGTAGTCGGACGCCGTTCTGCCGAAATCGACTTGCATGAGACCCCCAGAGCAAGGTTGAAGGCGGGGCATCACCTCGTGGAGGGGCAGCTCAATCCCGCATCAGGAACGCCAGCGTCACGCTCTCGAACTCGGCCTTGCGCTCGATCATCGCCCAGTGGCCGCATTTGGGGAAAATGTGGAGCTCGGCGTTGGGGATCATGCGCATCGCAACGAAGGCGCGGTCCATCGAGCTGACCCGGTCGTCGCGGCCCCAGGTGATCAAGGTCGGCGCCTGGATTGCCGCGAGATAGCCGAAGGTGGCGGCGGCATGCGGGCCCTCGACCATCGCGGTGGTCGCGTCCATCGCCGCGCGCGAATAAAGCTTCTTGCTGGTCGCCGCCGTCACCGGCTCCAGCGCCTGCCGAAGGCGGCGCTCGACCAGGTCATCGGTGATGATGGCCTTGTCGTAGACCATCGAGTGCAGCCATTGGACCAGCCGCTCGCGGCTCGGGTTCTCGACGAATTCGACCAGCAGGTTGATGCCCTCGTTCGGGAAGGCGTTGAACAGGCCATAGCCGACGCCGCCGATCGTGACGAACCGGTCGACACGTGCGGGGTGCTGAGCCGCGACCATCGCGCCGACCATGCCGCCCAGCGAGTTGCCGAGGATGTGCGCCTTGTCGATGCCCATCCCGTTCATGAAGCGGATGACGGAATCGACGCAGACCTGCATCGGGTTGCCTTCGACCGGCGCGCTCTTGCCATAGCCCGGCAGGTCGAGGATGAAGCAGCGGAAATACTGCGCGAAGACCGGCAGGTTGTGTTCGAAATTGGCCCAGCCGGTGACGCCCGGGCCCGAGCCGTGGATCAGGATCAGCGCCGGCCCCTCCCCCGCCTCATGGTAATGGATGTTACCGGCGGGATGCTCGAGCACGCGGCTGGTCGAGTCGTATGTCACGCTAGACGTCATGGATTCCTCCCCAGGGATTTGGCCGGCAGGAAAGCGGACGGGGCGTGCGGCGTCAATGGCCTAACTGGCGCCTGATTGGAAGCGACGGGTGTTGGCTTGCGCCGGCAATGCGTGCCACACTCGCCAAATGCGCCGGGGAGGAAGCATGGTGACGCGGGAGAAGCTTTCGTTCTGCCGGGTGTGCATGGGGCACTGCGGGATGGTCGTCACGGTGGACGAGGACGATCGTATGGTCGCGATCCGCGCCGACCGGGACGATGAACAGACCCTGGGCTTCGCCTGCTTCAAGGGGCTGCAGGCGGTGGAGGCGCATAACGGGCCGGCGCGCATCCTGCACCCGCTGAAACGGCAGCCGGACGGGTCGTTCCAGCGGATTGCGCTGGAGCAGGCGCTTGACGAGATCGCGGGTCGACTGGGCGGCATCATTGACCGGGACGGGCCGGAGGCGGTCGCCGGCTATCGTGGCGGAGGGGCGTTCTTCAATGCCTCGGCCTGCACCTTGCTTGCGGATTTCCTGGGGGCGGTCGGAAGCCCCAAGCTGTTCTCGTCGGTGACGATCGACCAGTCGGCGAAGATCGTCGCGATCGGGCGGCTGGGGTTCTGGCCGCCGGGGATCGACCCGTTCCACCTCTCCGACGTGACCATGGTGATCGGCGGCAACCCGCTGGTCTCGGTCACCAACCTGGATTTGCGCAACCCGGTGAAACGGCTGAAGGAGGCCAAGGCGCGCGGGTTCAAGCTGATTGTCATCGACCCAAGGCTGACCGAGACCGCGCGGTTCGCCGACATCTTCCTGCAGCCGCTGCCGGGCGAGGATTGCACCATCCTGGCCGGCATGATCCGGCTTATCCTGAAGCGCGGGTGGGAAGACGCGGCATTCTGCGCGCAGCATGCCGACGGGCTGGAGGCGCTGAAAGCGGCGGTGGCGCCCTTCACGCCGGAGTATGTGGCCAGACGGGCGGACATTCCGATCGACAAGTTCATCCAGGCGACTGAAGCATTCGCGGTACAGGCCAAGCGCGGGCCGGCGGTGAGCGCCACCGGCCCGAACATGAGCCCGCATTCCAACCTGGCTGAGCATCTGATCGCGTGCCTGAACGTGGTGTGCGGCCGATTCGTGCGCGAGGGCGAGCGGATCAGCAACCCGGGCGTGCT
This sequence comes from uncultured Rhodospirillales bacterium, assembly GCA_964631425.1. Classification (GTDB taxonomy): domain Bacteria; phylum Pseudomonadota; class Alphaproteobacteria; order BOG-932; family Roseiterribacteraceae; genus BOG-932. Next base: position 3,074 of record CAZVYC010000123.1, read on the forward strand.
GGCGCCGCGCCATAAGCGGCCGGCGCAAGTGGTGCCGGCCGCACGGCCCTGGGACAAGGGCGTGAAGAGCCGGGTGGGCGATTATGGCATCCTGGGTGGCGAAATGGCGACCGGGATCATGGGCGACGAGATCCTGCGGCCGGGCAACGGCCAAGTGAAGGCCATGATCGTGCATGGCGGCAACCCGGTCTCCTCCGTGCCCGACCAGCGCAAGGTGGCGCGGGCGTTCCGGGCACTGGAGCTACTGGTCTCGATCGAGCCCTATATGACGCCGACGGCGAAGCTGTCGCATTACATCCTGCCGCCCACGTTGCCCTATGAGCGGGCGGATCTGCCGCTGTGGCTCTATGAGGCGCTGCTCTATCCGATTCCCTTCACCCGCTATACCGAGGCCGTGGTGAAGCCGCCCGCTGGCGCGGAGGTGGCGGACGAGGTTGCCCTGTTTTGGGGGTTGGCGAAGCGGATGGGGCTCGTGCTGACCGTGGCCGGCGTTCCACTCTCGATGGACGTGCCGCCGACGGTGGAGAGCTCGCTGAGGATCGCGGCGCGGCATGCGCCGGTGCCGTTCGAGGAGATTACCGCCCAGCCGCGAGGCGCGGTTTTCGAGGGCGAGCCGCAATTCGCGGCGCCCGCCGACCCGGAAACGGCCGGACGGTTCTCGCTGGCACCTGACGACGTACTGGCCGAGATCGCGGCGGTGGCGGCGGAACCGTTTTCGACCGGCACGACCCAGAGCGATGAACAGGTCTTCACCCACCGGCTGGCCTCGCGGCGGCATCGCGACCGGTTCAATTCGATGGGTAATTTGCTGTCGGGGATCAAGAAGCGGGTGCCATACAACGTGGCTTATCTCAACCCCGGCGATATGGCGGCGCTGGATGCGGCGGACGGCGATTGGGTGGAGCTGGTTTCCGACGCTGGCCGCGTGCGGGCGATTGCCGAGGGGGACGAGACGCTGAGGCCCGGTGTGGTCTCCCTGATCCATGGCTTCGGCGACCTGCCGGACGCGGGGGATTACCTGACCGACGGGGTGTCGACCAATTTGCTGATCAGCACCGACCGGGATTTGCAGACGATCAACGCGATGCCGCGGATGTCCGGCATTCCAGTGAGTGTCCACAGGACGGCGGGACCCGGAAATGGGTGATGCTCCCTCGCCTCTCTGATACAGCCCCTCATCCTACCGCCGCTTCGCGACGGGCCCGTGCCCCGGATCAGGTCCGGGTCAGGCTCTCTCTCCCGCTGCCGCGTGCGAGGCACTAAGGCAGCGGGATGTTATTTTTCTTCAAAAGCTTGGCCTGGCGCTTGGCCATTGCGTCGGGGTCGAAGTCGGCGATGAGGCCTTCGAAGAGGCGGTGCCAGTTGAGCTTGGCCTTCAGGTGGATGAAGACGGAGCCCAGGCCCAAGGTCGCGCGGTCCATGAAGACGAACTCGCGCGGGACCTCGACGCCGCCGACACGCACCAGCTCCTCATGCACTTTGCGAGCGATCTCGCGGCCATAGATGCCGTTGGTCGCCTGGCCGATGAGGCGTGGGCGATCCTCCAAAAGGGGCTCATAGATGAAGTGCGCCCAGATATTGAGGATCGACACCACTTCCTTGTTCAGGCTGCCGAAGCCCCAAGTGCGATAAGCCTCGGCTGCCAGATCCTCATCGTTCCGCTGGACCGCCCGGTAGAGGTCGATCACGCCCTTGATGAAGGGCGGCTTGAAGATCCGGACGCAGCCGAAATCCATGAGGTTGATGCCGCCGTCCCGGCGCACGCTGTAGTTGCCGAGATGCGGGTCGCCATGCAGCACGCCGTAACGATAGAGCGGCACATACCAGGCGCGGAACATGTTGATCGCGACCCGCTCGGTCAGCTCCGGACGGCGCTCGACAGTCTCCAGGATTTTCGTGCCATCGAGCCAGTCCATGGTGAGGAGGCGCTTGGTTGAGAGCGCGGGGATGCGCTCGGGCACGCTGACGTCCGGCTCGTCCCTCAGGATGTCGGCGTAGAGCGCCATGTTGCGGCCCTCGCGCTCGTAATCGAGCTCTTCGCGGAGGCGCTCGGCGATCTCCTCGTGGACGCGCTTGGTCGAGACGGCGCGGTCAACTCGCTCAAACAGCCCGAGGATCAGGCGGAGCTGGCCCAGATCGGCCTCCACCGCCGAGGCCATGTCGGGATACTGCAGCTTGCAGGCGAGCCGCTGACCGTCCAGCCCGACTGCGCGATGCACCTGGCCCAGCGAGGCCGCTGCCGCCGCCTCGCGTTCGAAGGTCTTGAAGCGGCTTTCCCATCCGGCGCCGAGTTCGGCCTGCATGCGGCGGCGAACGAATGGCCAGCCCATCGGGGGAGCGTTGGACTGGAGCTGCGACAGCTCGGCGACATATTCGTCGGGAATCGCCTCAGGAATGGTGGCGAGCAGCTGCGCCACCTTCATCAGCGGGCCCTTCAGGCCGCCCAAGGCGGCGCGCAGCTCTCGCGCATGGGAGTCGCGGTCGATCTTGAGGCCGAGATAGCGTTCCCCCGCCATACGCGCGGCCAGACCGCCGACCGCAGAGGAGACCCTGGCGTAGCGGGCGACTCGACCGCCCAGCGTGTTTTGTTCGTCCATGCTCTAACTATGGCCGTTCGCGGCCTCAAATCCAGGGCGAAACGTTTACATTAATTCCCGATAGACGGCCAAGGTGGCGGCGCACATATGCTCGCGGGTGAACGCACCGCGAATATTCGCCATCGCTTCGATGGCCAGCGAGGCGCGTTGTTCCGGGGTCAGCGCCAGCGCGCCGGCAATTGCGGACGCGAGCTTGTCCACATCGCCCGGCGGGAAGAGCAAGCCAGTGATACCGTCGATGACGGTCTCGCGAAAGCCGCCAAGGTCGCTCGCCACCACCGGGCGCCCCATCGCCTGCGCCTCGACCGGCACGCGGCCGAAGCCCTCGGCCTGTATCGAGGGCGCCACCACCACGTCGGCCAGGCTGTAGGCGGCCGGCAGATCGACGCCGTGCGGAAGCAGCCGCACCACGCCTTCCAGTCCCAGCCGCTGGATGAGCGCGATCAGCTCGCGGCGGTAGGCGGTGGGACGGCCGTCATCGCCCACCATGATGCAACACAGGTCCTTGCGACCGAGCCTGGCCAGCGCCTCGACGAGCACAATGTGCCCCTTCTTGCGGCTGAGCCGGGCAGGCATGAGGATGAGCGGCTGGTCGTCGGGCAGGCTCCAGTCCCGGAGCAGCTTGACCTTGCGGTCGGCCGCTATGCGCTCTTGGCTGAAGCGGGCAAGGTCGACGCCGCGCGGGATGGTCCGGATCACGGCATCGGACAGCCCGTGCAGCGTACGAATATGGTCAGCGACGAATTGCGAGATGGCGATTACCCGATCGCCCGTGGCCATCACCGCGTTGTAGCGCTGCTTCAGCCTGGTCTCACCGCGATAGGTGTCGTGATACGTCGTGACGAAAGGAATGCCCATGCGACGCGCGGCCCACAGCGCGCTCCAGGCCGGGGCGCGGCTGCGGGCGTGGATGATGTCGACCTTCTGCTTGCGGATCAGCCGCGCCAGCCGGCCGGCGTTGCGCCAGATGGTGAGCGGGTTCTTGCGCGCCACCGGCAAGCGGATATGGGTTGCCCGGGCGCGCTCCAGTTCGCGGACCATCGGACCGCCTTCGGATACGACGATCGCGCGGCCGCCGGCACGCTGAATCGCGGCGGCAACATCGACCGTGCCGCGCTCTGCCCCGCCCAGGACGAGTCGGGGGAGCACCTGGAGAATGGTGATCGGCCTGCCGTCGGGATGAACCAGCGCCTCTCGCCAGCTATCGGCGTCGCCTTGCATCGCCTCGGGCCGAGAGTGGATCAAACAGCTTCTCCCATCACGGGCAAATCAGACAAAATGGCCGATGTGACGACACTTCGCGTAACGCGGAATCCTGGCCGGCGACCACCGTCGGCAGGAGGTAGCGGAAAGGCCCCGAGTAGGGAATGAGAAACTTCATCGCGATCCCGCGACACCGGAAGCTGGCGGCCCGGTGGAGCGCCCGCCCTGTTCGCATTGGCGGGAGACGCGGGCCAAGCCTGGGGCGCTGCGTCTCAATGCGCCACGGTGGTGGCGCCGCCGCTCGGGCGTTTCAGGAAAAGGACTGCAGGGATCGCCAGCAGGATACCGATGCCCATGATCCAGAAGCCGGGCTTCATGTGGAGCGTGATCGGTAAGGCCTTTCTGAATGGCTTGGCCAGGCAGGATCGGCTGGCGTCCGAACGCGATCGAGACGAACATCTCGAACTGGTCTGGCGCGTGTTTCTCGATGGCATCTCGCGCGATCATAGGTAATGGATTCGACGCTGTCGGGCGGTGATGGCGCCAATGTTACGTCGGTCGGCCAAGACGCTGATCGCGTGGCACTGTTGATGAGTGGCGATCATAGGCAGAAATGGGATGATGGGGACTTCGCAATTCACGTGGCTGGAACGTCCGACCTTGCCCCGGCTCGCCTACCGGGCGACCGCCGGCAATGGGCCGGGCGTCGTGTTCCTGGGCGGCTTCGGTTCGGACATGACCGGCACCAAGGCCGTGGCTCTGGAAGCCTGGGCGCAAGAGGCCGGGCGAGCTTTCCTGAGGTTCGATTATCGGGGCCACGGCCGGTCGGAGGGGCAGTTCGAGGACGCCACGATCGGGGATTGGCTGGCCGACGCGCTGGCCGTATTCGATGCCGCGACGGCGGGACCGCAGGTAGTGGTCGGATCGTCGATGGGGGGCTGGATCGCGCTGTTGTTGGCGCTGGCCCGGCCGGAACGCGTCCAGGCGATGGTGGGCGTCGCGGCCGCACCGGATTTCACCGAGCGGCTGATGTGGCGGGGCATGAGCGAGGCGGAGCGCCGCGCGCTGCTGACTGAGGGGGTGCTGAGACCCCCGTCCCAGTATGGCGAGCCGATTCCGATCACGCTGAAGCTGATCGAGGAGGGACGCAGCCACCTGCTGCTCGAACGGCCGATTCCTTTTACAGGCCCCGTCCGGCTGCTGCAGGGGCAGCGCGACCCCGACGTACCGTGGCAACACAGTCTGAAGGTAGCGGAAATGCTGGAGAGCGACGACGTGCGGGTCACCCTGGTGAAGGACGGCGATCATCGGCTATCGCGGCCGGCGGACATAGCGCTCTTGACCCGGACGGTGGAGGAATTATGCGGCCGCTAGCGGCGGACGATTACGATTTCTCAAGGATGACTCGGCGCCCCGAAATCCAATGGCCGCAGCGTAAGTATGAATGCTGCGGCCGTTAGAAAGTTATTATGGGGCGCAGCAAATTATCATTAATTCCGGTGAAATTTCCAAACTACGCTTCCATGTCATAAAATCTAGGAGCTTTGGTAAAAACTCACCTTCGCTTTGTAATCTCTCGCCGATGCCCCCGTCTCCCTTTGCAGGCGGGCGCAGGGATAGCAACGCGGGAAACGTATATCCACGTCGGAAAATGGCGACGCTGCCTGTCTATTAGGCAACCGTTGCTGCGCTTGGAAGCAATTCACCGGTTGCAAAGGCGGCCTCATGGAGCAAATGAGTAAACGGGAATGAAGCCGTTGGCCTATTTCATTTTCCTGGCACGAAGCTTGCTATGCCTTTGGAGGCGAACACGATCCGATCCATCGGTGTTGGTGGGGACGGAGGAGCCAGGTATGGAGACGATTGGACAGGGTGGCGGCCGTTTTCGGTCGTTGTGGCGGCAGGCGCGCACGGTGCGCCGCCACGGGCTCATCGCAGCCACCAGTCTCGCCGTGGTGGGCGCAGTCCTATGGTGGAACCCGGCGGCCCCCCGGACGATCGTCGCGTTCGGCGACAGCTATTTCTCCGGTTATGGGCTCGACCCCGGTGAGAGCTTTCCCGAGCAGTTCGAGCAGGCGTTGCGCGAGCATGGGCATAATGTGCGGGTGCTGAACCAGGGTGTGCCGGGCGAGACGATCGCCGACGGGCTGGTGCGCCTGGACGAGGCGCTGAAGACCAAACCCGCCCTGATCATCCTGGAACTGGGTGCCAACGACGCCGAGCAGCGGCTCGACCCCGCCGTGTCGCGGGCCAACCTGGACCGCATGCTGGCGCGCATTCGCGCGGCGCATGTGCGCGTGCTGCTGTGCGGCGCCTTGGCGCCGATCGAGTTTGGCGAGGATTACCAGGCCTCGTTCGACCCGATCTTCGCGAGTCTCGCGGCCAAGCACCGGGTGCCGCTATATCCTTATATTCTGGATGGCGTCTCGTCGGACTCGGACCTGATTCAGGATGATGGCGAGCACCCGAACGAGAAGGGCGTGCAGGTTATGGTGGAACGTATCCTGCCGGTGGTGGAAAAGATCGTCCGGTAGGCTTGCACGTCGCCGCGAAGCCGATCAGTCCGGGCACGGTCCAAGAACCTTGATCCGGAGTCTTGCCGGCGCTTGACCCGGGGAGCGCGCTGGTGTTTGTATCGCCGCCTTGCGGGTTAAGGCGCGGTGGCGGAGTGGTCACGCAGAGGACTGCAAATCCTTGTACGCCGGTTCGATTCCGGCCCGTGCCTCCAACCCTTGCCACCTGATGGCCAGAGGGGTGGCGTTGGCGGCGAGCGTTTGCTATATGCAGCGCCTCGGCCGCGGCACCGACCCGGCCTCGAGGCCTATTCCGGGGTAGCTCAGCGGTAGAGCAATCGGCTGTTAACCGATCGGCCGCCGGTTCGAATCCGGCCCCCGGAGCCAGTTTGGCGTTTTTGGACGTCCACCACCGTCTACCGACGCTCCAAAAACCCAGTCTTTACAGACACTTCGAAAATCCACCGTCTGGACACGTCTACTGTCGCTCACCATAGTCTAATCCTTCGCGGGGGTTGGAGCGTGGGTTAGATGGGCGAAATCTACAAGCTGAAGCCATTGGTGATCGCCAGAGAGATGTCGCCTGGCCGATATGGAGACGGGGGCGGTCTATATCTCCAAGTCGGCAGTACCGGGACGAAATCCTGGATATTTCGGTATCGAGTCGGAAACCGCGAACGCGAGATGGGACTCGGCGCCTACCCCACGACGACATTGGCCCGCGCACGTGAGAAGGCCGCGGCTTGTCGACAAATGCGGCAAGACGACCAGGATCCCATCGAAGTTCGAGACGATAAGCAGCGTGCTGCGGAGGAGGAAGCCGCGCCGCGGATGACATTCAAAGAATGCGCCGAGGGCTACATCACCGACAACAAGCACGCCTGGAAGACCGAGAAGCACCTGACGCAGTGGCGAAACACGCTGAAGCGGTATGCTTATCCCGTTCTCGGGCATCTTCCCGCCCGTGAGGTGGATGAACCGTTGGTGCTGCAGGGCCTTCGGCCGATCTGGCACACAAAGACCGAGACAGCTGGCCGCGTCCCTGGGCGAATCGAGAACGTGCCGGACTGGGCGAAGGTTCACAAACAGCGCGAGGGCGAGAACCCCGCCCGCTGGCGCGGCAACCTGGCCATGGTGCTGCCCAAACAGTCCGATATTCAGGAAGTAAGACACCACCCTGCCCTGCCCTTCGAGCGAATCTGTGAGTTTCTGGTCGCGCTGCGGACACGCGAAACTGCTGTCGCGGCATATGCCTTGGAGTTCCTCATTCTGACCCTGGGGCGGACGAACGAAGTGCTCGAGGGCCGTTGGCCGGAGATCACGGGTACGGGACCGTTAGCACTCTGGGTCATCCCGAAGGAGAGAATGAAGGCTGACCGGAATCACCGCGATCACCTGCTCCAGGGTAAGTCGAAGTTCCTCCGTCCACGAAGGAAACCACCCATGCCGACCAACATTACGACGATGCTGCCGAACATGAGTTCGGCCAACCCCAATCCGTTCGCTCGGCAAAACCTATCGCGCTTGCCAAGCGAGTATTCCACTGAGATTCACGATCACCACTGTGGATAAGTAGCCCGTCTCCGCCTGATTCGTGGCGGTCCCTGTGACGGGCTACTTACCCACAGCTCCTACACGACACCCTGGGACGCGACCCGGGTGATAATGAATTTACTCAATTGACAAATGTCGCCTGCTTGATGCGAAGCGTCTACCGGCGACCGACAAGCGCACTTGATCGCCCCGCGAAGCAGCCGCGCCGGGGCTCGATTCCAGGCCAAGGACAAGGGCGAGCATTTGCTTGCACAATGCCCAAGGACGCCTGGCACTCTTTTCATTGGCGGGCGATCGGGAAGCCCGGACAGCCTGAATTCTGCGCTCCGTGGTCACCCGCTGTTTCGTAGTCCGGCGGCTATTCCGTTGATGGTCAGGTGGATTCCTTCGCGCACGCGGGAATCATCGTCACCCGCCCGGCGACGGCGAATGAGCTCGATCTGGAGATGGTTGAGCGGCACGATATAGGGCAGCCGCAACCTGATGGACTCCTTGAGTGCCGGCTCCCGATCCAGTAGCGCCGTCTGACGCGTCACCTGAAGCAGTTGATCGTGCGTGCGAGTCCATTCGTCATGGATGGCTCCGAAAATACGAGCCCTGATGCTCGCGTCGTCGACCAACCCGGCGTATCGTTCGGCCACGCCCATATCGGACTTGGCGAGCACCATCTCCATGTTCGACAGGCTGGCTCTAAGGAAGGGCCAGCGCTCGACCATCTCCATCAGGAGCTGACGGTCCGTAAACCCCTCGAGCGCGGTGCCGACGCCGAACCAGCCGGGCAGCATGATGCGCGCCTGTGACCAGGAGAACACCCAAGGGATGGCGCGCAGGTCCTCGATACGGTCCGATCTTGTTCGAGACGCAGGTCGCGAGCCGATCTTCAGATCGGCGATCTCTGCGATTGGTGTCGCCTGGCGGAAGAATTGGGTGAAGCCCTGATCGCTGTAGACAAGGGCCCGATAGGCCGTGAAGGCGTCGCGGCTGAGCTCGGCCATCGCCCCTCGGAACCGATCCAGTTCCGCCGGCGGCAGCGTCGGCGGCTCGAGCGAAGCCAGCACCGTCGCCGCGGTCATCGCCTCAAGGCTGGCGACACAGGTCGCGGCGTTGCCGTATTTTGACGCAATCACCTCGCCCTGTTCGGTGATGCGGATACGGCCGGCGACAGTACCGGGCGGCTGCGCACGGATCGCTTCGAACGCCGATCCGCCACCGCGCCCGACCGCGCCGCCACGTCCATGGAAAAGTTGCAGCCGCGTGCCGGCCGCAGCGAAGACCTGGGCGAGGGCTTGGGCGGCTTCGTGGAGGGACCAGTTCGACGTCAGGTAGCCGCCATCCTTGTTGCTGTCGGAGTAGCCGAGCATCACCTCCTGGATCCGGCCCCGCGAGGCAGCCTGCGCCTTTACCCCGGACAAGCCCAGGTACTGGCGCATGACCGCCGGCGCTGCTTCGAGATCAGTGATGGTCTCGAACAGCGGTACGACCATGACCGGGCTCGAAGGCGGTTCGCCTGGCCGGTAAAGCCCGACCTCCTTCAACAGCAGGTAAACCTCGAGCAGGTCGGCCACGCTGGCCGCCTTCGAGACGATGTAGGTCTGGATGACCTCGGGACCGAAACGGGCATGGGCCTTTGCGGCCTCACGCAGGATCGCGAGTTCGCCGCGCGTCTCGTCCGAGTAATCGGCAAAGGCGCTGTAAAGCGGTCTGACATGGGCCAATTCGCCGAGCAGCAGTCTGACGCGGGCCCTGTCGTCGAAGGTCGCATAGTTCGCCTCGACATTGGCCACCTTCAGCAGTTCGGCAACCACGCGCCGATGGACGTCGGCGTTTTGCCGCAAATCGAGCGCTGCAAGATGGAACCCGAAGGTTTCGACCGAGCGCATCAACCGGTCGGTGCGCCCACCGGCTACGACCGGCCCGAGATCGTCCGCCAAGCCACCGCGCAGCGCTCGAAGATCGGCCAGGAACTCGGACGCGCGCGCATATGGCTCGCCGGCGACAGCCGCACGCCGTGGTGGCTCGGTCCCGGTCAGTTGCCGATAAGTCGACGCCAAGCGCCCATACAGCCCCGTGATTGCGCGCCGATAGGGCTCATCCGCCCGTTGCGGCGAGGCATCGCCGGACCGGTCGGCGAGCGCCAGGACCGCGGGCGCGATCGACGTGAGCGTCCCCGACACCGAGAGCAGCCCACCCAAATGGTGGAGCTCTTCCAGATAATAGCCGAGTGCCACTCGAGCCTGCTGGTCGAGCGCGTACCGCAGGATCCGCGCCGTGACGTTCGGATTGCCGTCGCGATCACCACCGATCCAGCTGCCAATTTTGAGAAAACTGGGCAGCGCCTGACCGACCAGCGCTTCCCAGCGGGCATGGAGCCGCGGCAGAAGCGGGAGGAAGTTCGCCTGAAAATAGGACAGCGCCTGGTCGATCTCGTCCTGCACAAGGAGCCGCACATTGCGCAATGGGCGGGTCCGCCACAGCAGCGTGATCTGGCGAAGGAGGTCGGCCTCGATCTCACCAGGCTCGACCAGGCTGCCGGGCGCGTCTGAGACGTCCCGTTGCGCCATCAGCGCGGTAATTGCCGCTTCCCGGTCAATGAAACTCTTGCGGCGCACCTCGGTCGGATGCGCGGTCAGCACCGGGGAGATCAGTGCTTCTCGCAGGAGCGACGCGACGCGATCCCGGTGGAGGCCACTGGCCGCTTGACCCTGAACCACGCTCGCCAGGGTAACGCCCCGATCAGTCGCGAGCGGATTCCGGTCCTCAGCGAGATTGGCGAGCAGAGAGAACAGCATGAAGGCACGGACGAAGCGCAGCGTGTCATCTGGGCTGAGGCGATTGAGCTGAGCCTCGAGGCTCGCTTCAGGCGGATTGGCGCTGGCGCGGTGCACGGCGACCGACGCCCGGCGGATGGACTCGATCTCGCTGAAGACCGCCTCGCCGTCCTGCGCGCGGATGGCGTCGCCCAACAAGCGGCCGAGATAACGGATGTCGTCGCGGGTGGAGTGCGGGATCGTCACTGGCTGCTAGGTTCCCACCTGATCGCTCGTTGCGACCCGGAGAGATCGCACGCCTGAGCGGATGACCAAGTCTGACGCACGAGACTGTACCGGTGTAGACTAGCGGTGAAGGGAATCCAATACCGCCGGCATACCTTGCGCGAGCGAGGACGGGACGCACGAAGTTCAAATCCCGGGCAGGATTTGAATCTGTGGTTGAAGGCACGGCCGTGACCGCTCTAACCGACCAACCGCCTTTCGGCCGCCCGCACCATCTCCAAGCTAGGCCGAAATTCCCAGGTCGGAGGGCGACACAAAGTTCGATATGTGTCCACGAACGGGAGCCAGATTTCGCTTTTGCTCAGAACGGTGCCATCAGCGTCTTCAGCAGCCAAAGCGCGATGGTTCGTTCAGCATTCTCCGCCGCCTCGACCTGAGGAACTGAACGCCTGACTTGGCCCGGGTGATGAAGCGTCAGCCATGCACAGTAACCCGGATGACCGTATATTCCAGAATGTGGCTAGTCTAAGCGTTCGATCTGTCCCGAACGTGCTCCGAGCTTGATTTGATCAGGTCCGTTTCCGTTTGAGTCTCTGCATAGTAAACGTGCTTTATACTATCGTATAGTCCAGTCGGCTTCAGCATATAATAGCATAATATGGCCAGTTCTGGGAAACAATAGACCTTGCGGAGACACCAAGAGCCCCGCAGCCAAGAAGGTTACCATGCCGTCGGGCCGAGTAGGAGCGCTGATGACGCACAGATGCCTTTATTTCACGACCACCTCAAAGGTTTCGTGAGGCAGCGCCTGACGCCAATCGCGTTTCTACCGACGCCTATGAGGAGCTGAGCAATGACAACTCTCGAAG
>CAZVYC010000124.1:0-10678 GCA_964631425.1 uncultured Rhodospirillales bacterium
ATTCTTTTTCGCCGGGGGGCGGGCCTCGGGGCCCGCCCTGCGGGCTGGGGGGGGGGGGCCCGGCGGCCCGCCCCACTGCACGAATTTGTTACCCGTTGGCGATGTTGCTGATGACGCCCATGGCGAAGGGAGCGTAGACGGCGAGGACTTCCTCGGCGTAGACGCCGAATTCGTAGGCGCGGGTCTTGAGCGGCCAGTCCATGCGGTAATAGTCGCGGCGGGTCTTCACCTCGGCGACGTTGGGGACGTTGGAGGACTGGTACTGGGCGGGCAGGTTCTCGGACCAGCCGACGATCGTGCCGGGCGGCACGAACGGGTGGATCTTGACCGGGATCTTATAGCCGCCGTCGAGCGCGAACGGGTTGTAGTAATATTCAACCACGCCGTTGGCGACGATGGCGAACGGGTCCTGACCGTCGGTGTTGTAGCGGAGCAGCGGGGCGGAGCCGCTGTTCAGCACCTTGTTGGTGATGTTCCGCTGTTCCTGGCTGTTGACGTAAAGCACGGTGGGGCTGACCTCATAAAGGTCCCACATTTTTTCCAGCATCAGGTCGATCTCATTGACCGAGCCGCGGCCGGACAGGGTGAGCGGCGTGCCAGTGCCGGCGGCGCCAGTCGGCTGATAATTGACATAGGCGCCGGAGCCGGATTTGAGCGCCGAGGTCAACAGGCCGTCAAAGGCGAGGCCGGGATTGGCCGAGCAGTCGGCGGTGACGGCGGAAGCGGCCTGGGTGCCGGTTGCGAGCGGGGCCGAGAAGGTGGCGCTGTTGATCGTGGTGATCGCCTGCAGCTTTTCCGCGCCGGCCGCACCGACGAACCAGGCATAGCCGACGGCGCCGATACTGGCGGGAGCAGTCGCGGACAAGGTCTGGCCCAGAGTGACCGCCTGGGTTGCGTTGGCGGAGGGGGCGGAGGAGCCGCCATTCGCGACAAAGCTGCTGCCGTCGGCGCCGGTGATGGTCTTGGCGGTGGCGACGCCGCCCGACAGGCTGGAGTTGCGATAGCCCTCATAGGTCAGGGCGACGACGATGACCGAATAGGTCGCGGCGGGCAGCGTTGCGCCGGTGCCGCCGGCCGAGAGCGAGGGCGTTCCGGCGACGCCGAGCTGAAGCGTGCCGTTGCCGCCCAACAGCGCATTCTCCTCCTTCAGCATCATCTTCTGGAGCAGGCGCATGGTGGCCGTCGCCTGGACGTTTTCGAAGCCTTGGGCGGCCGAAACCGCTTCGAAGGTGACCGAATCTTCTTCGCCGACGGTGGCGTAGGAGGCCGAGCGGGTGGAGGTGTTGTAGCTCATGCGGCCGGAGCGCTGGCCTTCCGGGACCCAGCCCATCGCGTCCCAGCCGGAGCCGATAATGGCGTTGACCTGCCGCCAGTTGGTGGCGGTGCCGGTGCCGCCGCCCACGCGGGGAAGGACGTTGCGGATCGGCGTCGCGGCCGGATAGAGATTCTTGGCCGTCGGCTGCAAGTCATAGGCGACGAGGCCGGTCTGGGTTGTGACCGTCTTGGCCATGATCTCGGGCGTGCCGTTGGCGAGCGCATCCTTGATCAGGGCGAGCGTTTCGGCGGTGGTGGTACCGTTCATGAAGTGAGGCTCCATCGAGGGGACGGGGCGCCGTCCGGCGCTCCCTTCGCCTTGCCCAAGGGCGCGTTGGGTTTTCCGGCCGGCGGGCTGCACCCGGCGGAATAGCATTGCGGTTAGCGGCGTCCGCTGGCCGACCCGAACAGGTAGCCGAGCGAACTGAGGAGGAGCGCGCAGACCGTCTTGATGAGGTCATCGCGATCCACGCCGTCGGCGAGTGGCAAGATCGACGCCAGGGCGAGCAAAAAGATGAAAAGAAGTACGGCCACGCTTGCAATATTCGTCGGCGCGTTGTCACGCGAACCGAAAAACCTTCCTAACATCCCTAGCTCCTGTGAATGATGCTTTAAATCTATTTCAGTAAGCGCAGGCTGTCCCTGCCGTAAATTGCTGGTCAAATCGAGATCAGTGAGCTTGATCTTGGGCATGACGGTCATGTCATGGTCTCCCATCATGTCGTTTATGCTGCGGATGGCTTGCGCGTGCCCGGGGGGCGGCATCCGGTGGAACGAGATTCGTGCCGGGTTGCGCCGAGCGATCGCCGGCCTTACCACTGAGCACATGAGATCCGAGATCGAGACGCTGGTCGCCCAGTTCACACGTGACAACGAAAGCCTGGTCGAGCCGACCGCCGCCATGCTGGGGCGCCTGATCGGCGACCGGCAGCTGCACGCGCGGTTCATGAACACCTTGTCGATGCTGGAGCATCTGGGCAGCCATAAGATCATGGCGACGCAGCATGGCCCGGCGATCGACCAGCCGACGCTGAAGCATCTGGCGGAAGAGGCGCGGCATGCGTTCTTCTTCAAGCGCCAGGCCGAGCGCGAAGCCGGGCGGCAGCTTGCGAACGACGCAGCTGGCCTGTTGGCCCCCCTGCCCGCGCGCCGGTATTTCCAGCGGCTGGAGGCCGAGATCGTCCGTGCCCTGCCGAAGGATGCCGATCGCCGCGCGGCGTATCTCACCATGTCGATGATCGTCGAGTTCCGCGCCGTCTGGGGGTATCGCCTGTACCAGACGGCGCTGACCCGCGCCGGCCACGCGCTGTCTTTGAAGAGCCTGCTGGCCGAGGAGGCGGGGCATTTGACGGATATGGCGGAACGGCTGCGGTCTGTCGGGCAGTTCAGCTTGGTCGGGATTCGAGCGTTATGCGGAGTCGAGAAGTCGCTCTATGAGCGGCTGCTGGCGACGCTCAGTGATTCAGGGAAGTATAAAAACGCTGCCTGACCTGTTCATCATTCCCGCATATAGCCGAAGGTTGACCGGCCAAGCCGGTCGTTGCGCCGCCAGACAGCTCAATGTCGTCATCCCGACGAAAGTCGGGACCCATTTTCCAGCCATCGCGAAAGCCGATATTTGGGTCCCGACCTTCGTCGGGATGACGACTTAGGAAATGGGGCGCGTTCGTACCCGTGTGAGCTAGCGCCCATGGGCCTGGCGGGAGTGACGGGAGAACAGCCCGGGCGAAAGGTCACCCGTTCGCGATCTTTTCGATCTGCGCCAGGGTCAGGGGACGGCGGAGGGCGCGCTTGGCGAGCTCGAGCGGGTCGCGGCTGGGAGCGTCTTCGGGGGCGATGGCAACGCGGCCCAGGCGGTCGGCGGATTTTTCGATCGGGACCGCGCGGAGCGCGGCCTTGCGTTCGGCGGGGACGCCGGCGAGCAGCTTTTTCAGCGCGTCGCGTTCGGCGATGAGGCCGGCGACCTTGTCGGCAAGGGCGCCGAAGTCGCCCTCTTCATTGCCATCATCATTGCTTTCGGCCCCGATGCCGGAATCGCCGTCGGCCGCATCCTCGCTATCCTCGTCGTCATCCTGGCCGTCGTCATCCTGATCATTGTCGCCGCCGAGCGGGCAGGCTTCGCAGGAGGCGCCGAGCGAGACGGCCTGGTCGTGGATGGCCTGGATGAGGGCCAGATCGGCGGCGGAGTTGCGGGCGCCGATCTTGGCGAGGGGGCGGCCCGCCGGCTGGGGCTCATCGGCCTTGAACATGGTGAAGACGGCCTCAGGGTTGGCCGGGCGGTCCACCAGGCTGATCTCGGACAGGCGGACGCCGGTGATGACGTGTTTTTCGGTCTGGTCGCGGGCCATGACACTGCCGCCGATCGAGAAACCCTTGTAGACACCGGCGGTCACCTTGTCCCAGGCCGTGGGGTCGACGATCTTGGCGGCGAGGAAAAGGCCGCGCTCGTCGAATTCGGCCTCGGTGGCGACGCCGACGGCGGAGGGCTGGTGCATCTCGCGGATATTGGCGAAGCGCATGTAGTCGGGCAGCGCCGCCTCGAGCGCCTCGCGCTTGACGATCTCCCCCTGGCTGTCCAGCGCCTCGGTCGAGGCGTAGCCGAAGACCATGTGCTGATCGTAGTCGATCTTGGTGATGGTGGCGTAGAGTTTCATGGGTTTCTCCTGTCCTTGGGAAAGCCGTTCACCGCAGAGGACGCGGAGAAGCGCAGAGGGCACAGAGGAAAACGATATTATCCTCTGCGTTCTCCGCGCTCCTCTGCGCACTCTGCGGTTGATGCATGACTTGGCGGGTTGGCGGTTCAATCCCCGTCATTTCGACTTGGCCGCTGTATGCCTGACCCTCACCTTCCCAGCCCTTCGGGCTGGGCCCCTTCCTCTCCCGCTGGCGCGGGAGAGGGGTTCTTTGGGCTCGCTGGGTTTGTTGGGCCGGTCTGTGGGTTCAGGATGCTGGCCAGGGTGACGGCGCCGGCGCCGGTGTAGATGAGAGGGGTGTCGCCGCCGTCTATGGGGTCCTGGCCGGATTCAGCGCGAGCCTCGTTGATCGTCTTCAGGCCGGATTTCAGTTTCATGTCGGTGATCTGGGCCTGGCGCAGCTGGTCGCCGGCCTTTTCGTCCATCCATTCGAATTCGAGGTCGGTGAAGCCGAAATCCTCCTCGATCACCTGGTCGACCAGGTTCTTGATCCACAGCATGATGGGGCCGAGGCCCTCGTCCAGCGCCATTGCCTGGGCGTTGTCGGCGGTGGCGCGGTTCATCTGCCGGGTAAAGGGGGCGGCCGAGGCGGAGAAGGCATAGCAGATGACCCGGGCCAGCCACTCGTCGAAATCGTCCTTCAGCGGGGCGTCGCGCATCGGCTGGTACTTGAACTCGGCGGGGACGAAGCGGGCATGGCGGCGCTCGGCGGTGTTGCCGGAGAGGACCGTGTCCCAATATTCCTGGAACTCGCCGATCTGCTGCATGGTCCAGTTCTGCGGCACGCCGATCAGCGCCTCGGGCATGTTGCCCTCGGTGAAATGTTGCAGCTGAGCCAGCTGGCGGCGGAGCGCGATATTGACCGTGGTGATGATCTGCTCCACCGGCGAGAAGCCGTAGACCTTGGCGGTGCGCGGGTTGCGCGGGAGATAGAGCAGCTCGTCACGCGAGAAATCCGCCTTGGGAACGCCGTGCAGGACCTGCTGATAGGCGGCGTCAGGCGGGACGGGCGTGCGGCCCTGATCGTCGATCAGCACCTTGACGGTGGCGCCGTCGACCGGCTCGAGCGCCAGCAGCGCGCCTTCGACGTTCCGCACTTTGTAAAGTGTCGGCGCGTCGATGACGAACAAGTCTTCCAGCAGCATGCGCAGCCACGGGCCCCAGCGATGAACGCCGTCAGGCTTGCGGAAGAAGGCTTCGAGCTTCAGCACGCGGGGATCGGCGGCGCCGGGGCGACCGTCGGCAGATCTAGAGGAGGCGGTGGCGGTTTTGGGGCGGATGTTCCAGCGCAGGCGCTCGACCTGATCCTTGCGGGTTTCGATGACGAGGCGCAGCACGTCATAACTGTCAGCCAGCGCGCGCATCTGGTCGAAGGACACGCCCTCTTCGCCGCGCGGGCGGAACTGGATGTTGAGGCCGGTCAGGTAATCAAACCGGCGCGGCTGAGTGAAAGCGGGAGCGACCGGCGGCAGCGGCTGCAGCGGGCCGAACCAGTTGTCTGGCGCGACGCCGCGGATGGTGTAGCGCACGCCGGCGACCAGGCGGCCGAGGAAGCCCGGACCGGTGAGCGGGGTTAGCGGCGTGAGGCGACCTTCAGGCGGCATCCGGGATCCCCAGCGCGGTGAAGAAGGAATGGAGCTGAATACGGCGGCCGGCCGCCGTGCCGCAGGTGAAGCCGAGCAGGTAGCGGCCTGCCGGAGGCTGACCGATCGCCTGGGCCGCTACCGTGCCGATGAGCGCGGGCGCGCCGTCGAGCGCGGACTGGTAGCCGGTGACCGGAGCGTCGACCGGGAAGAACAGGGTTTCGAGGGTGGCTGGGTCCAGCGTGTCGGCGTTATCGAGCGCCGCGGACAGGTCGATGCCGAACACGTCATCGGCCACGGCGGACAGGGCCGGGAAATCGCGGCCGGCATAACCCGAGAGGAAATACGGCTTGAGCGTGCGGGCGGCGTTCAGCGTGATGACTGGATTTCCTTGTGACAGGAGCGCGCCCAGGCCCTCGCGGAGGAAGGATGCCGGGCCGGCTGGGCCCAGGCCGAGCGAGATGGGCCAACCGGGCATGGTGGGCTCCTTTATTTGTCCGCTGAACAAAAGCAGATTGGGCGGATGAAGATTTCACCACGAAGGACACGAAGGGCACGAAGTTAAGGCATCGAATATTGCCTGCGGCGCTACGAATTCCTGAAGCCGCGCAGCGAATTTTCTTAGCTTCGTGCCCTCCGTGCCTTAGTGGTTAATTCATTGCTCTGCTTCAACTCGCGCGGTGGCGGGCGGTGGGGGCGGTGGCGCTGTCGAGCGTGAAGGTCATGGCCGGGGTGGTGCCGTCGAGCTTCTGGGCGGTCACGGTCGTGCCGTTTTGCGAGACGTTGGCCAGGATGGCCATTATACCGTAGAGCAGCTGGGCCATTGTGGCGGCCTGTCCGTTGGCGGCATAGCTTTCGGCGAGCGTGCCGATGAGGGTGCCCAATGCCGCGCCCGAGGTGCCGGCGGCGGTGTGGGAGGCGAGCGGCTCGTCGAGGATGCCGGCCTTGATCGCGGGCAGCGAGGGGACGGCAGCGAGATCGGCGAGGCCGAGGGCGCCGGAATCATAGGGGCTGAAGGCCACGACCTGGCATTTGACATCGGCCGGATCGCCGCCCGCCGCCGTGGCGTGGAGCAGCAGGACGCCGTTGGTCGTCGTGTCCGCGCCGGCGGGGGCCAGGCTGTACCAGCCGTCACCCATTTCGGTGACCGCACCGGCGGGGGCCGTAAATGCGCCGCCATTCTTGCTGATGGTGACGGCAGGCGCGGCGCCGGTGAGGCCGGTGACGTGATCGGACGCGGCGGCGATGAAGAACGGAATCGGCCGCGCCTCACCGTTGAGGATGAGCTGCATGGGATGGGCCTTTTGGGGTTAGGCGTTGACGACGCGGGAGCGGCTGTAGCCGGTGGGGGTGGAGGCGGCCATTGCGGCCTGAGCCTGTCCAGCATAGATGGCGCCAATGCGCCCATGCCCGGAGATCAGCGGGTGAACCCCGTCGAATGTCCACAGGAAAGGCCCGGTGAGGAATGTCAGGCCAAACGCGTTGGTAGGCATCAAGGACATCCCGTCGACGAAGAACACGTTCGTATCGCCCGAGTTCGCCTTATAAGCGCTGACCGCAGCCGACAGATCGGCCTCGTAGGACCCCATGCATTCGACAAAGACTAATATCCTTGTGCTCGATCCGCATGCGGCGCGCGCACTGGCGAGCCAGGTTTGCGCGGCGTTTTGGATCGTCGGACCTGGGACGCTACTGCGCGCATCATTCCCACCGTGAATGACGGCGAGATAATCGAGGCCGGCAAAGCTGCGAGAACGGCCGGCGCTATAGAGATTCCATGCGTTTTGGAACGGCGCGGCATTGCTGCCCCCCGTTATCGTCCATCCCTGGGCGCCATAGCCTAGCTGCCCAAATTCTGCCCCCAGCGCACGCGCGAGCATCGGCGCGAAACTCTGCGTTGCATCATCACTCCCGTCGGGGTTTATGTGCTCCCCGGCTGTGATCGAATCGCCGAAAATCAGCATACGTTTGGGCAAGAGCGTTGGTGTCGAAACCGAGCTGCCGGCGTCGACAGTGATGCCATTGATGCGCAGGACGTTGGTCGGGCTTACACCGCTCGATCCCCAAACGTCGCCATAGCCGCTGCTGTTCGACGATGCCTTAAAGTAGAACTCGACTGAATGGGCACCCATCGTCAGCGATGAAGAAAGTGTAAGTCTAGTCTGTGAAGGCGCTAGCTGCACGTCGGTGAACGCAGTGCCGTCGACAGAATAGCGCACTATTGGCATGTCGCCCGACGGAAATCCTGAATTCGTCAAGTTATCAATATCGATGTGTAGATTGACCGTGCCCGAAACGTTGAACTTGAGGTATGCGCCCGGGGCCGTCGCCTGCATTGTATAAGTCGAAACGCCGAGCACGCCACTGGCCAAACGATCCCAATTTCCGGGAGACCAGAAGAACGCCGAATTGGTTACGCTGAGCGTCTGCGGTCCCGATGTTACGACGCAATTTGTCGTATGCGACGCGCTGAAGCCGCCGGAGGCGATAACAGTTAGTGTGATCGTGCCCGGCGACGCACTGCCGCTCGGGGTATAGGTGAAGGTCTTCGCAGCCGAAGTGGTGAGCGTCAACGTAGCCGGCGTGAAGCTCCCGCCTGCGCCACCATCGGAAAGCGCGATCGTCGTCGAGCTGCTCGGCGTGCCGTTCGGCGTGACCGTGTAATTTGCAGTCGCGGTGCCAGCCGCAGTGCCTTGACTGCTTGGTGCCAGCGAAAAATCTGTCGCCGTGCTCCCAGAAACAACACACGAAACGCTATGTGTCGTTGTCAGGCCGCCGGTCGCAGTCGCAGTCAGCGTTACAGTGGAGCCAGCCGATCCCGCGGCGGGTGTATAGGTGAAGGTTTGTATATCATTGTTGGTTGTCGGAAACGACAGTGACGCCGACGGAGAGAACGTGCCGCCGACTCCCGCATCCGAAAGCGCAATTGTCGCCGCCGACGAAGGGAAGCCATTCGGCTGGACGGCGTAGGCGCCAGTGGCATTGCTGACACTAGTTGTCCGGCTGGACGGCGTGATCGCGAAGTCGCTCGCGGACGTCAGATTGTCGAGAACGATATTGTCGATCGTGCTGAGTCCAGAGCCTCCGGTGGGAACATTGTTATAAAAGCCGAAATAGTTCGCGGCCGAGATCGAGCTATCGCTAAGCGTACCGCCCCAAGAAATCGGCTCCGTCGCACCGTAGGACCAGACCTTGATATAGATGTTCGTGCCCTGTATACGGGCTCTTACACTGAGAATGACCCCAATGTTGCCGCCTGTATATCCAGACGAAATTGTGCCGATCTGGGTAGATGTGCCACCGATTATCTTATAGACGTTAAACGCCGTGAAGTTCTGGTTAGCCACGACAAGCGCGTAGCCATTCTGAAAGCTGGAATCCATCCGCAGAAGCGGGCCCGGTAACCCATTGTTCGGCGAGTTAACGTCGTAGCGGAGGTCCATGTCCGCCAGCGCCGATGGCGCCGTGCACATGATGACCTTGCCGTCTTGCGCCGGCGAATTGACCAATGCGTTGGGCGATGAAACCGGACTGCTTGCGGTGGATAGCCACGTGCCGCTGACCGCTGACCACCCAGGAGGCAGCGCCGGAAGCGTAACACCATCGAAGTTTTGGGTGTAGACGATTGTCATCGTGGAACGCCCGCCATTTGATCGATTGAGGTAAGCGCCCCGTCTGCATGGGCTTACGCATCAGGTGCAAAGGAACCGAGCCCATGTGAACACTTTCGAAGTCACCGCGATATCCGACACGAGATTTCGGTTTTCTGTGGGCATTGAAGCTTATATTCCGGGCTATTCCGCGCGCGCCGGAAAGGAGATCGAGGATCGAACTTACGGGACGATCGCAGTACAGAGATGATTAGACAGTCTCTGGCACCTGTCGTTTCGGCCTTAGAGCCTTAAGGGTTTGCATTACAGGCTCGTCTACATACTTGGTCATCGCCCAAGCCGTCAGGCCTATTGTGGTCAGATATATTAACGACCAAATCATTAGCCCAACTAAGCCCGACGGCTGGCCAAGTACTAGGTAGAGCGCGCCGAACGCCGTGAATAGGATCGGTATGTGGCTGAGATAGAGACTGTACGAAATTCGCCCGAGGAAACGTGGTATGCGAGATCCGAGCCAGCCCTGCGCGCCAGTCCAATTCATGATTGCCAATACCAGCAATGCACCACCGGTCGAATCCAGCAGCGGGACGGGCGAGATTGACACATGAAGAAAGCGACTGCCAACGAGCGCCGCATATCGCGATGTCGGAGTCAGCGAAAATATCGCGGCGGCGACCGCACCGATCATCGTCGTTACTGCGACGACCGGCGTTGCGGGTACCTGTCCCTTTCTCCGCAACTCATAGATCATTGCGCCCGCTGGAAAGCCCAGGAAGCGCTCGAACCCAACGACTGCCAACAGCATCGCCGTCAGAAGAAGGGCGCAGGTCCGCCAGCGGCAGCTAACGCACGCGTAAAGCACGTAGATGCCGAACGATCCGAACAGCTCCACCTGCATGCTCCAGAGAACCGGATCGAGGTAGGATTTCCCGGACGCATATACGCGCCAAGTCGGCTCTTCGATGGCCTGCGCCACCAGCGCGGATCCCGTCTGGTACAGATTCTCCGTCCAGTAATTTGGATGGAATGCCGAAATCGTGACCAACTCGTTCGGAAAGAGCAGCAGCAATAACCAAGCGAGCAAGGCCGCGAACAGCATTGGAATAGTTAGGCGAAAATATCGCGCGGCGAGCATCATCGGCAATGGCCGCATACCGGCCGCCGACGCCCCGATCACGACGCCCGATATCGCAAAGAACACATAGACCGCGAATGGCCCCATTCGAAACGGCAGGTTGACCGCGCTGGTTAGGAGTTCTCCTATAATACCACCGATTCCGAACCGCCATGCGCCCAGCGGGAGCAATGCCGAAATATGCTCTAGGACGACAATCGCCGCCATCACGCCGCGCAGTCCATCCAAGTAGTGCAGTCTCCGCATGGGGCCGTGAGGTACCACAACAGTGGTAGCGCGGCCATTGCGGTAAATTACTGTGAGATCGTGCTCTCCGTCGGGAGGAGCCGGTGATGGGATGGT
>CAZVYC010000124.1:10688-14652 GCA_964631425.1 uncultured Rhodospirillales bacterium
GAACGACAGTCGAATGAACGCATGCCGTCTGCCTCGCCTCGATCGAGGCGGCTAGCTTGGCGTCTGCGCCCTCACCTTCCCATTGCTGCGCAATGGGCCCCTTCCTCTCCCGTGGTACGGGAGAGGGGCTGTTTCGTTCTCCCGGCGGGAGAGTTACGAGGCGCGTTTTTCCGCGAGCGCCTTATAATAGGCGATCGAGCCGGTGGACTGGGCTTCGAAGGCGAGTTCGGTGATTGCCCAGACGAGGGCGTCGAGGCGGTCTGGCGAGTGTTCGGCGCCGGCGGGAACCCAGTTGCAGAGCTGGTCCTCCAGAAGCGGGAAGGCGCCGGCGTGGCGGACGCGCGACTGCTCGTAGAGGGCGGAGACCGGCTCCGCACGGGTGCGCTTGCCGCGGGTGGCGTTGACGGCCTTGAAGGGCACGCGGTCGTTGACCGTGCGCAGGGTCAGCGCGACCAGGTCGCCGCCGTTATTGACCTCGGCAATGATGCGGTCGGCGCGGTGCCGTTCATAGAGGGTGACGGCGCGGCGGGCCCATTCGTCGGCGGTGAAGCGGCCGGATGCGTCGGCCAGCACATAGAACAGGCCGTCGCGGCCGATGCCGGCGACGACCATGCCGGTCTCGTCCGAGGTTTCGGCGGCGGTGACGGCCGGGTCGAGCGCCACGACGACGCGGCCGAGCTCCGGCACGTCTTCGGGGGCGATGCGGGCGGCGTCGAGCACGGCACGGGTCCACAGCGCGCCGTCAGCTTGCTCGAGCAACTCGGCGTCGATCTCCTGGCGGCCGAGGCGGGTGCCTTCATATTTAGCGATGATCGCGGTGAAGAAGCCTTTCGCGAGATTCTTCTTGTTGTCATGGGTCGAGCCGCGGGTGACGCGGGTGGTGGGAGCGGCGACGAGGTCACGGATCAGCTGCAGGGGCTTGGGCGTGGTGGTGACGATGGCGCGCGGACAGTCGCCAAGACGCAGGCCGAACATCAGCATGTCCCATGTTTCCTGCGGGTAGCGCCAGGCCGCGAGCTCGTCGCACCACGCGAGGTCATGCTGCGGCCCGCGCAGGCGCTGAGGCTGTTCGGCAGAATAGCAGGTGGCGATTGCGCCGTATTCCTTCCACGTGAGGCGGCCCTTGGACGGCTCGTAGACCGGCCGTTCCCATGGGGGAAACACGTTGAGGAGGCCGCTTTCGCCTTCGACCATGACATTGCGCACGTCTGCGGCCGTGGGCGCGACCAGCGCCACGCGGCGGACGCGGCCGCCCTGGATTTCAGCGCGCACGGTTTCCGCGCCGGTGCGTGTCTTGCCGAAGCCGCGGCCGGCCAGGAGGAGCCAGACGAGCCAGCCGTCGTCCGCGGGCGAAAACTGCTCATCGCGAGCGTGCTTATCCCAATTATAAACATAAGCGGCCTTGACCGTGACATCGGCGTTACGAATCCGCGTCAGGACCTTCCGCTTCTTCGTCGTCATCAACGAGGCGATCGAGTTCCGCCTGGATTTTCCGGTCGAGCTCATCCTCGTCGGCTTTCGAGATCGTGCGGCGGGAGGGTTGCGGCGAGGCACGGCGTTGCTGCTCCTTGTCGAGCAGGAGGATGACGATGCGGGTCAGCGTGTCGAGGCTGTCGATCAGGCTGTCACCCTTGCGGAGGAGGCGGTCATATTCGGCAGGCGAGGGCTTGGCCTGCCGGTCGGACGCATTGTCGTCCGGTTGCTCCCGCGACGGCAGCATTTCGGTCAGGCAGCCGGCGAAAAGCATGGCGATATCGCGAAGCTGACCCAGCTGCTCCCGCGGGAGCGCGCGGCGGCCCGTGTTTTCACCCCGGGGTCTGGTGTCACCTTTGCGGTACTGGCCCTTGTTGCGGGGGGACGCTCCGCCGCCGGCGGTCGGTAAGGACGGCGCCATGGAAGCCTCGAATTTCTGGGGGGAGGATCGACGGCGGGAGGCGGCGTGGCCACGTCACCAACTCATCGATCATGCATTACGTGTACCAGAGACGTTCCCGGATGTCAAGCATGTTTTATGATTTTTCACTCAGCGCGCATTATACTTCCCGACGATGGCCTGAATGTCCCGCCAGTCCGTGCGGGGCAGATCGAATTCCTGTGGCGGATTGTACTGGCGGACGCGCCAGTTCTCGTCGGTCCAGCCGAGGAGGCGCTTGACCAGGGAATGGCGGGTGCCGTCCGGATCCTGGCGGGAGAGGATGACGTCCGCGCCGCGGCGGGGCGGCAGCGAGGGATGGACGAGGGCGATGTCGCCTTGCTCATAGGCCGGGCTCATCGACTCGCCGACGACGAAAACGCCGTAGGCGCCGGCGACGGTGCGCAGCGGGTCAGGCCGCGCAAGCCATTGAATGGGATCGGATGAAACCTGCATGACGCCGGCGCTGCCACCCTGGGCGGCGCCATAGACCGGTAGTTCGCCCGTGGCTGTGTTGCGGGCCTGGGCCGGGGGCTCGGGCGGCGCGGGAGCCCCCTCACCCGTGGCCAGGACGTCGACGCCGACGCCGAGCACGGCGGCGAGCGCCTGGAGCGTGGCGTAGCGCGGGCTCGCGATCCGACCATCGATGATGTCGCGCACCGCGGTGGGGCCGAGCGACGCGGCCAGCGCCAGGCTGCGCGGATTATAGCCCGCGCGGCGCATCAGGACCGTCAGCCGCTGTGAGAGTTCCTCGCTCATGGAGTGTCTTATAGTAGGTTTTCAACGCGAACGCAATATGATTTTTCCCATTGACGGAGGCCACGGCGGCAGGGCATGTTCCATTTATGTTCCAACAGACGGAGACGATCATGGCACGTGCGGGGCGCAAACCATCGGCGAAGGCGAAGCGGCGGCAGACCACGCGGGCGGGACAGGGAAGGACCGACCAGGATCAGGGAACGACGGAGCTGCGCCGGGTCAAGCAGTGGGCGACCGGGCGCACCGACCTGCCGATGGAGCCGCTGGCCATTCTGTACGGCCACGAGAAGATCGGCGAGGCGGCATACCTGGCGGGCCTTAGGCTGGAGAAGGCACGGCGGGCATGCTTTGGCGCCGACGCCGCGCCGATGCGGCAATTCTATGGCGAGAACGCGGGCGGCGGGTCGCCCGACCAGTGGGCGGCACGGCGGGCGGCGGCACTGAACGGGGAGGACGGCAAACGGGAGGCGTGGGAGGAGCGGGAATATGACCGGCTGCTGCAGGTCCTGCATCGCTGCGGCCCCGCGGTGGCGGCGGCGACGTTGGGCATCGCCACCCGCCCCTATGCCGGGGCGTGGCTGGCCGCGGCGCTGGTGGAGAAGGGCCGGCCGTGGACGGCGCGGCACGATACGCGGCTGGGGCTGATTCGGGAGGGGCTGGCGGCGATCGACAAGCTGGGGTCGCGGCCGCTTTAGGGGGCGGCTGGCGGGATTGAACCGCCAAGACTCCAAGGGGCCAAGATGAGGATTTGACCGTGGAGGGCGCGGAGAAGCGCAAAGGATGCGGAGTTGTTTTATCTTCGCGTTCTCGGCGATCCTTCGCGTTTTCTGGAGTGGAATTAAAGTCCGGTCGACTGGCTGGGCGACCGGCCGCTTAGGAAGAATAGGAAGATTTTAAACACAAAGGACACCTAGGACACCAAGGGGGCTGAGCTTGGTCCATTTGGCGGTGATTTTTTGTCCTCAGATTTTGTAGAACTTCGCAGATGAACTTCTTGTTCTCTCTGGGCGTGGGGCTCCTCCACCGTCCTCATATTAAAGGCTGCCTTTAATGCTGGCGCAGATTGGGCCCATGTTAAAGGCTGAGAGCCGTAACAGGCGGCCGGGGGCGCCGCGGAACACGCAGGCGAGCGCGAAAAGAAGACTGCCGAAGCTTGATTTCAGCTGTCTTTTAGATGCGCCAGAGTCTTTTCCATATCAATCAACCACATGTCCGAGCTCACGCGATCTCTGAGCTGCCTTGGCAGCGCGCTAAGAGTTTTGTTATCGCAACGCCACATGGGGAGGCACTCTC
>CAZVYC010000125.1:0-14559 GCA_964631425.1 uncultured Rhodospirillales bacterium
CCCGCATCGCGATCGACCAGGCGCGCCTTCTGGTGCTGAAGGCTGCGCACATGATGGACACGGTCGGCAACAAAGCCGCGCGGGCCGAGATTGCAATGATCAAGGTCGCCGCGCCACACATGGCCCTTAAGGTCCTCGACTGGGCGATCCAGGCTCACGGCGCCGGCGGTGTGTCGGACGATTTCTTTCTCGCCGCCGGCTATGCCCACGCCCGCACCGTCCGCATCGTCGACGGCCCCGACGAGGTCCACCGCAACCAGATCGGCAAGCTTGAGCTGAGAAAGTACGACCGGCTGTCGAATTGAGGGATGGTCTCGCATTTCGCACGGGGGCTGCGTAAGAACCCGACTGACGCCGGGCTTCGCCTATGGTCCCGGCTGCGCGGCAGACAGATCGACGGCTTCCGCTTTCGTCGGCAGCAGCCGATCGGCCGCGACATCGCCGATTTCTTCTGCCCCGAAGCCAAACTGATTGTGGAAGCTGATGGCAGCCAGCATCAGGAAGATGACGGCACGCGGACGGAATGGCTCGAAGCGCAGGGCTACGGTGTGATCCGTTTCTGGAACAACGAGGTGCTGACGAGCATCGACCTGGTTGTTCAGGTCGTTCTCGAAGCGCTTCACGAGGCCGTTCAGCGGAACGCCTCCCCCCTTGAGGGGGAGGTCGCCCCAGAGGGGCGGGCGGGGGGTTCTGGTGCCGCCTTCTCGTCGTCGCCGGACATGCGGCGCCATACCCCCCACCCGTCGCCGCATGCGCGGCGCCGACCTCCCCCTCAAGGGGGGAAGCGTGGTGACGAAAGTGGTCTCCCGTGACCGCGGCTTCCTTCGACCTAAGCCGCCTCGGCCCCTACCTCCGCGCCAATGTCCCTGACTGTGCGGGCACGCTCGAGCTCCACCGCCTCAGCGGCGGCCAATCGAACCCGACCTTCGTCATTAGTCTCGATGGCCGGAAGCGCTACGTCCTGCGCAAGAAGCCGGACGGCGCGCTTCTGCCGTCGGCGCACGCGGTCGACCGCGAATACCGCGTCATGGCCGCGCTTGCGGACACCGGCGTGCCCGTGCCGAAAATGCTCGCCCTTTGCGAGGACCCGTCCGTCATCGGCACGATGTTCTTCATCATGGAATTCGCGGACGGCCGTTCGCTGTGGGACCCGGCGCTGCCCGGTATCGCGCCATCCGAACGGGCCGCCCTCTATGACGCGATGAACCGCGTCATCGCCGCGCTCCACAGCGTCGACTATGCCGCCGTGGGGTTGGGCGACTTCGGCAGGTCCGGCAATTACTTCGCGCGCCAGATCGCCCGCTGGTCCAAGCAATATCGTGCCTCCGAGACGCAGCTTATCGAATCGATGGAAAACCTGATCGCTTGGCTGCC
The DNA here is from genome assembly GCA_964631425.1 of uncultured Rhodospirillales bacterium. Classification (GTDB taxonomy): domain Bacteria; phylum Pseudomonadota; class Alphaproteobacteria; order BOG-932; family Roseiterribacteraceae; genus BOG-932. The sequence goes on from CAZVYC010000125.1 coordinate 1,375, forward strand.
GGAGAACATTCCCTCAGGTGACGAGACCAGCCTGGTGCATGGCGATTTCCGCCTCGATAACCTGATCTTCCACCCGACCGAGCCGCGAATTATCGCGGTGCTGGACTGGGAATTGTCGACGCTCGGCCATCCACTGGCCGATTTCGCCCATCATGTGCTGGCCTGGAGGCTTCGCCCTGACGAATATCGCGGCATTGGCGGCCTGGAATTGTCGAAGATCGGAATTCCCGAGGAGCAGAATTACGTCTTTGCCTATTGCAAGCGGACCGGCCGGCAGTCCATAGAACCACGCGACTGGGACTTCTGTCTCGCCTACAGCATGTTCCGCCTCGCCGCGATCCGACAAGGGATCATGCGGCGCGTCATCGACGGCACCGCCAGCAACCCCAATGCGGCGGAGGTCGGCCGACGCGCGGGCGACATGGCGGATGCGGCGTGGCGGTTGGCCCAAGCGATCGATACGAGCCGAGCCGGGACCATCTAAGGGAGCCAGGATGACGCACCTTCCGCAGACCGCGATCCAGAAGATGCTGGGATCCCGCTATCCCATCATCCAGACTGCCATGGGCTGGGTGGCAACGCCTGAGCTCGTCGCCGGGTCCTGCAACGCCGGCGCGATGGGGTTCCTGGCGGCCGGCGTGATGAAGGCGGACGAGGTTGGTCCGGCGATCGATCGCGTGCGCTCGATGACCGGTGCGCCGTTCGGTGTCAATTTCCACATGTTCCAGCCGGGCGCGGCGCAGATCGTCGAGACCTTGATCGAGAAGAAGGTCGCCGCCGTCAGCTTCGGCCGCGGCCCGGACAAGAAGATGATCGCGCGGTTCAAGGAGGCCGGCATCCGCTGCGTTCCCACAGTCGGCGCAGTCAAGCACGCGAAGAAGATGGTCGAACTCGGCGTCGACATGCTGGTGGTCCAGGGCGGCGAGGGCGGCGGCCACACAGGCTCGGTGTCGTCCACCGTGCTGCTGCCCCAGGTGCTGGACGCGGTCAGTGTGCCGGTGGTGGCGGCCGGCGGCTTCGGCGACGGGCGCGGCCTGGCGGCGGCGCTCACCTATGGCGCGCAGGGCATCGCGATGGGCACACGCTTCCTGATGACCAAGGAAAGCCCGGTGCCGCCGCAGACCAAGGAACGCTACGTCAAGGCCTCGGTCGACGATATTTTCGTCACTTCCAAGCTCGACGGACTGCCGCAGCGCATGATCCGAAACGCTTTCACCGCCCGGCTGGAGAAGGCCTCGGGTCTTTCCATGTGGACAAATGCGCTGTCGGCGGCTTGGCGCATGAAGCAGCTGACCGGCGCCAGCATGGGCGACATGATGAAGTCCGCGCGCGGCATGATGGGGCACGGCAGCGATACCAGCTTCGCCCAGGCGCTGATGGGCGCAACCGCACCGGTGTTCATCCAGCGCGCGACGGTCGAGGGCAAGCCCGACGAGGGCGTGATGGCCACCGGCCAGGTCGCCGGCCGGCTGACCGACTTGCCGAGCTGCGAAGAGCTGATTCAGCGGATCGTCAGCGAGGCGGAGACGACCTTGGACAGGTTGATAAAGCTGCTGGAAACGCCATCGAACTGATGGAATGTTGTAGGGCGGAAGAGCGAAGCGCTTTCTGCCGGAATCGTTCGTTGCGAATGGCGGAATGCGCTGCGCTTTTCCGCCCTACAAAAGAAGAGCGGAAGGTATGAGCGGAATTTGCGAAGGCCGGATCGTCGTTGTCACGGGTGCAGGCAACGGCTTGGGCAAATCCTATGCGCTGGCATTCGCTCGTGAGGGCGCCAAGGTCGTGGTGAACGACCTTGGTGTCAGCTTGGCGGGCGAGGGGCGGGACACCGCGACCGCGCAGAAAGTCGTCGATGAGATCAAGGGGATGGGCGGCGAGGCGGTCGCCAACGGTGATGACGTCGCCGATTGGGATGGTGCCGGCCGCATCGTCAAGACGGCGATCGACAATTTCGGCGGCCTCGATGTCGTGGTGAACAACGCCGGCATCGTACGCGATCGCATGTTCGTCAGCTGCACGGTCGAAGAGTGGGATGCGGTGCTGCGGGTCCATCTGCGCGGCCATTTCTGTGTTGCCAGCCACGCCGTCGCCTTCTGGCGCGCCGAGAACAAGGCCGGCCGGCCGGTCGATGCCCGTATCATCAACACCAGCTCCGGCGCCGGCCTGCAGGGCTCGATCGGCCAGAGCGCCTATTCGGCCGCCAAGGGCGGCATCGCCAGCCTGACTCTTGTCCAGGCAGCTGAGCTCGGCCGCTACAACATCACCGCGAACGCGCTCGCCCCCGCGGCGCGCACCCGCATGACCGAGGGCGCGTTCGCCGACAAGATGAAGAAGCCTGATTCCGGCTTCGACGTGCAGGACCCCGACAATATCGCCCCCACCGTCGTGTGGCTCGGCAGCAAGGACTCCGCAGGCGTCACCGGCCTGGTTTTCGACCTGGAAGGCGGCCGGATCACGCTCGAAGACGGCTGGATGGATGGCCCGAGCGTCGATAAGGGCGCCCGCTGGGAGCCGAGCGAGGTCGGTGCGGCTGTTGCGAACCTGCTCGCCCGACGCAAGCCGCAAAAGAAAGTCTGGGGCACCTGAGCCCACCTGCCGCCTCGAGAGGACATCATTATGGGAAAGACCCGCGTCGAGCCGCTGCCCTACCCGACGTCGCACGGGCTGCTCAAAGGCAAGACCGTGCTCGTCACCGCTGCCGCCGGAACCGGCATCGGCTTCGCCACCGCCAAGCGCTGCGCCGAGGAAGGCGCGCAACTCTTCGTCTCCGACCTGCATGAGCGCCGCCTGGGTGAGGCGGTGGCGAAGCTGAAGGAGGTGACTGAGCTCCCGGTCGGCTCGAAGCTTTGCGACGTGACCAAAGAGGACCAGGTCCAAGCCCTGGTTGCGGCTGCGATCTCGGACATGGGCCACGTCGACGTGCTCGTGAACAATGCCGGCCTCGGCGGCTCGGTCACCGTGGTCGAGATGACCGACGAGCAATGGTACAAGGTGCTCGACGTGACGCTCACCAGCGTCTTTCGGATGACGCGGGCCATCCTGCCCCACATGTACGGCCGCAAGACCGGAGCAATCGTCAACAATGCCTCCGTACTGGGTTGGCGCGCGCAGGAGCTGCAGGCGCATTATGCCGCAGCCAAGGCCGGCGTCATGGCCTTCACGCGCTGCTCGGCGATCGAGGCGGCGGAACAAGGCGTGCGGATCAATGCCGTTGCGCCCTCGATCGCGATGCACGAGTTCCTGAACAAAGTCACCTCGTCCGAGCTCCTGGCCGAATTGTCGGCCCGCGAGGCCTTTGGCCGCCCGGCCGAAACCTGGGAGATCGCCAACGTCATGGTCTTCCTGGCGAGCGACCTCGCCAGCTATATGACCGGCGAGATCGTCTCCGTCTCAAGCCAGCGAGCCTGAGTTGTCCCATATCTTCGATTCCCCGGCCGAGCTCGAAGCCGCGCTCGGCCAGAGCTTCGGACCGACCGACTGGCTCACGATTGATCAGAAGCGCATCGACATGTTCGCCGACGCGACCGGCGACCATCAATGGATCCATGTCGATCCAGAGAAGGCGAAAACCGGCCCGTTCGGTGCCACCATCGCCCACGGCTATCTGACCCTGTCGCTGGTCAACCTCTTCCTGCCGCAGTTGATCGAAGTCCGCGGCATTTCGATGGGCCTTAATTACGGCCTCAACAAGGTCCGCTTCCCTGCGGTCGTTCCCGCCGGTACGCGCGTTCGCGGTAAGGGGGAGTTGATCTCGGTCGATAAGATGGGAGCAGCGATCCAGTCGATCATGCGCGTAACAGTCGAAGTCGAAGGCGGCGGCAAGCCCGCCTGCGTCGCTGAGACGATCAGCCTCTGGTATCCGGCTTAGAATCTTTAGGAAGCGAAACTATCGGCCGCGACACCTCATTCGCTGGGTCGCTGGGCAGGGTTTACCCCTCCTGTGCTACCCCATTATGTGCTAGAATGGGTTTAGCATTCGGCGTTTCGGCAACAATCATTGCGTATTGGACCGGCTGAATCGGCTGGAACAACGACTGGAAACGGCCTCATGCCGGATAGCAGGTTTTTCAGGCGCTCCGCGCCCCTTCCGCTCGGCGAGATTGCCCGCGAGATTGGCGGCGAGCTGTCGGATTCGCGGTCCGCTGCGGTTGAAATCCGTGATCTGGCCCCACTGGAGACGGCAGGCACGCACGACATCAGCGTCTTCGTCGATGCGCGCTACCGGGAGGCATTCCTGGCCACCAAGGCGGCGGTCGTTGTGACGGCATTGAACCTGGCGGGCCGAGATGCCGCTTGCAGGCCACTCATCTACGTCGCACAGCCGCGCGTGGCTTTCGCGCGAATCGGCCGCCTGTTTTATCCGCCAGCTCCGCTCGTGCCCGGCATCGATGCCTCGGCGACGATCGAACCATCCGCCGTGATCGGCGCGGGCACACGGATTGAGGCTGGTGCGGTCATATGCGCCGGTGCCGAGCTGGGCCAGCGCTGCCATATCGGACCCAATACGGTGATCGGTCCTGGGGTCGTTCTGGGAGATGACACCGCGGTCGGCGCGAATTCCTGCATCAGCCACGCGATTATCGGGAACTCCGTCAAAATTGGTTCCTGCGTGACCATAGGCGGCGAAGGGTTCGGTTTCGTCCCGAGCCGAAGCGGTCTGGTGAAGATATTGCAGCTTGGGCGCGTTCTCATCGAAGACGACGTCGAGATCGGCGCCAACTGCGCGATAGACCGCGGCGCGACGGGCGATACGATCATCGGCAGGGGGAGCGTTCTCGATAATCTCGTCCAGATCGGCCACAACGCTTGCCTCGGCCGCTATTGTGTGCTTTCCGGCCAAGCCGGAGTCGCCGGCAGCACCGTCATCGGCGACGGCGTCATGATCGGCGGCCAGGCGGCGATCAGCGATCATCTCCACATCGGCGCTGGCGCGAAGATCGCCGGCAAGAGCGGGGTGATGCGCGATGTGGCAGCCGGCGCCACCGTCGCCGGCTATCCGGCCATACCGGTTCGACAATGGCACCGGCAGACGGCTTTTCTTGCCCAGCTGCTTTTCCGCCGGCGCGACGACCCGCAGCTCCGTCTGCTTGAGCCGCGTGATCTGAAGGCACAGTAAGCCAGGGCAAGGGCTTGGCTTTGATTTGAGCCGCGTGAGCAGCAGAGATAACGGCCCTAGGAACGGTTGAGAATTGACTGAATCAATTCAATTTCGTCATTCCCGCGAAGGCGGGAATCCAGCAAGAGCCGCGTCCGCGGCGATATGAGTCTTTTCCGCGCTGCCGCCCGTAAAGGCCTGGATTCCCGCCTTCGCGGGAACGACGGCCATGCAATGGGGCCATCTATGCGCCGATCCTCTTCTCCAGCACCGGTGCCAGGAATCCCATCAGGGCCTTGGTGCGTGAGTCCGGCGGCACATCGTCCCTGACCAGCAGCCACAGCTCCATCGCCAACTCCGGTTCGGCGTCCCGGACGCGCACCAAGCTGGGCTCGCGGTCGGCGGCGAAGCACCACATGTGTCCGACGCCGAGGCCGCAGAGCACGGCCTCCTTGAACGCGTCCCAGGAATTGACCTCGGCGCTGATCCGCGCGGTATCGGGCAGATTGGCCTTCATCCACCGCGCCGAGGCGGAGTTGCTGGCCTCCTTGCCCCACCCGATCCAGTCGTAATCTTGCGAAGCCCCGTTGCCCGGCAACCCCTCAAGATAATGCCGCGCGGCGTACAGCGCCTGCGAGAGCAGCCCAAGCCGCACGCCGCGCACGTTTTCCGGTTTGTAAGGTACCAGACAGACGCCAAGATCGGCCTTGCGCTGCAGCACGCTGGTCAAGGCGTCGCGCGCAGTCAAGAGCTCCAGCTTGATTCCCGGTTCAGATTTCCGGAATGCCAGCAGCTCCGGCATGAATTCGGTGCCGATCTCGCCCGACACCGCGATCCGCACGGTGCCGGCAAGCCGTTCCTCGGGCGTCTTCAGGCGCGCATTCAGCTGCTCGACCTCGCGCTCGACCTGCTCGGCGCATTCCAGCACCGCGCGTCCAGCCGGGGTCGGTCGATAGCCTGCCGGCGTCTGCTCGAACAGCGAGATGCCAAGGCTCGCCTCCAGCGCATCGATCCGCCGTCCGACCGTGGTCCGGTTGACCCTGAGCTGCCCGGCGGCGTTCGTGTAATTGCCCGCCCGCACCGCGGTGACGAAGAATTTCAGATCGTTCCAATCGAACATCCGTGCAATTTTGCACACTCGCTGTGCGAACAAAATCATTTTTTCCCACGCCGGGACGCACTAGATTGACATTTATGTAGTTTCGCGGCCGTACGCACGGCCGGGCCATGGGGAGGATTCGAATGGCGACGACTGCGGAATATGGGTTGGGTGAGTTCACCTTTCCCCGCGGCTGGTTCATGGTGGCAGAGGCGAGCGAGCTCGACCAAGGCCCGATCGGCGTGCGCTTTTTTGCGAACGATTTCGTGATCTATCGCGGCGAGAGCGGCAAGGTCGTGATGCTCGATGCCTACTGCCCCCACATGGGCACGCATCTGTGCAAGAACACAACCTCGTATATCGTCCGCGACGGCACGCAGATCCACGGCGATTCGATCCGCTGCCCCTATCATGCCTGGAGCTTCGGCCCCGACGGCAAGTGCGACGACATTCCTTACGCCAAGCGCATTCCCGAGGCGGCCAAGGTGAAATCCTATCACGTGGTCGAGCGGGCCGGCGCGATCTTCATGTGGCACGACCCCGAGCAGATGGAGCCGGATTATCCGCTGCCCGAGATGCCCGAGTGGGATGATCGCTCTTATGTGCGGTGGAAGTTCGACCACATGGGCGTGCTGGCGATCCACGGCCAGGAAGTGCTCGATAATATGTGCGATTATGGCCACTTCGTGCCGGTCCACGGTTCGACCGATTGCGCCTATTTCGAGAACGAGTTTCGCGGCCCGATCTCCGTCCAGCGCTTTGGTGCCGGGCACCGCACCTTGGTGACCGAGAGCGGGTTGCTCGAAACCGACACGTGGTACACGGGCCCCGGCATCCTGATGTCACGGATGCAGGGCATGCACCCGTCGCTGATGATCATCACCAATACGCCGATCGACGATGGCGTCACCAAAGTGTGGCACGCGCTGATGGTCCACTCGGGCAAGGACGTCGCAACCGAGGAAGACGTTCCGATGGGCCGCGCCTACCAGGAGGCTAGCCGCCAAGCGTTTGCCCAGGATTTCGAAATCTGGACCTACAAGCGGCCCGCGTTGCAGATCCTGCAAATCCCAGAGGACGGTCCGTTCCACAAAGGGCGCATCTGGTACTCGCAATTCTTCAATCCGCGGTCAAAGGCGCCGGCAATCCAGGCCCGCGTCAACGGCATCGCGGGGACCAAGAACCAGGGCGAATCCCCTGTGAAGGAACAGCGGCCGTTCCAGAGCCTGGCGGCTTAAGACGCGATGGCTCGATGTCCGAGTGGCGTATTAAAGTTGGGCTATCGGGCCATGGCGGCGGATAGTTCTCCTGAACGCGCCGCTCTTGAATGGAGCGAAGCGCTGATTGGTGACGTTCTGCTGTCGCCGCCAGAAAAGCATAACGTCATTCCTGCGAAAGCCGGAATCCATGTTGATGCAGACGCGAACTCTGAGATGGTGCCCGTCTCTCGACGGCATGACAGTTAGCGTGTAGGGCGGAAAAGCGTTAGCGCCTTCCGCCATTCGGACGGCGAGCGCTGCAGGTTTTGGTCAATCGGTCGCCCAATCAAGAAAGAGCCTAATTATTGATGCTCCCAGTCTCCATTGCAGTTGGTGGCGTACCACGCCTGCAGTAGTTCCAAGACACCAGCACCGCCGGCCATCATCGGATTACCGGGGCTCATAGATCGAACTGAAACGCTGACGTGATCATCAAGACCTCGTAAGGCTCAGGCTCGACGGGATCAGCGCTGGGCGGCGCTTACTCCGGCAACGGCTCCGTCGAGTCCCCGCTCGCGGGATATTCCAGAAACTCGATGATCAGCGGGTCGCCTGGCCGCTCCATATAGGCATAGGCGATATCCGGCCTCAGCCGGTCGTACCAGATGCGCTCATAGCCCGCGGCTTCCAGCTTCTTGACCCAGGCGTCGCAATCGTCGACGCGGAACTGCACATGGTGCATGCCCTCGCGCCCGCTCTGCAGGAAATCGCGGTGCGGCGTGTCGCCGAAGACCCATTGGATCAGCTCAATCTCCACGTCGCCCGAATGGCCGAACGCGATCTTGAGCTCGTAAGGGCTGCGAGGCCCGCCCTTGTATGAGGCCTCCTGCCGCGCGAACTCGTCGGGCGTCTTCTTGAAAGGACCGAACAGCGGCTCGTAGAACGCGATCGATGCGTCCAGATCGCGGACGGCGAAGCCGATCTGGGCGATCTGCGGCAGGCCCAGCTCACCGAAGAGCTTCCGGTTCTGATCGAGCGCGCTCATCGTCCCTCCGGTTCAAGCTTTGAGGTCGGCCAGTTTCACGACGCTGCATTTCGGGACCGGGTGGCTCTTGGCGTCGACCCACCGCATCAGCAGGGTGCCGCTGGTGTGGCCGGCGGTATCCAGGAAATTGCCCACCCCCGGATCCTTCCCCGCGATGATGATCTTGACCGAACCGTCCTTCTCATACTTGGCGTTGCCCTTCTGCACATGCGCCGGCAGATAGCGGTAATCCAGCGACTCCCACCAGTAATTGTCGAGCTGGATGTTCCAGAACGCGCACTCCGGCACCTCGCCCTCGATCATAAGCGCCTCGTCGGGCTTCAGAGCCCAGTACAGATGCAGATAGAAGATCTTCGGGTCGCCGCCGATCTTGTACCAATGCTCCTGATCCGTCGTGATCCAGTCATTGGGCTTGCGCTGGAAGTCCGCCGACAGCACCGCAAAAGCGCGGGCCGTACCCGTCACGAACTGCACCGCCTCCTGCAAGCCCCGGTCGAGCGCCTCGGCCGAAAGCGGCTTTGGTTTCGCGGGCCCGCCGATCCGCTCGATCGTGACCGTCGCCGGAATTTCCATCGACCGATCGAGAAAGGTCTGGCGGCCCAGCAGCATGGTCGTATCCGGTGCCATCGGCAGCCAGTTCTTGCCTTTCCGGGTTTGGCTCAAGATGATCTCGAACGTGCCGTCCGGCTCGACCGCCAGGGAATGCGTATCGAGCTCGCCGGTCGATACCATCGTGCCGTCGGTGGTGTAGCGGTTGGCCTTGGTGCCCCAGCTGAAATACGGCACGGTCCCGCGGGTGCCGGTGATCCGGTACTCCTTCGTCCCGTCGATCGTTGCGTTGTGGTAGATGTTGTCAGGGTTGTCGGCTCCGATCTTCGCTGTCTCATGCGACAGGGCATAGAAGCCGGGAAAGTCGGTGTCGGCATATTCGAGCTTGCTCTCCAGCCCCAGCCGCAACAGTCGTGTCAGGTAGCGCCAGCCCTCTGCCCGGTCGAGCTCCGTCGCCGGCGCCTCGGGGCGCAGGATCTGCTTTCCGGCCTCTTTCAGCGCGTCGCAGAAATTCTCCCAGCTTTTGCCGCTGATCACTCGCGAAGCGAAATCGGTTTCGGCCGGCATCATCAATCCTTCCCAGCAATGTTGCGCGTTCAGCCTACAGAATGAAGCGCGCCCGGTAGGACGCGAAATCCTTCTCCAACATCTCGGTCGAGAGCCCGAACTGCTCCAGCGTGTAATGATGCGCGGCGCGTTTGTCGCGCGCATTCTCGACCAGCCACTCCTTCATCGCTTCCTCCGCCTCGGGCGTCATCTCGACGCCCATCTTGGCCAACACTGGCCGCGCTTGCTCCAGCGGCGTCTTCACCAGGTCCTCGTATTTGATGTCGATGAAGCGGTGCGGCCCGATCCGCTCGCGCGCGGCCTCATAGCGCCCCAGGAACCCCGCCCAGCGCATCTCAGTGAAGCGGCCGTACTCAATGTCGTCGACGTCGTCCGAGTTCATGTGGATCAGCGAGTTCAGCATGCTGCAATAAGACGGCACGGTTTGCAGCGGGTCGCGGTGCGTGCTGATGACGATCGTCTCGGGGAACGTGGCGCAAAGGGTGTCGAGCGTCGGCAGGTGCCCGGGCGTCTTCAGCACCCAGCGCTTGCCGTGCCGTTCCTCCGGGTTCTGCCATTGGAAGAACTTCAGGATGGTCTTCAGGTCCTGATAGGCTTTGGTATGGTCGAAGGTGCTAAGCCACTCGCAATAACTCGGGACGTACATCGCCGATTCCGGCATGGTGCCGACGAAGACCTGGTCCATGATGATGATCTCTTCGTCGGGCGCGTCGATCGCGAATGGGTGGATCGACATCATCCCGGCTTTGATGTAGCCGTCCATCACCGCCATCGCCGCCTTCCGGCGCTCCACCGGGTTGCCGCGCTCCTCGCCGGGGAAGGGGGCGTAAAACTGGGTTTCGTACCATTTGATCGCGTTGAAACCAGGCGCGGTCGCCAGCAAGCGGTGGAACATCGTGCTGCCGGTGCGCGGCAGCCCGACGATGGTCCCGCCGACGACGACTTTCTCATCCAGGATTTCCGGGTTGCGCTTGATCGCATCCATGAGCCTGAGCCGGCTGACCAGCCCGTGCACCATGCGGCCGCGCTGGTTGGCGATGCCATTCGGGCTCAGCTTCGCCTCTGTTCGGATCGACTCCAGCAGCACGGAAAGCGGTTCCGTGAACCAGCGGTCGCCGAAATCGGTCAAGCCCGTCTGCCGGCTTGCTTCTTCCAGGATGGAATCGACCTGCAGCAGATCGTGTCCGGCCTCGGATGCTGTCGCGTTCATGTCCGATTCTCTCCCCGATGGCCCTTCAGGTCTTTGCGATGAGCACGTTTGACGGACGCGCTCGGTCGGGCCACGGGCCAACTAACCATCCCAGCGCCGGTCGATCAAGGGGAAGCTGACCTGCGGTCCGGCCCTCTGGCGCTGGAATGAGTTCTGCGCTATTTGCTCGGCAGCGTTTCCGGCAAAGCACCGCCCGATTGAAGCCGCAGCGCCAAGACTCGTAAACGACGTCGATCGAGGCTACGTACCTGATGCTGCGGCTGGGTGGGGCCGCGCCGCCCCGATTGTCTCGCGGAGTGAAGACATGGCCACGATCGAAGAAATCGATTCTTTCAGCGACGAGCTGTACCGCGCGCTCCGCGCCCGGCAGACCGTAACGCCATTGTCCAGCCGCTGCCCCGACCTTTCGATCGACGATGCCTACAAGATTTCGTTGGGCTTCCTCGACCGTCGGCTGGCCGATGGCGAACGCGTGATCGGCAAGAAGATCGGGGTCACCTCGAAGCCGGTCCAGGACATGCTGAATGTCCGCCAGCCCGATTTCGGCTTTCTGACGGACGCCATGCAGGTTCCTGACCGCGGCACGGTCGAGATCGCCTCGACGCTGATCCAGCCCCGCGCTGAGGCTGAGATCGCCTTCGTGATGAAAAGCGCCATTCGCGGTCCGGGCGTCGGCATGCACGACGTGCTGGACGCAACTGACTATATCTGCCCCTGTTTCGAAATCGTCGATTCCCGTATCGCCGACTGGAAGATCAAGATCGCCGACACGGTGGCGGACAATGCCTCATGCGGCGTTTTCGTGCTGGGCAAGGATCGCGCGGACCCTAACGATTTCGACCTGGCAGCGCTCAAGGTCGAGGTGCGCAAGAACGGCGCGCCGCTGAGCGAGGGCTTCGGCGCGGCGGTGCAGGGCTCGCCGCTCGCCGCTGTCGCCTGGCTTGCCAACACGCTCGGCCCTTACGGCGTGACCTTGGAGGCCGGGGACGTCGTGCTCTCCGGCTCGCTGGTTCCGTTGGAGCCGGCGCGTCCGGGGGATATATTCGAGATGGATCTGCTGGGCGTCGGCGCCGCCGCGATCCGTTTCACCTGACAAAGCCGCGCCGGAGAGATGGAATGACGCAAAAGATCAAGGCCGCGATCATCGGGTCGGGCAATATCGGCACCGACCTGATGATGAAGCTGCTGAACAAGGGCAGGCTCATCGAACTCGTCGCCGTGGTGGGCATCGACCCCGAATCCGAAGGCCTCGCCAAGGCGCGCAAGGCCGGCTTGGAGGCAATCGACAGCGGCATCGAGGGGCTGCAGAAGTCCAGGCACTACCCAGAGATCGGCATCGTCTTCGACGCCACCTCGGCCTATGCCCACAAGCACCACAACGACATCCTGCAGCGCGACGGCAAGCGGGTGATCGACTTGACCCCGGCAGCCATCGGTCCGCTGACGATCCCGCCGGTCAACATGGACCAGCATCTCGATGCCCAGAACGTCAATATGGTGACCTGCGGCGGCCAGGCGACCATCCCGATGGTGGCGGCGGTGTCGCGCGTCGCGCGCGTGCCCTATGCCGAGATCGTGGCCTCGGTGTCGTCGCGCTCGGCTGGCCCCGGCACCCGCGCCAATATCGACGAGTTCACCCGCACGACCGCGCGTGGCGTCGAGGTCGTGGGCGGCGCCGAGCGGGGCAAGGCGATCATTATCTTGAACCCGGCCGAACCGCCGATGATCATGCGCGACACAATCTTTACCCTGTCAGACGATGTCGAGTTCTCGAAGATCGAGGAGTCCGTGAAACGCATGGTGGCCGAGGTGCAGACTTATGTCCCCGGCTATCGCCTGAAACAAGAAGTCCAGTTCGAACGGTTCGGCTCCAACCGGCCGATCCACATCCCGGGCTACGGCGATTTCAGCGGGGTCAAGACCTCGATTTTCCTCGAGGTCGAGGGCGCGGGCGACTATCTGCCGCCTTATGCCGGCAATCTCGACATCATGACCGCCGCCGCCCACGGCACCGGCGAGCGCATCGCCGCGCGCCTTTTGGGAGTTTGATGATGCGCTACGATCCGACCGAGACCAAGATCTATGTCCAGGACGTCACCTTGCGTGACGGCATGCACGCCATCCGCCACATGTATGGCATCGACCACGTCCGCGCGATCGCCAGGGCGCTCGACGATGCCGGTGTCGACGCGATCGAGGTGGCGCATGGTGATGGGCTGAACGGCGCCAGCTTCAATTACGGCTTCGGCGCGCACACCGATTGGGAATGGCTCGAAGCTGTCGCCGATGTCTGCAAGAATTCAAAGCTGACCACTTTGCTGCTGCCCGGCATCGGCACGGTCGAGGAGCTGAAGCGCGCCTATGCCATCGGCGTCCGATCGGTCCGCATCGCCACGCACTGCACCGAGGCCGACGTGTCGC
>CAZVYC010000126.1:0-14474 GCA_964631425.1 uncultured Rhodospirillales bacterium
GCTGGAGCGGATCATCGCCCAACGTCATCGCGGCACCTCGATCGGCTTCGGCGCCGACGTACGCGGGCCGGAGGAGCGGCGTACGGGCGAGGTGCTGCGCGACGTGCAGCCGGAAGACCTGCTTAAGTTCGGCCTGATCCCGGAATTCGTCGGTCGCCTGCCCGTGCTGGCAACCTTGGACGACTTGGACGAGGGCGCATTGCTCGAAATCCTGACTACGCCCAAGAATGCGCTGGTGAAGCAGTATCAGCGCCTGTTCGAGATGGAGGACGTGAAGCTCGCTTTCCAGGACGACGCGCTCAAGGTCATCGCCAAGAAGGCGATCGAGCGCAAGACCGGCGCCCGCGGCCTGCGCTCGATCATGGAAAGTATCCTGCTCGAGCCGATGTTCGAGCTGCCTGGCGAGACCGGGATCTCGGAGGTCGTGATCAACAAGGAAGCGGCGGAGAAGCGGGCGGAACCCCTCTACATCTACACCGACCGCAAAAAGGACGCGGCCCAGCGCTCCTCCTGACGCAATGACGCGCCAACCCGCGCCGGCGAGCACGATCGCCCGGCCGAGCGAAACCGTGCAGCCCAGCCTCGGCGTCTTCGACGCGGACCGCGATCACATCCGCATGGTCATGCGCGACCTGATGGTTGAGGTCAGCGTCGGCCTGCATCCCTGGGAACAGCTTAGGCCCCAGCGTCTCGTCGTCAATGTGGAGGCCTGGGCCTATGCCGGCGCGCCTTATACCGATGCGGATGCCGAGGCGATCCTGGATTACGACCATATCCGTGACGTGATCCGGGAGGAATGGCCGAAGCGGGCTCACGCCAAGCTGCTGGAGCCGCTGGCGGAGGAGCTGATCCAGCTGTGCTTCAGGCATCCGGCGGTCGAAGCGGCACGGGTCAGGCTGGAAAAGCCGGATATCTTTTCCGAGGCGCAAGGCGTGGGGATCGAGCTCTATCGGCGCAATCCCGGCCGGCGGACTAGCTGAACCGCATCAGCGATTCGACCGGCACGTCCAGCCGGTCGCGGCCGCCCAGGAAATCCAGCTCGATGATAAAGGCGGCCGCCGCCACCTCGGCGCCGCACCGGCGCAGGAGGGCGATCGCCGCAGCCATGGTGCCGCCGGTAGCGAGGAGATCATCGAGTACGACGACGCGCTGACCCGGCTTCACCGCGTCCGCCTGCATCTCGACGAGATCGGTGCCATATTCGAGTGCGTATTCGTGGCTGATGAGGGTGCCTGGCAGCTTGCCGCGCTTGCGGATCATGGCGAAGCCCAAACCGAGCTCATAAGCCAGAGGCGCCGCGGCAAGGAAGCCGCGCGATTCGATTCCGATCAGCAGATCGGGCGCGAAGGGACCGACGCGTGCCGCCAGCTGTTGGACGGCTTCGCGCCACGCCTCCCCGTCCCTTAACAGCGGCGAAATGTCATAGAACAAAATGCCGGGTTTCGGGAATTCCGGGATACGGGCGATGCGGGTGGTCAGGTCCATCGATCGGGCTCGAAGTAGGGAGGATGTGGCGTTTTTTATGGGCAGGGCAGGCAAGGCTTTGAGCGGATGGGCAATTGGGGTAGAGCTTGCTCAATGCCCCGGTCTGTCGAAGCTTTAGCACGGCGCGGAGCTTCGCCAAACAACCGCGGAGGGCTCGCTCGCTAACCGCGTCAAAATAATGCGTTAAATTTCGGGGTTCATTCCCATACCGACTGTCTGGGCACGCTCGTTTCAGGAATTTCATGCCATCCACGTCTCGGTCGCCTGCTGCTACTGCCGCCCCTGCCTCGGACCTCGGGACGATCGAGCTTCGGCAAGACGCGCACGGCCTGACGGTGGTGATGGCGGGTCGCTGGAACGTTCGCACCGTGATGGCGCATGAGGACGTGATCAGAGGCTTCCTCGAGCGGGCGGCGGCGCAGACCAAGATCGACATCTCCCGGGTCACCCTGCTGGACACGGTCGCCGCCATTGCGGTCAGTCGGATCCAACGCTGGATGTCGCGCTCGGGGCCGGTTGAAATCGTCGGCGCCCGCCCGAATCACCGCGCTCTTCTCGACCAGATCGCTGACATCGATTCGATGCCGGACCAGACGTTGCCGCCACCGACCATCGTGGATCGCGTGGCCAATCTCGGCAAAACGACGATCGGCCTCGGCTACGAGATCCGTAACCTGGTGGGTTTCTTTGGGGAGCTGTCCGTCGTCTTCTTCCGACTGATTCTCCATCCCGCCCGGTTCCGCCTCATCTCGACGGTCAACCACATGCAAACAGTCGGGCTTGACGCAATGCCGATCGTGGGCCTCCTTGCATTTCTGGTCGGCATTGTGCTGACCTTCATCAGTGGCGATCAGCTGCAGCGGTTCGGAGCCGGCATCTTCATTGTCAATCTGGTCGGCATCGGCGTGCTCCGGGAGCTTGGCCTCATGATCACGGCGATAATCGTCGCGGGCCGGTCGGGTTCGGCCTTCACGGCGGAAATCGGCACGATGAAGATCAACCAGGAAGTCGATGCGATGCGAACAATCGGCCTCGACCCCATGGAGATCCTGGTCGTGCCCCGTACTTTGGCGTTGATCGTGATGCTGGTGCCGCTGGGGTTCTTCGCCGATATCATCATGATCGGCGGCGGGCTGCTGATGTCGAAGCTGACGCTCGGGATCACATTCGCGGAGTTCCTGCATCAATTCCGCAGCGCGGTGTCACTGTCCCAGTTCTGGATCGGCATAGTCAAGGCGCCGTTCTTCGCTCTCGTCATCGCCATGGTCGGTTGCTTTCACGGGCTGCAGGTGGCCGGAAGCGCCGAAAGCGTCGGACGGCACACGACGCAGTCGGTCGTGCAGTCCATCTTCCTCGTGATCACCCTCGACGCCATATTTGCGGTCATCTTCACGCACGTAGGTTGGTGACCATGAACGGCGGAAACAAGGAACCGGTCATCCGGATCACTGGACTTACTACGCGCTTCGGCGAGCAGGTCGTTCATGAGAATCTCGACCTGGAGGTTTATAGGGGCGAGGTTCTGGGGGTTGTCGGCGGCTCGGGCACTGGCAAGTCGGTGCTGCTCAGGGAAATCGTTGGCCTGCAGTCGGTGACCGCCGGCCGTATCGATGTCCTGGGTACCGACGTGACCAACTGCGGCGTCGAGGCGCAGCGGGTGCTGCGCCGGCATTGGGGCGTGATGTTCCAGGAAGGGGCGCTGTTCAGCTCGCTGACCGTCGCCCAGAATATCCAGGTGCCGGTCCGTGAGCAGACCGATTTTCCACAAACGATCCGCGATGAGATCTCGCGCGTCAAGCTGGCGATGGTCGGTCTGCCGCCGGATGCCGGCGTCAAATTTCCGTCACAGCTTTCGGGCGGCATGAAGAAGCGGGCGGGCCTGGCGCGGGCGCTGGCGCTTGATCCTGAGCTCCTGTTCCTGGATGAGCCCACCGCAGGACTCGACCCGATTAGCGCAAGCCGATTCGACGCGCAGATCAAGACGCTCAAATCCAGCCTCGACCTCACTGTGTTCATGGTGACGCATGATCTCGACAGCTTGGTTGCGATCTGCGATCGGATCGCCGTTCTGGTGGACAAGCATACCGTCGTCGGGACGCTGGACGAGCTGATGGAGGTCGATCACCCCTGGATACAGGAATACTTCCGAGGCCCGCGTGGGCGTGCCTCCATGGCCGCCCGTAAGCGGCAGCCTTCGCAGAGCGTTGCGGCCGGATAGAATGTTGCTGGCGGAAACTGGAACAGGCACAACCGACCGACGATCGGGGTTCGGTTCCGTTTCGCACGCGTGAAAAAGAGGAAGTAGGCATGGAGACGCGCGCGAATTACGTGCTGGTCGGAAGTTCGGTACTTGCCGCTTTGGCGGCCATCATCGTCTTCATCTTCTGGCTGGGGCGTACCGAATTCGGCCGTGAGGCCGACATCTATTACACGTATTTCACGGGCTCGGTGTCCGGCCTCTCAACGGGTAGCCCGGTCCGGTATCGCGGCGTGCCGGTCGGCAACGTCAGCGCGGTCGAGATCGATCCGGAGAATGTGGAGCGTATCCGGGTTACGCTGAAGCTGAACCCGAATACACCGGTCAAGGTCGATTCGGTGGCGTCGCTGGAGACAGCAGGGATCACAGGCGGAGCCTATATCGAGCTCAGGGGCGGCACTCAGGCAAGTCCGCCATTGCGGAGCGAGGACGGCAGCATCCCGGTGATCAGCTCTGCGAATTCGAGCATCCAGTCGATAGTGGAGAGCCTGCCCAAGCTGATGGCCAAACTGTCCGATCTTTTGGATAGTGCGAACGGCTTACTCTCGCCCGCCAACGTCAAAGCACTATCCGAGGTGATCACGCATCTGCAGAGCGTCGCCTCCAGTCTTGATGCACTCTCGCCCGACATGAAGAGCGCCGTTTCCAACGTCAGTACGCTGACGGCCGACCTGCACGCCCAGCTTCCCAAGCTGATGAATGATGTGCGCGATGACGGCGCCTCGATCAGAGCGGCGGCCCAATCTTTCCAGCACGTGGCGGCCAACCTCGACGGGGTGATTGCCGAAAATCGGGGGCCGCTGCGTGACTTCACCGGTCACGGCCTGTCGGAGCTCAGCGGACTCATCACTCAGCTGCGCGGGCTGGCCGACACGCTGACCCGCGTCGCCGACCATCTAGACCGCGACCCGCAACGCTATCTGTTCGGCGGCGGCCCCAACGTCGGCGTCGATCCCAACCAGCCGATCGGCGCCACCACCGGTGCAAGGGCGTCACACGGCGGCCCCAGCGTCGGCGTTGCTCCCAACCAGCCGATCGGCGCCACCGCCAGTACAGGAGCCTCACGATGAAGTGGATGCCGTTTGCGTTCGCTTTGTCGCTGGCCGGCTGCACTGGTAACCTGCTCGCGCCTTCCGGACCGCCAGCCAAGCTTTACACGCTGTCGGCGCCGGCCAGTGTCCCGACAAATGCCCCGCAGGCGAATTGGCAGCTTCTTATCGCCACGCCTGACGCCACTCTCGACCTCAACTCGTCACGCATCGCGATCGCGCCATCGCCGACCCGGATCGATTATTACGCCGACGTGTCATGGGCCGATCGACCCCCGGCAACAATCCAGGCACTGCTGCTGCAAAGTTTCCAACGATCGGGCCGAATTACCGCGGTCCAACGTGATGGCGGTGGACTCAAGGCCGATTTCACCCTTGTCTCAGACCTCCAGGATTTCGAGGTCGAAGCCGGCTCTGGCGAAACGGTCGCGCACGTGCGTCTGACTGAGAGCCTGGTCCGGGCACGCGACCGTACGATCGTCGCGACTCGGGTCTTCGAAGCACGAGCCCCTGTGAATGGCAGCTTCGACGACGCGATCGTCGCCTTCGATGGGGCCCTCAAGAGCTTGCTGCCCCAGATTGTCGACTGGACCCTGATCGAGGGGAGTCGTTCTCTGTGAGATACCGGTTCATCGGGATCGCATTGGCGGCAACGCTGCTTCAGGTGCGCTTCGCGACGGCGGCTCCCCCGCCTATCGTGATCGCCACTGGTCCCGTGTCGGGGTTCGCCCTGCCGCTCGGCGCGGAAATATGCCGACTTTACATGCAAGCGGCGAAGGATAAAGCGGCCTGTTCGGTGCAGGCAACCGACGGCTCAGTCGATAACTTGACTCGTCTGCGCGCCGGCGACGTCACGCTGGCGCTCGCCCAATCAGACGACGTTGCCGACGCGGTAACCGCTACCGGACCTTTCGCCGGAAAACCGCCTTTCACGGACCTGCGCAGCCTCGTCGGATTCTATGCCGACGTGCTCACCGTCCTGGTCCGCAGCGATGGACCGGTCAAGCAGGTCGAAGACCTGAAAGGAAAACGGATCGCGGATGGCGAGTCCGGACTTCCCGATCCGCTATTCACCGATTTCCTCGAGGCGCTTGGCTGGTCGAAGGCCGATCTCGGCGGAGTCGCGGAGATGCCACGCGCCGATCAGGTAACGGCGCTATGCGGCGGCAAGGTCGCCGCGCTGGCGATCACGGCGCCGCATCCTAACGGTTACGTGCGGAACGCGCTCGCTGCCTGTCCGGTGACGTTGCTCGATCTGTCGGGCCCCGGCATCGACGCGGTGATCGCGGCGCACCCATCCTATGCGCCGGCGCAGCTCGACCTGGCGCAGTATGGTGGCCGGTCCCACGCGATCCGGACGTTCGGCCCGCGCACCGTCATGGTGACGACCGCGAAGCTGGATGACGCCATCGTCACGCGTCTGGCCGGCGCCCTGTTCCAACACATGGATGAGCTGCGTCGCGCACATCCCGCGTTCGGCGCGCTGGACAGCAGAACGGTCGCCGCGAATGCCGGACTGGGCGCAGAGCGTCACCCCGCCGCAACCAAGTATCTGAGCGACAACAAGCTGGGCGATTCATCCACGGGCGAGTGAATGTCCCATCTTACGCTGGACCCATGAGCCCGAGATCGTGCGTCTGCTGATAACCCGGGAACAGGGTTGCGATCTGCGATGCTCCGACACTGTCGCCGACGATCGCACTCAGAACTGCGCGATAATCGGTGGTGACGCCGAGGTCGACGGCCCTATCGAGTTCCGGCGTCGCCAAGCCGGGCCAACGCCCGTACATTCGCCCACCGTTGACGCGGCCGCCGAGAACCAGCATTGCGCCGGCATGACCGTGATCGGTACCGTTGCTCTTGTTCGAGCGCAGGCGACGACCAAAATCGGAGATCGTCACCAGCGTCAGGCGGTCATGGTAGGCGGAGAGGTCGTTCCAGAAGGCCATCAGGTTGCGACCCAACTGACCCGCCAGGTTATTGAAGCGGCCGGCCTGATTCTCGTGCGTGTCCCAGCCACCCATGTCGACGCAGGCGACGCGCAGCCCAAGATCCATCTTCACCAGCCGCGCGATGGCGGCAAGTCCGCGACCGCCGCTTTCGCCGCCGTCATCATAGGATGCGCCGTTGTCCGGCTGGTAAGGGGTAACCCTTCCGTCCGGCCCGCGCGCAAGCCGCGTGTCGATCGCGGTGAACTTTTCGAGCGTCAGCCGTCCGGCTTCGGCAACGTCGCCTCGCGCGCTGCCGTAAAGCGCCGAGAGGACCGCCTTCGCCTGATCGCCGCCGGCAAGGCCGATGCCGCTTGTCAGGTCCGGCACGGCGAGTGCGGCGGAAAAACCGTCCATCGCCTTGTCGACCCCATTTGAAGCCGATAGCGCCGGCACGCGCTGCATCCCCATATTGTCGAGACCGATCAGCCTGGCGTAGCGATCGAGCCAGCCCGTCTCGGAGTTGACTGCGCGGATGCCGGTGCTCTGATCGCCCCCATCGCTGACCACGCCCCGCTCGATCAGCTCCTGGGCCACGAAATGGCTGCGTGTCTCATTGGCGAGACCAACCGCGTGGACGATTGCGAGGTGCCCTTGCTGATAGAGATCAGCCAACGGCGCTGCGTCCGGATGCAGCCGGAAATCGAGCTTGAGGTCGAGGCTCCTGGCCAGTGGAATCGCCTTGCGATCGCCGGAATCCAACACTCGCAAAGGCGCGATGCGATCTTCAATATAGTTCGAGTCGTTCGCGGGTCCGACAAGGTTCAGGGAATCGCAACCGCCTCTCAGGAACATGACGACAAGGATGCTGTCGCGCCCTCCGAGGCCTTGGCTGAACGCCGCCCGGCTGACGCCGGAAAACGGAGCAAGCAGGCCGGCCGCTCCAGCTGCCTTCAGGAAGTCGCGTCTCGGCAACGGCATAGGACTTACCTCAGCTGGAATTCTGGGCTCATTGCCAGGAAGGCGACGATATGGCGAAGTGGCGCCTTCGGGTCTTTGCCCGAGTCGGCGAAGCGCTGGTTCGGGTCGAGCTTCAGTGCAGTCAGCACCTTGACCGCGCTTTGCGGATCGTCCACGCCGAGCCGCGCCTGCCAGAAGCGGGTGGCCTCCATGATTGTGGCGTCGTCGCGGCCCATCGCCCGGGTCGGATCGAATATGCCCGTCTGCCAGTTATTGTCCACCAGCCCGAGCAGTAGCGACCAGCGGTGGCGCATGGCGTTGGTCGACAGCCAGTAACCGCGCGTATCGGGATGTCCCGTGGGCGGAGCCCAGCCGAACAGACGCTGGCCGCCGGCCGCCATCTCGTTAATCACGCCCTCACTCGGCGTGAAGTCGATGTCGGTGGCGCGCAGGAAGCTGGCGCCCACTTCCAAGGGCCGCTTAACCTTGAGGCCCCAGCTATTGGCGAACTCGGGCGTGGTTGCGATGTAGCGGATGACCTCAGCAATCTGCCGCGGGTGTTTCTGCGCCTTCGTCCACACGGCCGCGGCCGCTTTGACCAGCGAGTCCGGCGGCTCGTCTGCCACCAGCCGGCGGCATAGTTTCTGGCAGACGAAATAGGCGGTGGCCGGATGGAAGGCGACTAGGTCGAGCACTTTCCGCCCATCGCTCATCGGCGCCTGGAATGGATCGAACTCGTTGGCCAGCACCCGCTTCTGGTAGGAATCGTGCCAGGCCTCGATATAGGTAAAGCGTCCGGTCTTCGGCAGCACTTGACCGGGACCGACGGTCGATCCGTCCTCGATCGTCCAGCCGGTGAAGGCGCGGGCGGCCTCATAGACATCCTGATCGATATAGCCGATCGGCTTGCCGACCAGCGCGCCGGGCACCTTGCGCCACTTGTCGTAAATCGCGTTGTAGTAGTGGTCGCGCCCCAGCGTGTGGAGCTCGAACAGCTCGCGTCCATAGTTCTCGTTGGCATTCCCCGCGCGCGACGAGCGGTTGTTGAGATAGGCCAGCATCGCGGTCGAGGTGGCGACTGCTTCCAGAAAATCACGGAAATTGCCTAGCGCGTGGACGCGGATGACGTCGCGGTCATAAGTCGGTAGCGCGACCGAGACCACGTTGTCCCCAGCCGCATTGACGTTGAAATGATTGTGCCAGAAATCGACCAGAACCTCGCGCAACTGCCAGCGCGAATAGACCGCTCGGGTCAGCGTGGCTGCGGCGACCTCCACGCGCGGCCTTCCCTTCTCCGGTGGCGGCGCCACCTTGGGATCAGGGTCGAGCAAACGCCATGTGATCTCGATCGGCTGCGCGAGCGAGCGAAGTGGCCGCATTTCATCGACCGCGGGATAATCGTTGGTCGGGTTCGACCCATACTTGACACGGAGAGTGATGGCGCGGACGCCCTGTTCGGCCGCCGGGTCATCATGGCGGGCTGGGTCAAGCTGAAGATCGAGCCAGCCGGCCAATCCCAGCTGGCGGAATTCCCGCCGATCCCTTTCGGTGGGCCCGAAAGCGAGGCGATTCAACGCGATCACATCCAAAGGAGCCGACGACATGGGGTCCATCGCTAATCGGGCATACCGATACCAATGACACGCGCTTGGCGTTGATTACCTGTGGCCAAAATGAGTCTGGTTATTCCATGGGACAAAAGACAAGCTTCCTGAATATTGTCGCAATGCACTTCAAATAAATGGGAATGGGCGCGCCTACTGGGGTAAGCGCGGCAGATACATCCTGACGCTAGTTCCCCGTTCGGACGCCGTTTCAATGACTACGCCCCCGCCGAGCTGCTGTGTCAGGCCGAGCACCTGGCTCAAACCCAACCCCGACCCTTTCCCGATTTCCTTGGTCGTAAAGAAGGGCTCGAATACCTTACCCAGCAACTCGGCAGGAATACCGGTTCCCTGGTCGGTGACGGCGATTTCGACAAAAGCTCCAGCCGGCGGCTCTTCCAGACGCTGCGGGTTATCGCGGGTCACGTTGGCGGTTGTGATCGTGATGACTCCGCCGAATGGCATCGCATCGCGCGCATTGAGTGCCAGATTGACGATCGCAAGCTCGAGCTGCGTGGCATCGCCGAGAGCGAGCCACAACGGGTCCGCAAGATCGGTACGAATGGCAACCGACCCGCCGATCGTGCTTTGCAGAATATCCACGACACCCGCCACCAATGCATTGACGTCCAGCGGACCCGTCTCAAGTCGCTGTTTGCGGGAAAATGCCAGCAACTGGGCGGTCAGCCTCGCGCCGCGATCGGCCGCCGCCAAGGCATGGCGCAGGAATTGTTGCCCGCGGCTATCGGTAACCCGCGCCTTTGCGAGGTCTATGTTGCCGATGATTGCCTGCAGCAGATTGTTGAAATCATGCGCGATGCCGCCCGCGAGCTGGCCGACCGCCTCGAGCCTCTGGACATGTGCCAACTGCGCTTCGGCGCGGCGACGCTCGTCGATTTCATTCGAAAGGCGTCTGTTAGCGTCTGCCAGCTCCCGCGTGCGTTCCTGTACCCTTTGCTCGAGCGTTTCAGTAAAGCCACGAATTGATTCGCCGGCCCGGCTCAACGCTCGGCCGACCAAATCCGTCTCGGCAAGGCCGGTAGACGCCACTACGAGCGATTCGCCTCGACCGAGCGCCGCCGCCTTGGCGGTTAGGCTGTCAAGCGGTCCCGAAATTCCGCGCGCTATGCGCTGTGCGGCCAGAGCCCCCACGCCACCCAAAAGCACTCCGATCGCGATCAGAAGATAAAGCGAGCGGCGTGCGGCCGCGCCCAGTGCGTCGCGGGGGACCGCGACGGCGAAGCTCCAGCCAGATGTCGGCGACCTGCTATAGGCAACCCGCGTTGGCTCGCCTTCCAGCGATACACTGTCGAAGAGCCCATCCTGTTCGTGATCCTCGAGTCGCTGCCTCATGTCCGGTGTGACGGGACGGCCGACTGTCCTGTCCGGGTCGCGCGAGCGACGTACAACAACGCCCTCGCGGTCAATGATGCCGCCAATCCACTCAGGCGGCAGCTTCTGGTCGAGAAAGACCCGATCGAACTCGGACGGTTTAAGGACGATGGCCAAGTCATAAATCATCGCCCCTTCCTTGAAGACCGGGATATCGATACCGACAACCCAGCTATCGATCAGTGGGGCGTAGGTCAGGTTGGATAGATGCGGACCACCGATAAGCAGGTTGCGCCGCTGCTCCCCAATATTTGCATCATGCGGCAGCAGCGCTCCACGCGGCAGGCGCGTGTTGATCAGTTGATTGCCGTCCGCATCGCGCAGCACGATCCAGGAATTCTTGATCGGATCGGCGGCCCGCGCCTGCTCGTCAAACGCTGTGAAATCGCCGTCCAGGAGCGAGCGGCTGTGGGAAAGCCCACGGATCAACGCCTCGGCCTCGCCGATCTGGCGATCAACCACGATCGACAACGCTCTCGCCGTAGTCAGCAGCTGAAATTCAGCGAAGGCGCGTTCCTTCAGATAGGAATAGCCCAGAAGCACCGCGCCAGCGAACGCCGACGGAAGAATCAGTGCTACGGTCAGCACTGTCAGACGTTGACGGATCGTCTGGGTTTTCGGCCAAGCCCGATCTCCGACTACCCCGGCATATTGCCGTGGCGTCATTCCTCGCCGCTCGGGGGGTAAGGCGGAGACTGAAATGGTCGGAGTGAGAGGATTCGAACCTCCGGCCCCTGCGTCCCGAACACAGTGCTCTACCAGGCTGAGCTACACTCCGATCGTCCGCCCGTTCTGGCGGCAGGTCGCGACATATAACGCCCAACCCGCCGGGCCGCAAGCGCAGCCGCGGTCATGTCGTGAATTTAGAATTCGCGGTCGATGCAGAAGGCGACCAGGTCGATAAGCGCGGCTCTCAGCCGGTTGGCCGGCAGCGTCATCAGAGCCGCAATCGCCTCTTCGCCGAGCTTGCGGGCGAGGTCGAGCGCGACCGCGAATCCATCATGGCGCTCGATCAGGGTGATCGCATGGTCGAGGTCGCCTTCACGCTGTTCCGTCGTCTCCAGCGTGCGCCGCCAGAAGGCGCGCTCGATCTCGTTGCCCCGATTAATGGCATAGACCACCGGCAGCGTGAGTTTGCCCTCGCGGAAATCGTCCCCGATTGACTTGCCGAGCAGCGCCTCGTGCGCCGAGTAGTCCAGCACGTCGTCGACGATCTGAAAAGCGACGCCGAATTTCATGCCGAACCGGTGCAGTGCGGCCGCATCCTCCGCCGGCCGTTCGGCAACGATGGCGCCGACCTCGCAGGCGGCGGCGAACAGCGCAGCGGTCTTGGCCTCGACCACTGCGAGATACTCAGCTTCCGACGTGGCTAGATTATTGTTGGTCGCCAGCTGCAGCACCTCGCCCTCGGCGATTATCGCGGACGCGCGCGACAGGATGCGGAGGACGTCGAGCGAGCCATCCTCGACCATCAGCTCGAACGATCGGCTGAACAGGAAGTCGCCGACCAGCACGCTCGCCTGGTTGCCGAACAGGGTGTTGGCGGAGTCCTGGCCGCGCCGGCGCGCGCTTTCGTCGACGACATCGTCATGCAGTAGCGTCGCTGTGTGGATGAACTCCACCGCAGCTGCAAGCTTGTGGTGCCGTGCACCGTCGATATAGCCGCAGAGCCCGGCCGACGCGAGCGTGAGCAACGGGCGCAGGCGCTTGCCGCCGGCGGCCACGATATAGCCGGCCAGCTGCGGAATCAGCGCGACGGGAGAATGCATGCGCTCGACGATGATGCGGTTCACCGATTGCATATCGTCGGACAACATCGCACTCAGTTGATCGAGCGCCGCCAGCGCGCGGCCCTTGCTGGGATCGAGAGCTTTCGCCGTGGCCGGCCCGGCACGCCGCTCCACCGCCGCGATCACAGCGACATACCACGCTCAATGGAGGACAGCGTCAGCGGAGTCATTCGAGTCCCAGCCGGGTAGGTTGACTGAACGGGCGAGAGGCCGCGGTCGACACGCTTTACCTCCGCGGGTGCGAATGAGAACATAGACACACCGCTTTCGTGGTCAAGGTTGGCATGGGCCGGTAGGTTCCATCACCGCCGTCATGCACCCAAGGTTGTCGTCGTGAAAGAACTTGTCCGCAGTAACGATCCCGTATTCCTGTCCTGGCTCGAAGCCTCCCTGGCCGATGCCGGGATCGAATGCGTTATCTTCGATAAATTCACCAGCGCGGTCGAAGGCTCGATCGGTGCCCTGCCCCGCCGGGTCATGGTGCACGAGAAAGATTTGGACCGCGCGCAGCGCATTATACGCGGCAAAAATCCGGAAATCGCGCCTTAGAGATGGAAGACCGGCTGCTCGGCGGTCGCGTCCGCCTGACCCAGCCCGAGCGAGGCTATCGTGTGGCCATCGACCCTGTCCTGCTCGCGGCCTCAGTTGCGGCCTCACCCGGTGACCACGTTCTCGATGCGGGGTGCGGTACCGCAGCTGCGGCGCTTTGCCTCGCGGCCCGCGTGCCAGGCGTAGCGATTACCGGCGTCGAGTGTGATGCCGAGTTCGCGCGGTTGGCAGCTTTCAACGTCTCTGCCAATCAGGACACCTTCGATATCGAGATCGTCGAAGGCGAGTTTGGCACAGTCGCCGCGCATTACCGCGGTCGGTTCGATCACGTGATGACCAATCCGCCCTATCATGCAGCAGGAACGCACAGCGTCTCGCCACTGGCGACGAAGGCGGCGGCGCACAGCGAAGGCATGCTCGACCTCGACGGCTGGATCGCCGTTGCCACGACGGTGCTGCAGCCCGCGGGTCGACTGACGCTCATCCATCGCGCCGACAGCCTGGCTGACATCCTGGCTGCGCTCGACCGCAGGTTTGGCGCCGCTTTGATCTTTCCGCTCTGGCCCAGGGCGGGAGAACCGGCCAAGCGGGTCATTGTCACCGCGCTTAAGGGCCGCAAGACCAAGCCGCGCCTGCTGCCTGGCTTGGTGCTGCATGCGGACAACGGCGCCTACACGCCGGAAGCCGAAGCGATCCTGCGTCACGGTGCGGAATTGGATTTATTCGCGGCCGGGGACTAATCTCAGCGGATGAAGTTCCTTGTCCTTATCCTGGCGATCGTCTCGCTCTGGTATGTCATGCGCTGGGTTCAGCAGGTCGAAGGCGCACGGCGTATGCGACAGTTTCGGTCCGCCACAAGCCTGCGCGCCACGGACACGGTCGCCTGCGGCCGTTGCGGCACCTACGTGCCGGCCGACGACCTGACCGCGTGCACGCGGCGCGACTGTCCGTTTCCGCGCCGCACCTGATCTTCGCTCGCACGATGTTGACCCGCGCGCCCATGTTGATCCGCGCAATATGGGTCGCGTAAGGTGCGCCGCTTTCCTTCACGATTTCCGGCAGCTCACGCGCAATGGCCGACAAGCCGATCAGTTTCCAGGATATCATTCTGCGCCTGCAGCATTATTGGGCGGCGCAGGGCTGCGTCATCCTGCAGCCCTATGACCTGGAGATGGGCGCCGGCACCTTCCACCCGGCGACGACCTTACGTGCCTTGGGACCTGCGCCGTGGCGTGCCGCCTATGTGCAGCCCTGCCGCCGGCCGGCTGACGGCCGCTATGGCGAAAACCCCAACCGGTTGCAGCACTATTACCAGTTCCAGGTGATCCTGAAGCCGTCGCCGCCCGACCTGCAGCAGCTCTATCTCAAATCGCTCGAAGCCATCGGCATCGATCCCCATCTGCACGACATCCGCTTTGTCGAGGACGACTGGGAGAGCCCGACGCTCGGCGCCTGGGGGC
>CAZVYC010000127.1:0-14320 GCA_964631425.1 uncultured Rhodospirillales bacterium
ACACCGCCAAGGAGGCGGCGATCAGCAGATCGTCGTTGGTGCGGAAGTAGTTGTAGAAGGTGCCGCGCGACACGCCCGCCGTGCGGATCAATTCGTCAATGACACTCTCATCAACACCGCGCTGGCCGAAGACGAGCAGGGCTCCTTCCACCAGCCGGCTATGCATGCGCTCCCGCCGCTCCGCCGCCACGCGCCTACGATGATCTTCCGATGGCATATCCGGTTGCTCGCTCTCCCGACCATGCTCCGCACCCTATCACATCAAGGCCTGTCCCGGATCGCCGATAAAAATGACACTTGAGTCAAAATGACAATCACGTCATTATGAGGCTCAAGGCTGAGGTACCGCTTGATACACAGGCGGACAGGGGTAGGGGAGGAAACACGTGGCAGGGGATAGAACGCACCCGACGACGCAGATCAGCCTGCCGCCCAGCGTTGACGTTCTGATCTGCGGCTTTGGTCCGGTCGGCGCTACGCTCGCCAATCTGCTGGGCCGCCATGGCGTCAGTACCCTCGTGATCGACAAGGCGACGGAGATTTTCCACGCCCCGCGCGCAATCGCGCTCGATAACGAGGCGCTGCGCATATTGCAGATGGCGGGGCTTGAGGACGGCGCATTCGAGACAGTGGCGATCCCGCGGGTGCGGATGCGTTCGCCGCTTTTCGGTCAGTTCGCCTGCGCCCGTACGCAAGGCCAGATCGACGGGCACCCTAAGCTCGTCACCTTTTTGCAGCCGCAGCTCGAACAGGTGCTGCGTGAGCGCCTCGCTGCCTACCGGGCGATCACCGTTGCGACCGGCGTCGAGCTTTCTGGTGTCGACCAGGATGCCGACGGCGTCACTGTGCGCCTGAATCCGCCGGGCGGCGAAATGGCCCTCGTGCGGGCGCGCTACCTCGTGGGGGCCGACGGCGCCAGCTCGTCGGTGCGTCAGCAGCTCGGCATTGCCTTCGACGGTGAGACCTTCGCCCAGGATTGGCTTGTCGTCGATGCCAAGCGGATCCCGGCTCAGATCGAGGACGTGGAGTTCCTGTGTGATCCGCGCCGCCCGGGGCCTCACATGGTCGCCCCCGGCGGTCGACAACGCTGGGAGTTCATGCTGATGCCGGGCGAATCCCGCGCGGCGATGGAGCAGCCGGACATGGTGCGGCGGCTGCTGGCCCCCTGGGCCGGGACTGCCGATGTCGAGATCGAGCGGGCCGCCGTCTATCGTTTCCATGCCCGGATCGCCCGCCGCTTCGTCGAGGGCAGGGTGTTCCTGGTCGGCGATGCAGCCCACATCACGCCGCCCTTTGCCGGCCAAGGCTTGGTGGCCGGCCTGCGCGACGCTGCCAACCTGTCTTGGAAGCTCGCTTGGGTGGTCAAAGGATGGGCTGCGCCCGCCATTCTAGGTAGCTACGACGTAGAGCGCCGGCCTCACGTCAAGGCAATGATCGGTTTCGCACGCTTCATGGGTGCGCTGGTCATGCCTCGCAACCGCGTGGCGGCCTTCCTGATCCATGGCGCCATGATCCTGTCCCGGCTCGTCCCGGGGCTGCGAAACGCGTTCACGGAACTGGAGATCAAGCCGCGCAACCGGTTCCGCCGGGGCCTCTTTGCCGCCAATGACGGGTCCAGTCGCCTCTGCCGCGGCGATGTGCTGCCGCAGGGCTGGGTCCGGTCCGCCGCGGGCGGTTCGGTCGTGCCAGGGCCGGTCGTGCCAGGGGACCAGGCGCTGGGCGATGCCATGGCGCTGCTCGGATTTGGCGTCGATCCGGCGGCCTGGCTTACGCCGGATCAGCTGCGGCAGTGGGCGATCTCAGGCGGCACGATCGTCCCTCTGATGGCGCGCGGCGTTACGGCGTCCACGACGAACGGCGCCTGGGAGGACGTTTCAGGCACCCTCGTTCCGGCGATCGCTCAAGACTGGCTCGCCATCGTCCGGCCGGACCGAACAATCGTCGTCGACGGCCCGCCTTCAGCGGCGGGAGCGATGATCGAAGCGGTGCTGTGCTTGCTGGGATCGCCTCGCGTGCAACCGGACACGATGGGGAGCGTTCGAGCCGTGGCCGGAGCGCCGGCAGCCGCAACCAATCGACTGATCGGCTCTGCAAAGGAGGCGGGACGAGAGACCGGGCCCAGCCCGATCGGAATGTTTTGATAACAGGGGGAACAAATCATGAAGATGCCTTGCAATCGGGCGCGGCTACTCACGGGAGTCATGGCGGGCCTGGCGGCCTTTCCTTTGACCGCCTTGGCACAAAGCCCCACGGCCGACACCAGCCAGGGGACGCTCGAGGAGCTCGTGGTCACGGCGCGCAAGCGGACCGAGAAGCTGCAGGAGGTGCCGGTTTCCGTGGCGACGGTAGACTCGAAGCTGATAAGCCGCGATGACATCAAGAACCTGAATGACCTCCAACTCAAGGTGCCGGACTTCATCCTGGCGGAAAACCCGATCGGCACGTCGATCGGTATCCGAGGCATCTTTTCCGGCATCAACCAGGGGTTCGAACAGTCCGTCGGCGTCTATATCGATGGTATCTCCTATGGCCGCGCCCAGCAGGCCCGGGCGCCGTTCCTCGACCTGGATCGGGTGGAGGTGCTGCGCGGGCCGCAGTCGATCCTGTTCGGCAAGGATTCGATTGCCGGCGCCATGAACATCGTCACCGCCGCGCCCGAGAACGACTTCGGCGGCTATGCCCAGGTTTCCTACGACCCCGACGTCCACGAGGTCGAGAACACGGCCGTCGTCACCGGTCCCATCTCCGACAAGCTGCGGTTCCGCATCGCCGGCCGGTATCACCAGACCGACGGCTTCATGTACAACGCGACACTCGATCGGCCGGAAACGCAACGCAACGACTGGCAAGTGCGCGGCCAGTTGTCGGCCGACCTCTCGGACAGCTTCACCGTCCTGGTCAAGGCGGAGGTCGGCCGTTTCAACGCGCTGGGGCGAGAGTCCGAGATCATTGGTGAGACGCCGGCCGGCCTCCCGGGTGCGAACCCGTTGTCCTTCCTGGTCAACGGGCTGACCTACGCCCAAATCCTGACCGAGACGGGCGCAACCCCGGTCAACACGCGTATCGCCTTGGTAAACGGCATCACGGGCATGCAGCTGATGCCGCTGCCGGCGGCGTCGTTGTCGGTCCTGCACACCGGGGAGAACGATATTCGCTCCTCGAATGGCGACGACAGCCACAATTTGTCCCAGACGTATCTCATCCATGCCGATTGGGAGACGGATCTCGGTGTCATAAGCTCGATCAGCGGATTCAGCCGGTTCAAATACGACGAGCTCTGCGATTGCGATTTCACCGGCGCTCCAGTGTTCAGCACCACGCTCGCCGAGGATTACAAGCAGTTCAGCCAGGAGCTGCGGCTCGTGTCGCCGAAATCCGACACCATCGACTACATCGTCGGGGCCTTCTTCCAGCACAGCACGGACGGCTACGGCGACCAGACGCAGATAACCGGAGCGTCGCCGCTTGTGCCGCTGGTGTACAACAAGGCCTACGCGCCTGCCTTCCAGGCGGCATCCGCGAGCTGGCTTGCGGCTCATCCGGGCGATCAGGCAGGCGCCGTCACTGCCGGCCGAGCCGCCGGCCAACAGGCGGGCGCGGCTGGCCTCGCCATGGCAAATACCAGCGCCGCGCGCGCAGCCCACGTCGACGCCGACCAATGGTCGCTGTTCGGCCAGGGGACCTGGCACATCACCGACACGCTCCGGGCGACGCTCGGCGTCAGGCTCAACCACGTATCCAAGGACGGCGACCGGACCGGGGCGATCGAGGGCCTGAGCGGGAGTCCGCTGTACGGCCAGCAGGCGTTGCTGGCGCCGCTCGCCTATGCCAATGCCTTGGCCGTCACCTCGCAAAACCTGGTGAGCCTGGCTCAGGCCAACATCCCTGGCGTCTCCGCCGCCGCCCAGGCCGCTCTGGCCAAACTCGGCACACTGCCGACCAACGGGACCCTGTCCCAGACGAAGGTAACGCCCTCGGTCAGCCTCCAGTACGATGTCATGCCCGATGTCATGGCCTACGCCTCGTGGGTCAAGGGCGCCAAATCCGGCGGGTTCGATTACCGGGCCAACAACAAGGGCGCGGCCGCCACGATGGATCAGGCCTTTCGCTTCGGCGACGAGAAAGCCACGACCTGGGAACTCGGCGCCAAGACACGGTTTTGGGGCGGCCGCGCCGAAGTCAATGCCGACGTCTACTACACCGACTACAAGGATCTTCAGGTTTCGATCTTCGACGGCATTCTCGGGTTCAATGTCGGCAACGCCGCGTCGGCCACGATCAAGGGGCTGGAGGCCGACGGACGCGTCGCGCTGACCCCGTTCCTCCAGGCGCACGCTTCCTTCGCCTGGACGGACTTCAGGTTCGATCAGTTCCCGAATGGCCAATGCTATTCCGGCCAGACGCCCAACGGGCCGGACGCGGCCGAGGGCTACTGCAGCTATGCCGGCATGGCCGACCAATTCGTGGCCAAATACTCGGGCACGGCGGGTCTCGACTACTTCTACGACCTCAATGACGACCTGTCGCTGCGCACTTCCGTGGATCTCTTCTACACGAGCAGCTATTTCGCCGACCCGACGCTGGACCCGTCGCTGGTTCAGGGCCCCTACGTCAAGCTCGACACGCGCATCGGTCTCGGTCAGTCGGACGGCGACTGGGAAGTGGCGCTGCTCGCCAAGAACCTGACGGATGTGCGGGCGATCACCTACGCCGCGGCCACGCCGCTCGCCTATAGTGTTTTCGGCGCAAAGAGCAGCTTCGCCTATATCGGCCAGGGCCGTACCTTCGTACTGCAGGCCAAGGTGAGGTTCTGATGCCGTTTAGTATCGGCAATGGCGCTAAGGTATGCTCAGGTTGCGCAACCACCGGAAAGGTGCCGCGCGCGCTATCGTGGGTGGCCCGTCAGTGGCGAAGCGTTAGAGGTCCTTGCCGAAACGCCTCTGCGTCAAAGCCTCGCCAGAAGCTCGGCCTTCTTGGCGGCGAACTCTTCCTCGGAGAGGATATTCTTCTCTCGCAGCGCCGCCAGCTTCTCGATCAGAAGCAGAATGTCTTGCGATTGATCGGCGTTCAGGGAGAAGGCTGCATCGGGCCGGGTTCGTGCTGATCGGGCCGCCTCCACTGGTGCGGACATGGGCGTCGATGGCGGTTGCCACCGTTCGGCGTCCCTGCCGATCTCCGGCGCCCGCACGGCAGAATCGGCCGGGACGACCCGCAGGTCGCTGACGCGTACCAACCCGTGCTGGCTGACGAAGGTCAAGCTGGCATCGCCGCTCTGCTGCTGCGAGACGCTGCCTATCTGGTGATCGCCGGTATCGTAGATCGTCACCTTGCCGCCGATTTGGATCGCCAGCCGGCGCGACGCGGGGAAGTAGGCGTAACGAACGGCGTTCTGCGCACCCGTCGAGGATGCGACGCCAAGATCATCTCCCCACCAATTGGCGGAATTCCCGCCCGGCACTGGTACGAAAAGGCTCACATCACCAGCGCCGCCGGAGCCTCCCTGCTGCTGGCTCTGCGACTGGCGCCCTCCTTGATGCTGCCAGGTCATCTGGCGCGTCAGCAGACCGGCGAGCTCCGCGCAGAGCCCTTCGACCTTGGCCTTGAGCGCAGTGTTGAACATGTCGCCGACCATGGTCATGCCGCCTTGCGACCACTGGCCCATGCCGCCGAGGTCGGGATGGCTGAACTGCGCCATCGTCCCACCTCCTGCGGTGAGCGCGTGCACGAGGGTGAGGACGGCATCGGTGCTGGTCCCGTAACGGTGCGCCAGCTCCTCAATGCGTTGCCGCCCCTCCGGTGTGAGCTCTGGCATATGGGCGCTCCTGTGGTGAATGGCCGTCTCTCCCGAAGCCAGACGATTTATGTAGCCGCCACCAGCAATTCCTCTGCATTGTTTGGTGGGCGGAAGCCATCTGTCCTGCCCGCGAAGTAGCGCCGGCTAAGAGTGGCCGCCGAAACATGGTCGACCCTTTCAAAGCCGGCTTCGCGAGCCAGTGTCAGCATCTCCGCCGGTGTGAAGAAGCTGATGAAAGGCGTCCCGCTTGCCCGCGCCCCTTTCTCCGCCATTTGAAGCCCGGGACGCACGTCGGGGTCCGCTAACTCAAGCGGCAGCAGGAACGTCATGGCCAGCGTGGACCCGGGGGCGAGCGTCGCGACCTGGCGCAGTGTGGCCGTGATCGCGTCTTCCGTGAGATACATGCTGACGCCAGTGGAGGCCACGACCGCAGGCTCGCGTGCGTTGAAGCCGGCGGCTGCCAGCTGCTCCCGCCACGAACCACCCGCCTCGAAATCGACCGGCACGAGCCGGAGCCACTCCGGGATGCCGAAGCCAAGCTCGATCAGGCGCTGGCGCTTCCAGGTCTGGGGACCAGGCTGATCGACCTCGAACACCCTTAGGCCGGAGGCGATCTCCGACCGGCGCTGGGCGAAGGTGTCCAGGCCGGCTCCGAGGATGACGTATTGCCTGACACCGCGGCCAGCCTGTTCCACAACCAGATCCTCGATGAAGCGAGCACGGGCCACGATGGAGGCGCGGAAGAGGCTCGTACCTTGCGGATCCATGTCCGGACGGCGGCGCCAGCCATCATCCGGGGCCGCCAGCGTGAGGCCAATCTCGTCTTCGAGCACATGCGGCGGCGGATCGACCTGAACGTGCATGGCCCGCCACAAGGCCACCCGCACCGCCGTGCTATCTGCCGCCACAATTTGCTTATCGTGCATGCGTATCTTGCGGGTCAATCAGTTGTCCCGAACCCCGGCGTTTTACCTTGATAACCGGCCGCCTGAAAGATCCCGACTGCGCCGTTTAGCGCGCCGATGGCGTGGCCTGTTTGCAGACCAAGACAATTTCCGAACGAACCGGAGGATGACCCACTGCCTTCGCCAGCATTGTGCTCGCGGAGCACTGACCTCTGTCCCGGCTAGTAGAATTGGGCATAGCAAGACGAGACACTTGTTTCAGGCATGATCGCCGATCATATCCGAGGGCGAGTGCAGTCAACTCTCCCGATATTCGGCCGCTTTAAGGCCCCATCCAATTTGGAGATTTCCATGCGTCTGCCCCTGATCGCACCATCAGACCTTGGCCCGGACCAGAAGCCGCTCTACGACGATATGCGGACCGGCATCGAGACGAATTTCAAAGGCTTCACGGCATTCAGTGACACCGGTGCGCTGATCGGTCCGTGGAACCCCTGGCTGCGTTTTGCCAAATTTGGCGGCCCGGTTTGGGAGCTGGTCAAAGCCCTATCGAGTTCACCCAGATTGCCGCGACCGGTTCGAGAAGTAGCGATCCTCGTCACCGGTGCGAAGTTCCGATCCGCGTATGAAATCTACGCCCATGTGCTGGTCGCCGAGCTCCGCGGGTTGCCTGACGACAAGATCGCAACCATTATCGCGGGCCAGCGCCCAAGCGACCTGACCCGCGAAGAGGCCATCGCTTACGATATCGCCTCAGCCTTGGTCTCGGGCGGCGTCCTGCCGGAGCTGACCTATCGCCAAGCCGTTGCGGAATTCGGTGAGGACGAAACGGCGGAGCTTATCTATCTCGTCGGACTGTACTGCATGGTGTCGGTCACTTTGAATGGCTTCGATGTACCCACTCCTGAAACGACATAGGAGTTCATCCCGCCATCGCTGCAAGCAAGTGGCGTTCCGAATACGTCGATGGTCTGGCCTCGCTGCTGACGAGTCTCGTGGAGGGGGCTCACTGCCGGTATGCTCGTTAATGGCCGAGCCCGCACACTGCGAAATTGCCATCCAGGTGACCCTGATGCGGGCGGCCGGTTCGCAGAGCCCGTCTGTCGGGGCTCCGTGGTCCCTGGCTGCCGGGCCATCCTCCGCGTAATTCGATTGAACCTTTGCATGGATTGGCGGTTCCTCGGGATCCATGTCCTGGCGGTAGCGGTCCGCAGGACAGGTCATTGCGGTTCGCGGCGCCGGGCGCAATCGTCTCTTCCGGCAGCCTCCGGCGCGAAGCCATCCGGTGTTCTGCGCTTTGCGAGGACTGAAGACGTCGCTCCTAAACCGCGCTAGATTCGGCTTATGAACCGAGCAAAACGGGCGAAGACCGTCTTTTTCGCCGAGGGGCCACTCTTCGGGAAGTGGGGCGTGCGGCCCGGGTCGTGGGCCGCCTATCTGGTGGCGGTCGCGATCGTGGGTGCGGCGACGGCGCTCCAAGTGGCGCCGTCACCCTGGCTCGTCGGCACCCTGTTCGCCCCCTTCTACCCGGCGGTGATCGTCATATCCTTTCTCTGCGGGGCGAGCGCGGGATTTTTTGCGATCGCTCTATCCGCTGCCACCGTGACCGTCTTCATGCCGGCGGAAGCGCTCTCGCAGCACGCCTATTCGCTGGGGATCTATGGCCTGTTCGGCACCGTGGTCGTGGTCATCATTTCGGAGTTGCGCACGGCGGTCACGCGCGTGGACCGGCTCAACACCAGTTTGAGTGCCAACGAGGCGAAATTCCGCAGCCTGATGGAATCAGCTCCCGATGCGATGGTCATCAAGGGGGTGGACGGCAGTATCCTCCTTGTCAACGCGCAGGCCGAGCGTCTCTTCGGCTACGAGCGTCACGAACTGGTGGGGCAGCCGGTCGTTATGCTGGCCCCCGAGCGGTACCGCGCGGCCTACACTGCGAAGCGGTTGAGCGTCGCCGAGTGGCCGTTGGGAGCGCAGGTGCAGAGTGAGGAATTCCGCGGGCTCCGCAAGGACGGCAGCGAGTTTCCGGTCGAAATCGTCCTGAGTTCGGTCCTCGCGGAGGATGGTATCTATTCCTGCGCGACAATCCGCGACATCACCCAGCGCAAGTTCGACGAGGAAGCACTCCGGTACAGCGAAATGCGGTACCGGACGCTCGTCGAAAATACAACCGATCTCATAACGCTCGAGGAGGCCCACGAGAAGGGTCAGTATGTGTCGCCCGCCTGCCGGAAGATGCTGGGCTACGAGGCGCAGGAGATGATCGCGTCAACGGGCGAAGCGCTGATCCACCCGGACGACCTGGCCGGCTGCATCGGTGCACGCGACTCGCTGAGCAAGGAGCGGCCGCAAGCGACAAGCACCCACCGCCTCCGTCGGAAGGATGGCTCCTTCGCCTGGGTCGAGGCTGTGTTCAATTGGATCGAAGAGGGCTTTAACGGGCAGCCCCAGATTCTGAGCGTTATCCGCGATATTTCTGACCGCAAAGCCGCGGAAGATGCGGCGTCAAAGGCCAGGGCGGAGGCAAAGCGCACAGAGGCCCTTTTGATCGACACGATCGACGCGCCCGAAGAAGGCATCGCTCTATACGACTCGGAAGATCGCCTGGTTCTTCTGAACAAGGCGATTGATCAAAATCCTGCCGGGCGAACCGGCCTCTTTGTTCCCGGTCGCACTTACGAAGAAATTTTCCGCGCTTTCTGGTCCGGCTCGGACCTGGCAAAGGACAAAGAAGCATTCGAGCGCATCGTCGCCGATGAGATCGAGAGGCATCAGAGGGGCGACGGAGCGCCAAATGAGGTGCGTGTCGGCAAGAACATATGGGTCGTCAACCGTGATTTCCGCACCAGGGATGGCGGCATTCTCCACATCAGCACCAACGTGTCGGCCCTGATGCTCGCAAAAGAGGCAGCCGAGCAAGCCAATGTCGCTAAATCGCGTTTCCTCGCGGCGGCGAGCCACGATCTGAGGCAGCCGCTGCAGTCCATCGCGCTGCTTCAAGCAGGCCTCAAACAGACGGCAACCGACCCGCAATCGCAATCGATGATCGAAAGGCTCGGCGCAACCGTCGACAGCATGTCCCATATGCTCGATACGCTGCTTGAACTCAATCAGCTGGAGGCCGGGATCGTCACCCCGAATATCGAAGATATTGCGATCGGCGATCTGCTGGAACGGCTCCGCGCCGAACTGTTGTACCATGCCGAAGCGAAGGGCCTTGAGTTTCGTTTCATTCAGTGCGGCGCGGTGGTGCGGAGCGATCCCAAGCTGTTGGAGCAGATCATTCGCAACCTGCTTTCCAATGCCATCAAATACACCAATCGGGGAAAAATCCTTCTCGGGTGCCGCCGTCGCGGCGATGCGGTGCGGATCGAAGTCCTCGATACCGGCGTTGGTATCCCCAAGGACCAGATCCAGGCTATATTCGACGAATTCCACCAGGTCGATAATCCGGCCCGCGACCGCCGCAAGGGCCTCGGCCTCGGCCTGTCAATCACGCAGCGCCTGTCGGACCTTCTGGGCCATCGCATCCATGTGCGCTCGGTCCTCAACAAGGGGTCGGTGTTTTCGGTCGAGGTGCCCCTCGGCCAGCCTTTAGCTCCTGCGTCCGCGCACCCGGACGAATCCGCCGCCAGCGCGGAGCCGATGGACATCCTGCTGGTCGAGGACGATCCGATCGTGCGGTGGTCGCTGCAGGCGCTACTCGAGGTTCTCGGTCACGGCGTGGTCTCAGCCGAGAACGCGGAACGCGCGCTCGCGAGGCTCAGAGAGGCGGACTGGCGGCCGGACGTGATCGTCAGCGACTTCAACTTGCCGGGTAGCGTGGACGGGCTCGAGCTGATCAAGCAGACGCGGATCCAGCTTGGCGCGTCGATCCCGGCCGTGCTGCTGACCGGGGACTCCTCGATGGCGACGGATGCGGCACTCTCGATACCCGATTGCACGCTGCTGAGGAAGCCGGCCGACGGGGCCGGCATCATTGCGGCGGCGCAGCTTCGGCGCGCGGTGCGGTCCGCTGCGCCGCCGATCCCATGCGAAGCCTGACGGTATCGGCGCCAGCAGGGCTCGCCGGCGTTACTCCCCACCCGCGAAAGCGGGAACCCACGGCCCAGCCCCCGAGATGCCAATAAGTGGGTCCCCGCTTTCGCGGGACGAGATAAATTGCACCAAATGTGATTTGCCCTTCGCCCACGATCATCGACGTCTTTTCAGCCGGAGAGGTCCTGGAAACTTCCGCTGGGCTTCGTCTTCGAGCCGCGCCAGATTGCGGCGCACGAGAGCCGCGGCGGCGCCCATCGAAACGACGGCGCCCGCAATCGCGAGATAACCCACCCAGCCGGCGAAGTGCTGGATTCCGTGACCGATGAGAAAGGCGGCTAACCCGTAGGTCGTCGCCCATGCAGCTCCGCCGGCCGCGTTGAAGAGGAGGAAGCGCGGCCACTCCATGCAGTTCAATCCGGCTAGAAAGGCCGCGGCGGCGCGCAGCAGAGCCACAAAGCGACCGAAGAAGACGACCTTGCCCCCGTGTCTCCAGAATAGATACTGTCCGAGTTTGATCTTTGGCTCGTCAAGATGGACATATGCGCCATAGCTTATCAGCAGACGAAACCCGATCTCCCGCCCAATCCAATATCCGATGCTGCCTCCGATCACAGCGCCGGCGAAGGCAGCTATGATGACCAAGGCGATGCTCAGCGCGTGGGTCGAACCGGCGTAGATCGCCGCCGCGATCAGAATCGTCTCGCCGGGCAACGGCAAGCCAAGGCTCTCCAACGCGACGACTGCAGCGACCGCTCCATAACCATAGAGCGTGATCAGATGTTGAATGTCGGCGTGGAATAGCCAGTCCAAGGCCCACCACCTCACGCCGCTGGGCGAATGCCTCCCCGGCCGGCGACGAAGAGCCCTGGAAGGAACCGAACCCGACGTTCGTCCCCTTGCGAACTCAAAGTCAACAAGTCCCGCGCTTTCCGTCCGTGAAGACGGCGAAATTGATGTTCAAGCCCGGCTCGGGGCTCGATCCGGCTCCGTGTGCCGGCCCGCGGCGCTCAGTGCCTGTTACCCCTTCACGGTGTCCGGGCTGAGCTTGGCGATCTCGCCCACGCCCTCCACGACCTGCTGACAATAAGCGTTCCAATCGAGCATCATGACAAGTTCTCCTGAAACATGACCGGCTGGCAGATGACCGGCGCCGGAACCTGCCCGGCGGGAAAGTTCTCGCGGCAAGACCGAGCGTCTTCGCGGATTCCTGGCGCGATCAACCCGCGGCTTCCGGGCCAGAAACGCATGCCTCGAGCCATCAACCTAGTATCGGCATTTCTCCTGAATTTATCCACGAAGTCCGGCGCCGAATAAATCGGCGATGATCCTATCGACGAGCGCTGTCATTCGTACCGGCCCAACTGCCTTCAAGTCGCAAATGTGCTATAAGTTTTCGCAATAGCAATTGTATTGGCTTGATGGTGGAGCACGCCCCTCACTTCTCTAGCCATTACACCTGGCGCTTCACCACGACCGCTGTGGCAGCTGGCGTTGTTCATTCTCGCTCTCACCACGATCAAGCTCCTGATCTATTCGGTACTAACCAGCCTTCCCGTCAGTGCAGCGCTGTGCAAATGGGATTGTGATTGGTACCTGTCGATCGCTAAGAGCGGGTATGACGCCGCTCCCCATCAGATTGGCGACCTGTGGCAGGCCAACTGGGCGTTTTTCCCGCTTTATCCGTTGCTGGTTCGCAGTTTTGGAGTGATCGTCGACAGTTCTGCGCTCGAAACAATCGGCGTGGCTTTGTCGACGGCGTGCTTCATCTTGTTTGCCGTCCTGAGCGTCCGCTATCGTTCTCTAACGCGGCAATCCGTTTCACGCTGGTCGTGGTTTATCCTGCTGACGGTCTGGCCCTACGGTTTCTATTTCCACTCGGGATATCCAGAGGCGCTTTATGCCGCGTTGTCGACCGGCGCGATGCTGGCTCTTGCCGACAGCAAACCCTTCGTGGCTGGCTGGTCAACTGCGCTTCTGAGCGCGACGCGCCCGACAGGCATACTGCTCGCCGCCGGTCTCGGTCTGCATCAGGCAATGACGGCAAGCCGCCCCCTCAAACTTCGAGCGATCCTTCGTATCCTCTTGCCCGCCGGCATTGGAGCACTTGGCCTGGTCGCTTTTATGGGGTTCCTCTACGCGCGTTTTGGAGATCCGGTCGCGTTCGCGACCATCCAGAGCGGGTGGCGCCATCACTTTGCCAATCCTATCGGTGTGGTGGCAGCCGGCTTCTCCGATATCAGCGTCGCGCGGCACCACGCCGGTAAAGCGTATGACTCGGTCTGGGCGCTTCTTGGAGTGGCCGCGGCAGTTTGGTTGCTGGCTCGCCGGCGAATTCTCGAGGGATGGTTCTGTGGCGCCACTGTCGTGGTCGCTTGTACCCTGGGTGGCCTCGACAGCACTCCACGCTACGTGGCCGCGAACCCTGTTTTCCTCTTCGCCGCAGGCGACCTGCTGGACCGGGTTCATGCAAGGGGACTTCGACTCGCCTTGATTCTAGGTTTAGCATTCCTTCAAGTCGTGCTTGTTCGGTACTGGTTCCGCGGGGCGAA
Source organism: uncultured Rhodospirillales bacterium (assembly GCA_964631425.1). GTDB lineage: Bacteria > Pseudomonadota > Alphaproteobacteria > BOG-932 > Roseiterribacteraceae > BOG-932. The sequence goes on from CAZVYC010000127.1 coordinate 13,290, forward strand.
TTTTCTGATCTGACCTGAAGGTTTGGGCAATAGTCAATCTCGCGTAAGAAATGCTGGCAGAAGTTCAATGCAACAAGTCTCCGAAATCGAGCGACGATTTCTGAACGCGTGCAGGGTCGGTCATCTCGCGACTGCAGATGGCGACGGCGTACCGCACGTCGTGCCGGTGTGCTTTGCAGTTGCGGAGAACGCTCTGTACATCACGATCGATGGCAAGCCGAAACGGCAGGATGGCGTACCACTGAAGCGGCTCAGCAATATTGTCGCCAATGACAAGGTTGCTTTGGTCGCCGATCGCTATGACGAGGATTGGAGCCGCCTCGGCTGGGTCATGCTGCGGGGCCGCGCGGAGATACTGGACTCGGGAGAGGAGCACGACGCCGCACAGGCCCTGCTCCGATCGCGATACAAGCAACTGCGGACAATGCAAATCGAGGCGCTGCCGGTGATCGCGATCCGGATCGAGCGGGCGACAAGCTGGGGCGAACTGTCACCAGTCGGATCGCCCTGACATCCCGGGAATCACATGCGCCGGGGTATGTTGCATTCCCCGCGAAGGCTCCAATGTGAATGGCTGGGCTTCGGCGGTGACGCACGCTATCGCCGCTGAACCGGAAATTCGAACGCAGGAGGGGCTCATGCATGTCGGCGTTTTCTATTTTCCGACCGACTATGGGATCGGGATTGCCGAACTTGCGCAGGCACTCGAGGCGCGTGGCTTCGAATCGCTCTTCGTGTGCGAGCACACGCACATTCCGGTCAGCCGGCGGTCACCTTACCCTGGGGGCGGCGAACTGCCCGAGTGGTACAAGCACACGCACGATCCGTTTGTGGCGCTCTCCTTCGCAGCTGCCGCGACGCACAAGCTAAAGCTCGGCACAGGCATCTGCCTCGTCACAGAGCGCGACCCGATCGTCACTGCCAAGAGCGTGGCGAGTCTCGATCAGCTATCCGGCGGCCGTTTCGTATTCGGGATCGGCGCTGGCTGGAACGCAGAGGAGATGGAAAACCACGGAACGCAATTTGCCACG
>CAZVYC010000128.1:0-14316 GCA_964631425.1 uncultured Rhodospirillales bacterium
GCGCACCCCAATAGCGGTCGGCCGGTACCTCGACCTTGCCCATGGAGTCGCTTTCGATGCGAAAAGCGGCGTCTGTCATCGCGATGATCCTGAATGTTCTAGGCGTGAATGGCGGGGGTTTTAGCACAGGTGGGGCAAGGGGCAACGCGAGGGCAACAGTCTTGCCGTTCTGCCGCTCGTGGTTATAATAACTGTTATAATCTCAGGAGTAAAAGCCGATGGTGAAGCTCAAACTGACGACGATTGGCAGCTCGACCGGCATGGTGCTGCCTAAAGAAGTGCTGGCCCGGCTCAAGGTCGAAAAGGGGGATACCGTATTCCTCACCGAGGCTCCCGACGGCTATCGGATCACGCCTTACGATCCCGAGTTCGAGCAGCAGATGACGGCGGCGCGCCGGGTCATGCGCGAGCGCCGCAATGTCCTCAAAGAACTAGCCAAGTGAATGATCGTAGCTGGGTCTGGCTTCGCAGGGATGTGATCCTCGCGATTCACGATGAGCAACTTGCCGAGCACGGCGGATTGCCGGGCGTGCGGGATATTGCATTAGTCGAATCCGCTTTGGCCCATGCTCGTAATACTGCCGCCTACGGCGATCCGGACGTTGCAGCGCTTGCCGCCGCTTACGCTTATGGCTTGGCTCGCAACCATGGCTTCTCAGACGGCAACAAGCGAACAGCCTTCGTCGCCGCACTGGCGTTCCTGCTCATGAACGGCTGCGAATGTACAGCGTCGGACTCGGACGCGGTTGCGACGATGCTTTCTCTCGCAGCCGGGGATATCGACGAAGAGGCGCTGGCAGATTGGTTTCGGCAGAATATCAGGGCTATGGACGCAGCCGCGCCTTCCAACGATCGATGATCGGGCCAAACCTCAGCTATGTACCCCGCCATCGATGCGGATGATCTCGCCGTTGATGAAGGCACCGTCGGCCGAGGCCAGCATGGCGATCACGCCGGCGACATAGTCGGGCTGGCCGAAATGCATGTCCGGCCGGGTCAGATGCATCATCAGCGTATGGTCCACCTCCGGCGGGAAGCCGGCGGGTGTGGCCTGGACCATCGGCGTGTTGATGCCCCCGGGTGCCACCGCTTTCACGCGCTCGCCGCTCTTCATATATTCCCACGCCAGCGCGTGGGTCATCGCCGCGATACCGCCTTTGCTCGCCGATTAGGCCGCCTTATAGGGGTGGCCGAAAAAGGCCGAGGTCGAGGCGGCGTTGATAATGTTGCCCTTGCTTTCGATCAGGTGCGGCAGCGCCTCGCGGCAGAACAGGAACGTCCCCACCAGGTTGACCTGGATCAGCGCCATGAACTGGTCGAGCGAGGTCTCGGTCGTGTGCGACGAGCGCAGGATGCCGGCCATGTTGACCAGCACGTCCAGCCCGCCCTCGCGCGTGGCGAAGTCGGCGACCACCCGCCTCACGTTCGTCTCGTCGGCCACGGAGGCGACAGCAATGGATGCCCGTCCGCCATGGGCGGCGCTGCTTCCGGCGGCCGCGGCGGCCGCGGCGAGGCCGGCTTCGTTCTGATCCACACCAAGCGCGATGGCGCCTTCGGAAACCAGGCGGATCAGCGCGGCGCGGCCGATACCCGATGCGGCACCGGTGATGATGACCCGTTTGTCCTGAAAACGGGATGCAGCGGTCATGTCGATCCTCCCGGCAAAGGTCATGGCTTCACTCCACCCAGGTCACATGCCCCATCTTCCGCCCCGGCCTGATATCCATCTTGCCGTAGAGGTGCAGGTGCGCGGTCGGGTCGGCCAGATAGCGCCGCCAGTGCAGCGCATCGTCGCCGATCAGGTTGGCCATGCGCGACGGCCGCCACGCGGTCGAGCCCAAGGGCAGGCCGCATACCGCGCGGACCAGCTGTTCGAACTGGCTCGTGGCGGCACCCTCGATCGTCCAGTGGCCGGAGTTGTGCGGCCGCGGCGCCAGCTCGTTGACCAGCAGCTTGCCGTCGCGGGTCTCGAACATCTCGACCGCCAGCACGCCGACATACTCCATATCGGTTGCGATAGCGGCGGCGATCCGGCCGGCTTCGGCGGCGAGTGCGGGCGGAATCGGTGCGGGAGCGATAGTCTCGGACAGGATATGGTTGCGGTGCCGATTCTCCACCGCCGGATAGGCGGCGATGGCGCCGTCCTGGCCACGCGCGAGCACGACCGAGATTTCGCGGCGAAATGGGACGAAGCCCTCCAGGATGACGTCGTCGCTGCCGAGCGCGGTCCAGGCGTCACCCGCATCGTCGTCCAGCCCGATCTTCACCTGCCCCTTGCCGTCATAGCCGAAGCGGTTGGTCTTCAGCACCGCCGGGCGGCCGATCTCCAGCAGTGCGTCCTCGAGCGCCTCCAGTCTGTCGACGGCGCGCCAGGAGGCTGTGCCGAAACCCAGCTTATTGACCTCGCTCTTTTCCGCCGTGCGCACCTGCGTCACCGCGAGGGCGGACGGGGCGGGGAAAAACGGCCGGCGCCGCGCCAGGAATTCGGCCGACTGCAGCGGCACGTTCTCGAATTCGAGCGTCACGACGTCGATCGCTTCGGCGAATCGGGCGAGCGCGGCCGCGTCGTCATAGGCGGCGACCGTTTCGGCCGCCGAGACCTGCGCGCACGGACCATCGGCCTCCGGGCTGAAGACATGTGTGCGATAGCCGAGCCTGGCCGCCGCCATCGCCGTCATCCTGCCGAGCTGCCCGCCGCCCAGAATGCCGATCGTGGCGCCGGGAGGGATCAGCCCGCCGCCGCCTTGTTCCGTCGCATCGCTCATGGCGCCGAGTCGGTCGGGGTTTCAGCGACCGCGGCGCTCTGCTCGTGCCGCCAGCTTTCCAGCCGGGCAGCGACCGCTGGATCGCCCAGCGCGATGATCGAACCGGCCAGCAGGCCGGCATTCTTGGCTCCGGCGACGCCGATCGCCAAGGTGCCGACCGGAATGCCCGCCGGCATCTGGACGATCGAGAGCAGCGAATCCAGCCCCGACAGCGCCTTGGACTCGATTGGCACGCCCAGCACCGGCAGCGTGGTCAACGACGCGACCATACCCGGCAGATGCGCCGCGCCGCCCGCGCCGGCGATGATCACCTTGAGGCCCCGCTCCTTGGCCGATTTGGCGTAGGCGACCATTCGTTCGGGCGTGCGGTGGGCCGAAATGATCCGGCGTTCATGCGGCACGCCCAGCTGCTCCAGCAACTCGGCGGCATAGCGCATTGAGGTCCAGTCGGACTGGCTGCCCATGATAATGCCGACGAGCGGCGCGGAAGAATTGGCTTCGGTCATCATGCGATGATGTCGGGGAGGAGCTGGCTTTCGAGCTTGGCGATCAGGTCTTTCAGCACCAGCTTGCGCTTTTTCAGTCGCTGCAGCTTCAGCTGGTCATAAGGCGGCTGATGCGCGAGGCGATCGATCACGTCGTCGAGGTCACGGTGCTCGCTCTTCAGCTCGTCGAGCTTCCGACGCAGCACTTCCTCTTCGCTCATGTTGATGGAACTGCTTTGCTAAGGGCTGCTTCCTGGGTTCGAACGCGCCGGAACCTAACACAAACCCCACCCCGGTGAAACCGGGCTCGGATAAGTTCACATGATTGATCTGGAACCGCTGGGATAGCACGACGCCACGCGTATTTATCGCAGAGAGCGCGTAGAAGCGTCCTGCGGTTAGTGGATTTCCTTGCGGCAGATCACGCCGCCTCATACCGCGCGTTCTTCACCCGGACAAGCTGCCCGCAGCTGGGGCAGCCGAGCTCAGTCTGGTAATGCATCGCCGACATGACCGCGCCGCAATGCGGGCATGGGCCGAAATAAAGTCCGCGCTTCACCTTGGGCGGCACGAAGAAGCCGCTGTAGAACCCGGCGGCGGCGATCGGCACGCCCAGGAACACGCCCCAGTTGCCGACGGAACAAAGACCGACGCCGGTTACCATCACCATCCATTCCACCGCGCTCGGCTTGGCGAGCCCTTTGCGCGCTTCCGGCACGAATTTCGCCTCGGTCGACCGGATATCGCTGGTCATTTCCTACCCTGGTTCCTTATGATGGCACATCGTGATGCATCGTTGTGTTTCAGCCGTGTCGGCCTTATATGTTGGCCATCCGTCCCCCATGGACGCGATTGGTCAAGGAGAAAAACGGATGACGGCCGGGACGCGTAACGATCACGCGCTGGCGCGTGCGCAGACGATGCGCACCGTGGCGATCGTGCTTGCCGTCATCGCCTTCGGCGCCCTGGTGTACAGCTTCGGCATGGGGTGGAAAGCTTGGTACCAGGTGCCGCTCGGCCTTGCCGCCTGGGCCTCCATCGAGTGGCAGCGCCGTTGCGGCCAGAGAATCAAGGAACTGACCGGCGCCCGGTCCGCCTGAGCGGGGGCCAGCTAGGCTGCCTTGCCGGCGGTCGATTTCGGGACTGCAATGAACCGGTTGTCGCGCACGGCGACATCCTGACCGCAACTCGGGCAGTCGACCTGGTTCTGATAATGCGTAGCGGACATTTCGGCGCCGCAATGCGGGCATTTGCCGATATAGAGGCCGCGATTGATCTTCGGCGGTATGAAGACGGCGCTATAGAGCGCCGCCGCGATCAGCGGCACGCCCAAGATCATCCCGATTGCGCCAAGCGAGCAGACGGCCAAGCCCAACAGGACGGCCAGGATCTCGATTGCGTTGAAACGCTTGAACCATCGCCGGTCAAAGGGCTGAAAGGGCGCCGGGGTCGATTTGGGTTCGCTGCTCATCGTCGTTCTTTCAGGCGGCCATGCTTTCAGGCGGCGTGCCCGCTCAGCGCCTTATAGATCACGAAGGCGCCTGCGATCAGGTTCACCAGATGAAAATATTTATGCATCGACCTGGGGATCGGCTCGTATGCCGTCGACATCGGCTGGGTAAAGGTCAGCAGCGCCGTGGCGGTCGTCCAGAACAGCCACAGATCGACGGTTGTTGTTGCCAGGCCCACTGAGATACCGGCCCACAGGCCGGCCTTGTCCTGGGCCTGCATGAAGGCCGCGACCGGCCACGGCGACATGCTGCCTTGCAGATAACGGCCAATGACGAACGGCACCATGACCACCAGCGCGCCCAGCCATATCGGGTGGAACAGAATGAAATTCTTCTTTTCCGGTCCGATCGTCACGCGGCCGGTCAGGGTGAGCTTGAGGGTCGTCAGCAGAGTCAAAAAACAGACGAGCGCAACCGCCGTGTAATAATCAAAGTTCAAGGCACTGACCTGGCAAAAGGGGAACTGGATCAGGCCGGTACCGCGTCCGCCGGCAGGCCCGCGGAGACAGACGGGTTGCCCTGATGGGCGGCGCCGCCATGGGACGCACCCTTGGCCGGAGCCTCGAACGTCTCGCCCGGGCGGCCGAACAACACGATCAGCTTGTCCTTCAGCGTGGGGGCATGCCAGAAGTCGCGGGCCAGGAAGGTGTATTCCCAGAACAGCACCTTGACCACGTTGTTGGACTTGACGGCGTGCGTGATGCCGTAGACCAGCTTCTCCTCCGTCGCGTTCTGATACGTGCCGAAGACATGGTCCCAGACATTCAATGCGCCACCCAGGTTCCGGTCCATATAGATCGGATTGCGCGCATGGTGGACGCCATGGATCGTCGGTGAGACGAAGAACGTATCCCACCAGCCCCAGCGGCCAAACCGGGCCGTGTGGCAGATCAACTGGATGCCAGCCAGGATGGTGAAGAGGAACAGCACGCCGGGGTGAAACCCGATCATCGCCAGCGGGACATACACGATCACTTTCGGCACCCACTCGAGCAGGTGAAAGCGCTGCGCGGTCGTGAAGTCGAACTCTTCGGAGCTGTGATGTACCGAGTGGTCGGCCCAGAAAAGCCGCATCTCATGCATCAGACGGTGGAAGAAATAGGACCAGAATTCCGCCGCCAGGACATAGGCCGGCAGAGTCCACCAGGTCAACGGAATACGCCAGTGACTCTGATGATAAGCCCAAAAGGCGACGCTGATCATGGTTGTAGCGCCAAATGCGCGGAGCGTCAGGTTATAGACGGAGGTAGTCAGAAGATTGACGATCGCATCCTTTGGCAGAAGGTCGCGGTCCCGCCCTTCCTGCCTGGCTGTCCACCATTCGAAGGTTCGGAGCAAGAGCTCGGCCGCCAGCAGCAGCGCGACGAATATGATGATGCCGCCTGACCAATCCTTGAGCAGGTGCTGGACCTCGGGCAACCCGACGGACTCGTCAATCACCTTGTCAAACATCTCGATCCCCTTCCCGGGCTCGCCACCCGGATCCCGCAGCGAATACGCTCACGCCGCGGCATGCGCCCTCGCTTCCACCTCTCCCACACGATATGGCGCGACACTGTGTTGCGTCAAGCTCTTTCACGCCATACCGTAGCAGTGGGGCAGACCTCCGTGCCCGCCAATCCGCGGGGAAGGCGGGCACGGGAGGCCTGCCCTACCGGGAAACGGGTTTGCCGCCGGCTGGACATCCAGCGCGTCGCAACTATGAATAAAAGTTTGCGGTGGAATCGGGTAGGGCATGACGGCGAAGACCATCGGCATATTGACGAGCGGCGGCGACTGCGCCGGTCTCAATGCCGTCATCCGCGCAGTGGTGCACCGGGCCAGCCATTACAGCTGGCGCGTGCTGGGTATCCGTGACGGCACGATGGGGCTGCTCGACCGCCCGTTGCGCTACAGCGAGCTTGACCTGTCGTCGGTCGACGGCACGATGATGCGGCTCGGCGGCACCGTGCTTGGCACCACGAACAAGGGCAATCCATTCGCCTTTCCTATCCCCGGCCGCGGCGTGAAGAACCGCGCGCCAGAGATCATCGCCGCCGTGCGGGAGCTTGGGCTGAACGCGGTGATCGGCATCGGCGGCGACGGCTCTTTCGCCATCCTCCGCCGTTTGTCGCAGGAAGGTCGCATTCCGCTGGTCGGTGTGCCGAAGACGATCGATAACGATATCGGCCTCACCGAAACTTCGGTGGGCTTCGACACCGCGGTCTCGGTCGCGACTGAGGCGCTCGACCGCCTGCAGCCGACCGCGGCCAGCCATGCCCGCGTGATGGTGCTGGAGGTGATGGGGCGCGATGCCGGCCACATCGCGCTCCATGCCGGAATCGCCGGCGGGGCCGACGTCATCCTGCTGCCCGAAATCCCCTATACGATCGAGAAGGTTGCGAACAAGCTCAACGCGCTCAAGGCCCAAGGCCGTAACTCGGCGCTCGTCGTTGTGTCGGAGGCCGTACGCACGGTCGAAGGCCGCATGTTGAAGGTCGAGCACCATGGCGGCACGCGCCGGTTCGGTGGCATCGGCCAGTACATCGCCGACCTGATCGCGGAGGCGACCGGCGCGGAAACGCGTGTCACGGTGCTAGGCCACGTCCAGCGCGGCAGCCCGCCCTCGGCGCAGGACCGGCTGATCGGGACCGCCTTCGGCGTGCACGCGGTCGACCTCATCGCGGAGAGCAAGTTCGACCGCATGGTCGCCTGGCAGAACCGTCGCGTCATCGACGTGCCGCTGGCCGACGCCATTGCCCGCTACCAAGCGGTCGATACCAATAGCGGCCTGGTCAAAACGGCGCGGGCCCTGGGCATCTGCCTGGGCGATTAGCCCCCCGCGCCAGCCGTCGTGGTCGAGGTCCAGGCCGACGCGGCGCGGAGATGGTGCGGAAAAAATTCATTTCAAGACTATCGCCGGTCCACCGGGGTGATATCGTTTTCCCGAGGCGGGTTGGCCGCCCCGTGTCGTCACTATTCGAGGTGCCTCATGTCCATTGAGTCTCGAGTCTTCACGCTTCGCAGCAAACATGCCGATCTGGACCGCATTATCGACCACGAGCAGCACCGACCGGCCCCCGACACGCAGATGCTCAAGAAGCTGAAGGTCGAGAAACTTAGGCTCAAGGAAGAGATCGAGCGCCTCGCGCACTATTGACGCGGCGCGGGCACGCCACCCGGATCGCGAGTATGCGATCACAAAGGAGCATGAGTCGCAGAGCGACTCATGCGACTTCGTGTGAATCGGATACTAGGCACGATCGCGACGTATCGACTGTCTACTGAAAGTCGATACTAGGCGCTTTCGCTCTCGAAGATGGCCGGCTCAGGGTCCGGCTTGCCGGTGCGCTTGCGCGCCTTGGCCATCGCATCGTCCAGCTCTGCCTGGGTGCACAGTCCAAGCAGCACTGGGCTGCGCGGCTTGATCGTGGGGCTGGTTTCATGGGTGCGATTGCGCACCGCCAGGATGGTGGTCTTGGTGGTTCCAATCAGCCTGCCGATCTGCGTGTCCGACAGATTGGGCGCATTTTTCAGCAGCCATGCGATCGCGTCCGGCTTGTCGCCGCGCTTGGTTACCGGAGTGTAGCGCGGGCCCTTGCCGCGCTTGCTCGGCGCCGGCAGGTCCTTGATCACCAATTGCAAGCGCGCGTTCGGGTCCTTCTCGCAGCGCTCGATCTCTTCCTGCGTCAGCTGGCCCCCAGAAACCGGGTCCAGCCCTACCATGCCGATCGCGACCTCGTCATCGGCGATGCCCTGCACCTCCAGTCGATGCAGGCCGCAGAACTCGGCGATCTGCTCGAACGTCAGGCTGGTATTCTCGACCAGCCAGACTGCGGTGGCTTTCGGCATCAACGGACTAGCCATAACACTTCCTTAGGTCGTTCGGGCGCCTCCATTGACGGGCGCGTACGAATTTGGACGAATCTTCTGAGTCGTGCGGTATCCGCCACGACGATAAGGCACATCTGGCGGGTTATCGCCGATTTTTCCAGAGTTATTTTAGGGTATTTGCGTGATCAGCCGGCGATCAGCACGATCTTGCCGATATGGTCGCCGGCCTCCAGCGCCCGGTGCCCGTCAGCGGCCATGACCAGCGGAAAGGTCGCGTGGATCAGCGGCTTGATTACACCCGCCGCGATCATCGGCCAAACCGTCTCAAGCAGCGCCGCGGCAATCACGCCTTTCTCGGCGGGCGAGCGAGCGCGCAGCGTTGATCCGGTCAGGAGCAGCCGCTTCTGCATGATCCGAAAGATCGGAATGGTCGCCTCCGCGCCGCGCTGTGCTGCGATGCTGACATGGCGTCCAGCCGGCGCCAGCGCGTCGATGTTTCGCCGCACATAGTCGCCGCCGACCATGTCGAGCACCAGGTCGACGCCACGCCCCCCAGTCGCGGCCTTGACCGCCGGCACGAAATCCTCGGTCTTGTAATCGATGGCAAGGTCCGCCCCCAGGTTGCGGCAGGCATCGCATTTCTCCTGCGTTCCCGCCGTGGCGAACACGCGGGCACCCAGCGCCTTGGCCAGCTGGATGCCGGTCGTACCGATTCCCGACGCGCCCCCATGGATCAGCACGGTCTCGCCCGCCTTCAGCTTGCCGCCGTCGACCAGGTTGGTCCAGCAGGTGAAAATCGTTTCGGGCAGGGCCGCGGCTTCAATCATCGACAGGCCGGCCGGCACCGGCAGGCATTGCTCGACGGGTGCTGCCGCGTATTCGGCATAGCCGCCGCCGGCGAGCAGCGCCACGACCGGGTCGCCGATCTTCCATCCATCCATGCCGTCGCCCAACGCTGCAATTTGGCCGGCCACCTCCAGCCCCGGAATATCGCTGGCGCCCGGCGGCGGAGGATAGTTGCCCTGGCGTTGCAGCAGGTCCGGCCGGTTGACGCCCGCCGCCACCACCCGGATCAGCACCTCCCGCGGCTTGGGCGTCGGCATCGGCCGCTCGGCCGGGCGCAGCACCTCGGGGCCGCCGGGCTCGGCGATCTCGATCGCGGTCATCGTCGTGGGCAGCTTGGCTGCGTTCATCCTGGCGCCTCAATCATCGGATTGCGAAATCGACTGCTTGCCCCCAGACTGGCAGGGTACGCAAGAAAATGCAGGGAAGGCATGACCGAAAGGGAAAGGCTGATCGCGATCGAGGACATCAAGCGGCTGGTCGCCAAGCGCATCCGCACGATGGATACCAAGAATTGGGTGGAATATGACACCTGCCACGCTCCAGATGCCACGCTCGATTCGTTCGGCACCTTGCCGGACCGGCACAAGCCGGCCGGATCGATCGCCCGCGGCAAGGACCAGATCCTGGACATGATCAAGAAGGTGGTCGATGGCAAGGTCAAGCTGACCACCGTCCATCACGCCCACACGCCCGAGATCGAAATCACCTCGCCCACCACCGCCAACGGCATCTGGGCGATGGAGGATTTGCTGTGGTGGCGGAACGGCGACAAGGAGGAGCATCTGCACGGCTGGGGTCACTACCATGAGATCTACGTCAAAATCGACGGGGCCTGGCTGATTCACTCGCGCGTGCTGACCCGGCTTCGCGTTGATGCTACGCGCGATTTCCAGTCCTATTACGATAAGTGAGCACGATGGCTGACGGTAACTACTCGGCCTTGTTTGCACCGCTTCAGGTGGGTGAACTTATCTTGCGCAACCGCATCGGCATGTCGCCGATGACCCGGCAATTCTCGCCCGGCGGCGTGCCGGGCGAGAACGTGGCGCAGTATTACCGTCGCCGCGCCGAGGGCGGGGCGGGGCTCGTAATAACTGAGGGCACCGGCATCGACGACCCGGCCGCTCTCGACCATCCGTCAATCCCAGTCATGTATGGCGACCGGGCGCTTGCCGGCTGGAAGCGGGTGGTAGAGGGCGTTCACGCGGCCGGCGCGGCGATCTTTCCGCAGCTCTGGCATCAGGGCGTGCTGCGCGACGCCCGCAAGTCCGATCGCCCTGACATCCCGGGCCGCCGCCCCTCAGGCCTGTGGGGCCCGATCGGCCATCATTCGCTGACCCAGGATTATATCGACACGGTGATCGCGCCTACCCGACCGATGACCGAGGAGGAGATTGCCGATGTGGTCGCGGCCTACGGGCAGGCCGCCGCCAACGCCCTGTCGGTGGGCTTCGACGGCATAGCGATCCATGGCGGCCACGGCTACCTGATCGACACCTTCTTCTGGGCCGAGACCAACCGGCGCACCGACCGCTTCGGCGGCGGCCCGGGCCAGCGCGCAGAGTTCGGAGCGGAGGTCGTCCGCGCCATCCGGCGGGCGATCGGCCCGGGGCGGCCGATCATGTTCCGCTTCAGCCAGCACAAGCAGCAGGATTACCGGGCCCGCATCGGCCAGACGCCGGAAGAGCTTGGCGAAATCCTGGGCGTTCTGGCCGATGCCGGGGTCGACATCTTCGACGCCAGCATTCGCGGGTTCGACACGCCGGCCTTCGAGGGCTCCGACCTCAACCTCGCCGGCTGGGCCAAGAAGCTGACCGGCCGGCTCTCCAGCACGGTGGGCGGCGTTGGCCTCAATAACCGGCTTGAGGAGATGTTCGCCGGCGGCGAGACGAAATCGGTCAACAATTTAGGTCGGCTGCTCGAACGGTTCGAGCGCGGCGATTTCGACATTGTACTGGTCGGCCGCGCCATGCTGAGCGACCCGGCCTGGGCGGACCGGGTCCGGTCCGGCGAGTCGTTCATCCCTTTCGATCGCGGCGTGCTGGGAAGGCTCACATGACCGACATCGAAACCCGCCTGGCCGCGCTCGAATCCCGCATCAGCGGGCTGGAGGACCAAGTCGCGATCTACCAGCTGATGAGCGCCTACGGCCCCCTCGTCGACAGCGGCGATGCCGACGCCACGGCGGCGCTCTGGGTCGAAGACGGCATCTATGACTGGGGCGGCGGCCCGCCGCCTGCTCCGGATGCGCCGGTCAAGGAAGGCCCGGCCGGCGCCGCCTACAGCCGAAGCGCGATCGCCGATATGGTGCGCGGGGCCTACCACCAGGAGATCATCCATGGCGGCTCCGGCCACGTCATCGGCCTGCCGCACATCGTGATCGATGGTAACCGGGCGACCGCGGTCTCCTATTCCCGCCTTTATCGCAACGACGGCGAGAATTTCCGCGTGTGGCGCGTCGGCGCCAATTTGTGGGAATTCGTCCGGACGCCCGGTGGCTGGCGGGTCACCACCCGCACCAACCGTGTGCTGGACGGGTCCGAGGAGGCACGCGCGGTATTGCGCAAGGGAATACCCGGTGCGTAGCCGGCGCCGACTCCTCCAACGCCCCCCGGCCCGACGTCCCGACCGAAGTCGGGACGTTGGGTAACCTTTGAGAGTTGGGGGGATGCCCCGCCGGCTTTCGCGAGACAGTATGGGCAGAAGATGGAAGGCATGTTCAAAGAAAAATACGGCCCCTGGGCCGTGATCGTCGGTGGGTCGGAGGGCGTCGGCTCGGCTTTCGCGCGCAAGCTGGCCGAACGTGGCCTCAACCTCCTCCTCATCGCCCGCAAGCCGGAGCCGCTTAAGGAAACCGCCGCGCAAGTCCGCACGCTCGGCGTCGAAGTCCGCATGCTGTTGGCCGACGTCAGCCAGCCGCGCGAAGCGCTGGAGCAGGTCCGGGCGATCACCGACGGGCTCGATGTCGGCTTCCTGCTTTATATGGCCGGTGCCAATCTCTGCCGCGGCGTTTTTCCCGACACGCCGATCGAACTCGTGCGCAAGGTGGTCGCCATGAATGTCGACGGGCAGATCGAGTTCACCCACCATTTCGGCGGCCGGATGAAGGCGCGAGGCCGGGGCGGCATCGTGCTGGTCGGCTCGCTTGCCGGCTATATCGGCTCGCCCATGATTGCGCATTATTCCGGTGCTAAAGCCTTCAGCCGCATCTTCAGCGAGGCGGTATGGTTCGAACTGAAGCCGTTTGGTGTGGACGTGCTTCATCTCAATCTAAACTTCACCGCGACCCCGGCGATGGCGCGATTAGGCTATGACCTGTCCGCCGGCGCCGATCCGGAGGACGTGGCGGAGGAGGGCATCCAGCATATCGCCGACGGCCCCGTCTGGGTCGTGGGCGGCCAGGCCAATATCGACGAGGCGCAGCGCCGCGCGAGCCAGTTGCCGCGCAGCGAGGCAGTGGCCAGCGTCGTGCTGCCGCCCAGGAAGTGAAGGAGGACCGGAATGCTCACCGACGACGACAACGAACCGCGCAACCGGCCGAGGAAGCCCCGGCCGCTCGACAACATGTCGATCGACGAGCTCAAGCAATATGTCGTTGACCTGAAAGACGAGATCGTCCGCGTCGAGGCCGCCATCCAGGCGAAAGAGGCGCACAAGGCGGCCATGGCGGCCCTGTTCAAGACCCCGGAGTGAGACAACAAAAAAAGCGGCGCCCGTATGAGCGCCGCTTCGATTGCGAAGAGAGAAGGTTAGGCCGCCTTCTTCTGCTCGACTTTCTGCTCGATGGTCGCTGGCTTGCTGCCGGACGCGATCTCAATCTTCCGGGGCTTCAGCTGCTCCGGAATGCGCCGGACGAGCTCGACATGGAGCAGGCCGTTCTCAAGCCGGGCGCCCTCGACCTCGACATGTTCGGCAAGCTGGAACTGACGCTCGAACGCGCGTCCGGCGATGCCGCGATGCAGGAACTGCGCGGTTTCGGACTCGGGCTGGGCCTTGCCGCGGATGGTCAACGCATTCTCCTGGACGGTGATGTCGATGTCGCCCTCACCGAAACCGGCGACCGCCATGGTCAGCCGATAAGCGTTTTCGCCAAGCTTTTCGATGTTGTAGGGCGGGTAGCTGACAGCCTCGGTCGCGAGCGACGTCTCAAGCAGACGGCCCAGACGATCAAAGCCGATCGTAGAACGGAACAGGGGCGACAGATCATAAGTACGCATGGTTATCCTCCTTGAAGCGATACCAAGTGGCCCACCCGAGGGTCAGGCCGGTTCAGGTTCGTAACGGCCCCATTGGGCACCGTCACATTTGTGGAGATAGAGTGTCCAGCGGCCGATTCAAGCCCCTTTTTCGCAGCCGTGCGCACAAGCAAAAACCGCCGGACCATGCGGTCCGGCGGCGGTCTCGGAAACCGGCGGAAACGCTTGGTTTCAGGCGTTATCCTTCTTCAGCCCGAAGCCCTGGAAGCGCTTGTTGAACCGCGCCAATTGGCCGCCGGTGTCGAGGATGCGGCTGGCGCCGCCCGTCCAGGCCGGGTGCGTGCGCGGATCGACATCCAGGCGGATCGTGTCGCCTTCCTTGCCATACGTGCTGCGGGTCTGGAACGTGGACCCATCGGTCAACACCACATTGATCGTGTGGTAGTCTGGGTGGATGTCTTTCTTCATCGATCAGCTCTCATCTCGAAGCCGGTCCGTATAATGCTTTCGTGGCGCGAGTGCAACATGCGCCCGCCGGAATGCCCTCTCCCCGCGAGCGGGGCGAGGGCTTGGGTGAGGGGCGGGCGCCGCATGCGCGCTGTCCCCGCTGCCGCGGCTGCCCCTCATCCTCCCGCCGCTGAAGCGTCGAGCCCCTCCTTCTCCCCGCACGCGGGGAGAAGGGCCATTTCCCTCAGCGCCG
>CAZVYC010000129.1:0-12078 GCA_964631425.1 uncultured Rhodospirillales bacterium
CCTGGATCAACAAGGCGCTGGAGCGGGCGCAGAAGAAGGTCGAGCAGCAGCACTTCGAGGTCCGCAAGAACGTCCTCAAGTACGACGACGTGATGAACGACCAGCGCAAGGTCATTTATGAGCAGCGCCGCGAGGTGATGGCGGCGGACGCGGTCGATCTGATCGTCCAGGACATGCGACACGACGTGATCGACCGGATCGTCGCCCGCAACATCCCCGCCAACTCCTATGCCGAGCAGTGGAACCTGCCGCAGCTGAAGATCGAGCTGAAGGATCTGGTGTCGATCGAACCGCCGGTTGACGACTGGGCGGCGGAAGCGGGTATTTCCGTCGAGGATATGGGCGAGCGCATCATCGCTGCGTCGGACGCGGTGGCGCAGCAGAAAGTCTCGACCTATGGCGCCGAGCTGATGAACCAGGTCGAGCGCAGTCTGCTCCTGCAGATCCTCGACCAGGCCTGGAAAGAGCATCTGCTGGCGCTCGATCATCTGCGCCAGGGCATCAACCTGCGCGCCTATGGCCAGCGCGACCCGCTGAACGAGTACAAGCGCGAGGCTTTCCAGCTGTTCGCCGCAATGCTGGACGAGGTGCGCGAGCAGATCACGCGCTATCTCGCCAACATCGAGTTCCGCTCCGTGCCGCTGGAGGACATCCCCCCGCCCCCGCCGCAGCCGGCCTTCGAAACCCGCCGCGACCCGGCGCTCGACATGCAGCCGGCCTTCGTGGGATCGGACCAGCTGGTCGCGGCAGAGGGCTACGGCGCGGCCCCCCAGCCGCAGAGTTATGCCATCGAAAGCGACAACAGCTGGGGCAAGGTCCAACGCAACGCGCCTTGTCCCTGCGGCAGCGGGAAGAAATACAAGCACTGCCACGGCGTCGCGGTTTAGGCCGGCGTTTCATGTCACAGCCGGTGGCGATTCGGCCATCGGATCGGTTCAGTCGTGGCTAAGAATATTCAGCAAACGGCCGAACGGGTCGCGGACGTAGAAGCGTCGAACGCCCCAGGGTTCTGATGCCGGGCCATATTCGATGGCGATACCTGCTTCTGTTATCCTCTGGTAGACCTCGTCGAGATCATCGACCTCGATTGAAACATCCGGCACTGCCGTGCCGGACCCGCCTTCGGTCGCGATGCTTATTTGCGGCCTCGTGCTCGCGTCGGCGACGAAAGTCACGATCCAGCCAAGGTCCATGGCGACCTCCATGCCGAGAATGTCGCGATAAAACGCTTTCGCGCTCTCGATATTCGGAGTGCCGATGTTCGCCACGATGCGCTTCACAGCCATGCCATCACCTCGATGCAGTTACGGCCTTCGCCTTTGACCTACCGTAGAGCAAGAGATCGGGCGCCGGTAGGCAAGACCGGGCTGCGCTGCCGCGAGTTACTCCAGTAAGTCTCACCACAGAAATTCAGTGTGATCGCCGCATGACGCATCGACACTGCTCCCTCTCACGCTTGGCAGTCGCGCTTGCCGCGTTACTCTTCGAAACTATCGGTTCGGCCGAAGCCCAGGATTCGCAGTTCGTCGCTTTCCCCTGGGGCAAGCAGAGCATGGTGGCTGGGCCGTCTTGCCTTGGCTATCCCGAACCTTGGGAAGGATCATGGACCGCATGCAGCGAGCCTACGCATCAAGCCTGGCTGGCCGATGTCCGACGCTGGCGGGATGAACGACGCATCCGGATCGGGCTCGACCCCACGCGATACGCCGACCCGCGGCAGAAATGGCCGCAAGCCGCCTTTATGCAGGCGCAGGCAATGGTTGAGGATCGCTATCTCTATGATCCGGTGACCGGCCGATATACCGTCGATCGCTACCTTGACGATCTCAAAACGCGGTTCGGCGGCATAGACGCAGTGTTGATCTGGCCGACCTATCCGAACATGGGGATCGACGACCGCAATCAGATCGACATGCTGCTAGCCATGCCGGGAGGTATTGCAGGCGTGAAGGCGATGGTCGCCGACTTTCATCGCAACGGCGTTCGCGTGCTGTTTCCGTTCATGATGTGGGATCAAGGTACGCATGATCCCGGCGCTCCCTGGCCCAAGGCATTGACCGCAGTGATGGCGGAAATCGGGGCCGATGGCATGAATGGCGACACGCAGGACGGCGTGCCCTTGTCCTTTGCCGTGGCGGCGGAAGCGACGGGCCATCCGCTCGCCTTTCAACCGGAAGGCCCGCCGCATGACGAGCAGCTCTCGTGGAACCTGATGTCCTGGGGACAATATGCGTTTGGCTTCGAACCTAAGGTCGATCGCTATCGCTGGATCGAGCCGCGCCACATGGTCAACATCTCTGATCGATGGGCGCGTTCCAAGACCGACGACCTGCAATACGCGTTCTTCAACGGCGAGGGCTGGGAGAGCTGGGAGAACATCTGGGGCATATGGAACGGAATCACCGCGCGCGACGGCGAGGCGACGCGGCGGGTCGCGACGATCGAGCGTGGAGTCGCGCCGTTTCTAACCAGCCCGGACTGGGAGCCATTCTATCCCACGAAGCGGTTCGGCGTCTTCGCCAGCCGTTGGCCGAAGGGGAATGAAACGGTCTGGACCTTGATCAATCGCAATGAATACGACGTCGATGGTGCACAATTCACGGTCCCCGCTGAATCCGGCGGCCGGCGCTGGTTCGATCTCTATCACGGGGTCGAGCTCACGCCGGTGAGGCAAGGCGACAAGCTGGTTCTATCCTTCTCGATCGAGAGCAGAGGGTATGGTGCAGTGATCGCCCTGCGCGGTGAACCCGACGCGGCGCTTCAGGCTTTGCTGACCGAGATGAAGGCCATGACGGCGAAGCCGCTCGCTTCATATGCAAACGATTGGCGGGCTATGCCGCAGACCTTGGTCAACATCGACCCGACCAAACGCTACGAAGCGGCACCGGCTGGAATGGTGGAGATACAAGCCGGCGATTTCACGTTTAGAGTCAGAGGAATGGAGGTGGAAGGCGGCGACCAGATCGGCGTCGATATCGCCTACCCTTGGGAAGACTCGCCCCGCCGCTTCCACGAGCATACGTTAAGCATCAGGCGCTTCTTCCTAGACCGGACACCCGTCACCAATCGACAATTCAAGGCCTTCCTGGACGCCTCGCATTATTTGCCAAAAGACAACAGCAACTTCCTGAAAGACTGGAAAGCAGGAAATTATCCCGTCGGGTGGGATGATCGGCCGGTGACTTGGGTATCGCTGGACGACGCCCGCGCCTATGCCGCATGGGCGGGCAAGCGCCTGCCGCACGAGTGGGAATGGCAATATGCGGCCCAAGGTCACGACGAGCGCGCCTATCCCTGGGGCGACGACTGGCGAGCGGATTTAGTTCCTACGCCCGAGACGGGTCGAGCCCTCACCCCAGCCGATGATGTGGAGGCCCATCCGGCCGGGGCCAGCCCTTTCGGCGTACTCGACCTGGTCGGAAATGTTTGGCAATGGACCGACGAGTACCAGGATCAGCATACGCGCGCCGCCATCCTGCGAGGCGGCAGCAAATATCAGCCGCAAGGATCGCTCTGGTATTTTCGGCAGGCTTACCGCAATGACCAGCATGGCAAGCTGTTGCTGATGGCGCCGGGACGCGATCGCTCCGGGATGATCGGTTTCCGCTGCGCGGCAGATGCATCGTAGGTTAAGCGAGGCCGTTCCGCCGCGTCCAAAGGGGTGTAGACGGGCCGGGCAGCGGAATCAGGGGCGTAAGCCGTCAGTTCGCTCGAAGGAACCCCAGCATCGCCGCATTGAACTCGGCCGGGTTCTGCAGCATGGCGAAATGGCTGACGGCGGGCAGGATGATGAGCTTGGCGCCGGAAATGCTGCGCGCCAGATACTCGGTGTGAGAGCGCAGGATCGCCTCGTCGTGATCGCCGTCGGCGATGGCAACCGGCACGTGGATCTGGGCCAGGTCGGCGGCGGTGTAGTGAGGCTCGGTGTCCCACATGTGGCTGATCGCCCTTTCGAAGGCGGGAAAATCGTTCGGTGTCGGGGAGATCACCGCGTAATCCTTCGCCGCCTGGGCGATGAAACGGGAGAAGATCGGGCTCTTGTCGCCCTGCGGGTTGTTGCCGCTCGGGTCCATGTTGGCGCCGAAGGCGAACACCCGGGTTACCCGCTCCGGATGCTTCAGCGCCATGACGAGCGCGACGATCCCGCCGTCGCTCCACCCCACCACCGCCGCCCGGTCCAGACCCAGCTGGTTCATCACGGCGATGACATCCGATTCCATCAACTCATAGCTATAAGGCCGCGCGTCGCGGCTGCTGCGGCCGTGCCCGCGGCTGTCGATGAGGATGGCCCTATATCCCGCTCGGGTCAGCGCCGGCACCTGGTTGCCCCAGTACTTGCCGCTCGCCAGTCCGCCATGCAGCAGGATCACCGGCGCCCCGGCGCCGAACGTCGCGTAATAGATCCGCGCCCCATCATGCTCCACATAGCCGTCCGCGACAGGTTGCGGCAGGGCCGCAGGCGGCGGCAGGGTCTGCCACGCCTCCTCGGCCCGCGCTGCGCCTTGCCAGCCCAGGATCAGGGCCAGGATAACCGACAATACGGCCAACGGCTTTGGCACGATGGCCTCCTTGATCCGCCGCCCACCCGCGCCGTTACTTGGCAGCAGGCGCCCCCTGCGCCGGCACGGTTGACGCGGCCGCCTCCTCTACGTTGATCTGAGCGTGAATCCACGGCTCGCTCTTCGAGGTGTAGTCGAAGGTACCGGCTTTCGCGAAGGTCACGCTTGCGGTCTGGCCGGGCGGGATGTCGCCTGTTGTCCAGGAGCCGTCCATCGCCGTGGCGTCATGCGGCTGCTTGCCCATGTTGGTCCAGGTCACCTTCGAGCCGGCCATGACCTTGATGCGGACCGGAAGGACTGCGTGCTCGTCGAACGTCTTGCGGACGAACTCGAGGCCCGTGTCGCTGATCTCGCCGCCGAAGGTCACCTGGTCGGTCGAGAAGATGCGGCCGGAGAGCGTGGTCTCGGTCTTGGGCGGCGTGGGCGCCGCGCGCGGCGGTACAGTGCCGCCAAGCTTGAACGCCCAGAGCGAGCCCGATGCGGCAAGCGCGACATATTCCTGGCCGGCGGCCTCATACGCGATCACCGGGCCGCCGGCGGCAGCACCGGTCTGGAACTGCCACAACAGATCGCCGGTCTTGGCGTCATAGGCTTGCAGATTGCCGTCGGGTTCGCCGTGGAACACCAGGCCGCCGGCGGTTGCGGTCATGCCGCTGCCGTTCTGGATCTCGTACGGCATCTGCTTTTCCCAGACGATCTTGTTCGTCTTGGCATCGACGGCGGCCAGGATGCCATGGGTCTTGATGCCGGCGCCGGTCGAGACCGCGATGAAGAATTTCGGGTCCTCATAGCGCTTGATCCAGAGCGGCCAACCGGGCGAGCCGGCGGCATAGAACATCTTGGTCTCAGGACTGTATGCCATCGGCGATGCGCGCGTAGTCAAGATGGGATACATCGCGTTCGGCGTGTCGTAGTCGATCGGGTCGAACTCGCACATCGGCTTGAAACCGGGCGGGATCTGCTCCTTGGGCTCGCACCTGGGGCCGAGCTGATCGGCGCCCACCGGGAAGGGTTGGGTCGGCGCGGTCTTGAGCCGCGGGTTCTGCGGCACCGGCCGTTCCTCGACCGGGAAGACGGGCTTGCCGGTAGCGCGGTCGAGCAGGAACAGATAACCGTCGGTCCGCATCGCGGCGATCGCCTTGACCGGCTTTCCCTTGGCGTCAGCGTCGAAGAGGATCAGCGGCGTGCCAAGGTCCTGCTCCCAGATATCGTGGTGGACGACCTGATAGTGCCAGCGCGGCTTGCCGGTCTTGATGTCCAGCGCCACGACGCTGTCAGTATAGAGATTGTTGCCGCCGCGCAGCTCCCCGCCCCATTGCGGCACCGGGTTGCCGACGCCGAAATAGACAAGCCCCAGCGCGGGATCGACCGCGCCGTTAACCCAGACGCCCCCGCCGCCCTTCTTCCATTCCTCGTTGTCGGCCGGCCAGGTCTCATGTCCCTTTTCGCCCGGCGCCGGAATGGTGTTGAAGCGCCAGACAAGTTTGCCGGTCTTGGCGTCGAGCGCGACGATGCGGCCGTCGAGGCCATAATCGCCGTTGGCGAGGCCGGTGATGACGATGCCGTTGACATAGGTCGGCCCGGCCGGGATCGCCTGCCCTTTGAGCGGCGGGTCGTCCCCGACGATGCCGGTCCAGGCGACCTCACCCGTCTTCTCGTTGAGCGCCACGATATGGCCGTTCGACAGGCCGGCATAGACGAGTCCGCCGCCGACGGCGACGCCCTTGTACATGCCCGAGGCCGCAGCCTCGGCCTTGGTGGCCCAGACCTGCCGGCCGGTCGCGGGATCGAAGGCATAGACATGCGCGCCGGCGGTGATGAACATCAGCCCGTCCGCCACGACCGGCGACGCGCGCGACTTCTCATCGTCAAAGTCGTGCACCCACGCGCCGCCCAGGCTCTTGATATTGTCCTTGTTGATCTGGGCGAGCGTCGAATAGCGGGCATTGTCCCATCCGCCGGTCGCCGTCGGCCAATTCTTGCCGGCGGGCTTGCGGAAATCGTCGGCGCCCAGCGCCGGAATGGCGACCGCCACGGCCAGGGCCAGACTGGCGCACCAGTTCATACGAGCGGACATTGCTTCCCCTTCCCGGCTTTCCGGTCTCGGCCTGGGAGCGGCCTTTGCGGGCCGACCCGACGACGCCAATGTATGATTTCTAAACAGTTAGGCGACAATATTAAGTCGCGCTCAACCTGTCCAGCGGGAACGCCATAACGCCCTCTATCGGGCTTGCCCAGGGCACTGTTGCCAGTCAGGAGGTCGCGCCACCATAGACGATCTGGACCCGCCGGTTCTGCGGCTCGCGCACGCCGTCGCCGGTCGGGACCAGCAGGTCGTGCTTGCCCTTCGCTACGATCTCGATCTCCGAGGACGTGATGCCTTTGGTTTCGAGCTCGGCCGCGACCGATTCGGCACGCCGCCGAGACAGCCGCATATTGTAGGCATCCGATCCCACAGTGTCGGTGTGACCCGTCACCGTGATCTCGGTCACGTGCGCCGGTCCCGCGTTCGCGGCTGCCTGGTCGACGATCTGGACCGCCTGCGGGGTCAAATCCGACCTGTTGAAATCGAAGAAGACCATATAGCTGTGCGCGACGGGCGCCGGTGCCATCGGCTGCGGCGGGGGGGGCGTGTAGGCGGTCGCGGTCGGTGCAGCCTCGCTCGGGCCGCCGAAATCATAGCGCAGGCGGAAGCCGAACTCCGGCGGTGCCTTAGGGGCGATGCCGAAGATGCCCAGCGCCGTGTACACACCGAACGGGCCGATGGTGTAAACGTTGCCGAGCACGTTGGTGCCCCAGAGCGTGCCGGTCACGCCCTGATAACCCCAAATGTTCTGCCATTCCAGGCTCATGTCCAGTTGGTCGAAGCCCGGCGTGCGGTAGATCGGCAGCACTGGCAGAGCAGAGGTGTTGATCGCCGAGCTTTGGTATGACCAGACCGCGGTGTAGCTCAGTTCGCCATATTGCGGGTCGATCGGCAGGTGGAAGGTACCGTGGAGATCGAGCGACCATTTCGGGTCCGAGACGAACGGCGTCCCGCTGAGGTCCTGGATGGCGCCGCTCGAGGTCAGCGAGGTGTATTGGTCGTACTTGGCGATGTTGTAAGCGGCCTTCGCCGTCAGCTCGACCGCGGAAACGGGAATGAGGGTGAACTCCCCTTCGAGGCCTTCAATATGCGCGGTCGCCGAGTTTTCGGTCAGCACCTGCAGCACCGGCGGGCCGTTCGGATTGGACGGGTTGGGGACCCGGCTGGTCACCTGCGTCTGGATGTTGGTGTAGAAGCCGTAATAGGCGCTGAGGTTGGTACGAGCCTTGACGTTTCCTAATGCCCAGTCCGACTTCACGCCGACCTCGACATTGTCGAGCGTTTCCGGCTGGAACTCCTGGAAGCCAGCCGGGGCGTTGTTGTTGAAGCCGCCGGTCGAGAAACCCTTGCTGTCGGTCACGTAGAACATGGTGGTCGGCGTGAACTGGTAATCCAGGCTGAGCGTGTAGCTGCCGGGGGCAGCAGGATGGAAGTTGCCGACCAGCCCCCGGCTCGACCCGATCTTCTGAGTGGTGCCGACGTAGCTGTCCTGGCGGAACTCGCGTTTGTCCCACGAGTAACGGTAGCCGCCGGTGAAGCTCAGCCCCTCGACATAATCGGACAGATCGTAGGTGCCCTGCGCATACAGGCCGTTGGTCCGGCTTGAGCGATAGGTAAGAATTCCGTTCACGCCACCCAGCGTGCTGCTGTAGCCGGGATAAGACGGCGAGCGCAGCGCTGTCCATTCGTTGAAAGTGCCAACGGTGAAACTCAACCGGTTGAACAGCTTGCCCAGCAACTGCAGCTCTTCGGTGTAATTGACGTCAGGTGTATCCTCGGTGATCGGCAGGGCGGTGCCGTTGGGCAGCGTGGTCTTGCCGTCCAGGATCGGGAAGGGCGTGCCATCCGTATCGGTGTGCCCGTAAGTGTGGACCTCCTGGTAGCCGGCGATATTCTTGATCGTCAGGTCGTCGTTGAGATCGTACGACGTGGTGTTGACGATGTTCAGCTGCCTGTTGTTGGCGAACGTCTTGCCGTTCACGTCAGTGCCCAGCGTCCCGTACTTGCCGAGCGTGAGCTGCTGGTTGAAGGCGTTGATGAACCCGGTCTGGACCTGGCCGTTGAGGCCCACGAACGGCGCGTTTCTGAAGATTGTGAGCGCAAGCCCGGCCGGATTGACGGCGGTCCAAACAAACGCCGTGCCAGTGCTGTGGCTTTGATAATAGTTGATGACGAAGTCGTTCTGGAAATCGTCGCTCGGACGGATGGTCGCCGACAAACGGCCGACACCGTAAAGCTCGCTGTAGTAATCACGGTTCATGAGCACGTTGTGCAAGTACCCATCGGTCATCTCGAACTGGCCGCCGGTGCGGATGAGAAGCTTATCCGGCACGACCGGAATGTTGATCGCGCCTTCGACCTCGAAATGGCCTAAATTACCGGCCCCGATCTGGACATAGCCTTCATAGTCGTTGGTCGGTTTCCTGGACTCGAACAGGATCGCGCCACCGTTGGTGCTGAGCCCGAACAAGGTTCCCTGCGGGCCTTTCAGGATCTGCACGCTGGACATATCGTAGTAGAAGGCGCTGCCATTGAGACCGATCGAGTTGCTGGTGACGGTCGGAATTTGGTTGAAATATCCCAGCACGCCGGGGACGCCGCGAATCCAGGCGAACGAAATAGCGCTGCGGTTGCAGCAGAGTACGATCGAAGGAACGTCCTTATTCAGCTCGTTCGCCGTCCGGATGTTCTGGTTCTCCAGCCCTTGCTGGCTGAAACTGGTGATCGTGATCGGAACCGTCTGCGCCTTTTCCTCGCGGCGTCGGGCGGTAACCACCACCTCCTCCAGCGCCGCGCCGCCAGTATCCGCTGCCGGCTGGTCTGAGGATTGCGCCATGACCGAGGCCGGCGACATGAGAGCGATGAAGCTGACGGACGCTGCGAACGCCGCGAAGTTGCGTGTGTTCATTTTCCTTCCCTCTTTATTATCCGCCGGCGAGACGCCGGCTTTACTTGGCCGCGCCTGAAGCGCGCCCTCCCTACCATCCGAAACCGGGCGGGCCTTTACACAGGCCGCTCCAGTCATTGTCGATCCGAGTGGTCGGACCGTCAATCGTCACTTGTGCGAATCTTATTAAGTCCAGCTCAATTTGTCAATGCAATCTTTTATATTTTAGAATGGCTGTTCATTTACAGAAATCATGGGGGCCACCGTGCTGCGAGAGGACGGAAAAGCTACAATGTACCGCTCCCCGCGGCTCACCGGGTCGAAATCAGTGACCGGTGGCACAAAGATTTTCTGGCGCCGTCTCGGTCTTGGTGCGGGATTTCGCCGCTTATGCTATGAGCAACGTAGACAATGCATTCCGATTTGCGGATAGAGGCAATATCTTCATCCTCTATCGTCCCCCGGGGGCCGGACGCCTCCGGCTTAGAGAACGCCTTACGTGATGCTCAAGAAATCGCCTATCCGAGAGAACAGCCGATTGTCCCGCGAGGAGCGCGCGGCCGACATCCTGAAGCACGCCCGGGCCGTGTTCTGCGAAAAGGGCTACAGCGATACGCTGGTCAGCGAGATCGCCGAGCGCGCGGGCGTGGTGGAGGGCAGCGTCTTTCACTATTTCCCGACCAAGCGCGAGCTGCTGATCAAGGCGGTCGAGCAATGGTACACCGGACTTATCTGGGACTACGACCACCGGCTGGAGTCGATCACCGGCACCTGGAACCGGCTGCGCTTCATGATCTGGGGCCATCTTAACGTCATCCATGAAGAGCCGGAGATGGTGAAGCTGATCGTCGACGAGATCCGGCCGGGTCCGGAATACCGCGACACGGCGATCTTCGAGCTGAACCGCAACTATACCAAGCGCACGCTCGGCATCATCGACGAGGCGGTCGCGGCCGGCGAACTGCGCGCCGACGTTCCCCACGCGGTGGTCCGCGCCATGATTTATGGCGGGGTCGAGCATTACGCCTTCGCCTTCCTGCGCGGCGAGGGCGATTTCGAGCCGGACGTGGCGGCGGATGCGATTACCGACATCATTTTTCGCGGTCTCGCCAAGGATGGCGTCGCCCAGGCCAACGCACTGCGTGAGCCTCTCCGGCAGATCGAAAACGCGCTCGCAAAGCTGAGAAGCCTGGCCGACCTGCCGGAGCCCGGGCGGCCGGTGTCGCCGTTGCCGGTCAAGCGTGCTCGGAAGGCCCGCTAAAAGGCCATCCAGATGCCGTCCCGCTCGCTGACGGCGCCGTCCTGCTTCAGCTTCAAAAGGTGCGCGAGCAAGGAGCGCGCAGCCCAGGGATGCTTGAAAGGCGGCACGTCGTCATAAACCGCCGGCGTCAGCGTTTCGAGCGTCGCGGGGCCCAGCGTCTTGACGGCGTTCAGGGTCTTGAGCTCGCGCACGAAACGGTGGCGCACCAGCACCTCGACCATCTCGAAGGGCCTGCCGATGAGGAAGCCGTGGCCAGGGGCGAAATAATCGATCGGTTCGCCCATCAGTATGCGGAGCGATTGGATATAGGCGGTCATGTCGCCGTCGGGCGGGTTGATCACCACGGTTGAGCCCTGCATGACGTGATCGCCGGTGAACAGCAGCCGATCCGCTTCCAACAGATAACAGAGATGGTTCGAGGCGTGGCCGGGGGTATGGATCACACGGAGATCGATGCCGCCGAAGGCGATGCGCTCGCCATGCGCCAGCACCCGGTCGGGGCGGAAGCTCTGGTCCTGGTGGTCCCCCAGCGGGGGCACGAGCCCCAGGAGGGTCGCCCCGGTGCTGTCCTTGAGGATCGCGGCAGCCGGGGAGTGATCCGGATGGGTGTGAGTGACGAAAATCCGTGTAATCCGGCCGCCAAGCGCGCCCAGCGCTGCGATATGGCCATCGTGGGCCGGGCCGGGATCGATGATCGCGAGGTTGTCATCGTCGCCGATGATATAGGTGTTAGTGCCCGGACCGGTCATGAAACCGGGATTAGAGGCGGTCAGGCGCCGGACATTCCTGGTCAGCCGCACCGGCAGGCCGGGCGTGATCCCGTGCGCTGCGGGTCCGAAGCCGCCCGCTCCGATCAGCTTCATCTCGGCGCGCGCGGGGTGGTTGGCGTGCAGCTGCGCCGGCCCGCCGCCCGTCTCCGCCATGGCTGAATGATCTTTGGCCATCCGGGCTTGCTCCGTTGCTGCGCTGCACCCATCACTACAGGGTGGGCGCCGGCTTCGGCAATATGAAGCCCGCAGGAAGCCGCTGCGTCCAACTCATTAAATGTGCCGGCGACGGTGCGATAGGGTGTAGCGTCGGCTGCAAAATCGGTCTATACCTCCGCCAATCTCTGGGGAGGATCGACCGATGAAGAAGCAATTGATTGCGGCTCTGTTCGCATCGACGTTTTTCGTAACGGCGGGCGCCTGGACGCCCAGAAGCCACGCGGCGGATGCCGACACCGTCAAGATGGACGGCGACGATATCGCCGGCGTCGTCAGCAGCGCCAAGGGGCCCGAGGCCG
>CAZVYC010000129.1:12088-14283 GCA_964631425.1 uncultured Rhodospirillales bacterium
CGACCCGGTATATCAAGATCGTCGTCACCAACGACAAGGGCCAGTACCTGCTGCCCGACCTGCCGAAAGCAAAATACAAGGTGTGGGTGCGCGGCTATGGCCTGGTCGACTCCGACCCGGTCGAAGTGACGCCGGGCAGCAAGCACGACCTCTCGGCCAAAGTCGCGCCGAGCGCCAAGGACGCGGCCGAATATTACCCGGCGGCCTATTGGTATTCGCTGCTGCAGCCGCCGCCGGAGAGCGACTTCCCTGGAACCGGCGCCAGCGGCAACGGCATCTCGCCGATGATGGTGACGCAGCAGCACTGGCTGGAGAACATGAAGGAGCAGTGCATGTTCTGTCACCAGCTGGGTGACAAGGTCACGCGTACCATCCTCGTTCCTGGCAACAGCGTCGAAGCCTGGAGCCAGCGCATCCAGATGGCGCGCGCCGACGGCGACCCGGCGATCGGCAATAATGGCAAAAGCCTGTCCCAGCAGATGCAGAACAACATGGCGCATTTCGGCAAGGAACGCGGCCTCAAGATGTATGCCGAATGGACGGACAAGATCGCCGCCGGCGAGCTGCCGCCCGTACCGCCGCGGCCCGCGGGGATCGAGCGCGATGTCGTGCTGACGATCCGCGACTGGGGCCAGGGTCGCTTCATCCATGACCAGGCGTCGAGCGACCGGCGCGACCCGCACGTCAACGCCAACGGCCCGATCTACGGCATGGGCACGCTGACCGGCACGCTCGAGGTGCTGGACCCGACGACCAACAAGGTCAGCACCATCGACATCCCGGCGGTCGACGGCGCCAAGCACGACCAGACCGCCGGCGTGCATGCCGACGAGATCGACGACAAGGGGCGCGTGTGGATGCCCTCGATCTATCGCGAAGGCCCGGAACCGGCGTGGTGCAGCGACGGCTCGGTGCCGTCCTCCAAGCTCTTCCCGCTGTCCGGTCCCCAGTACAAGCAGGCCTCGATCCTGCCGGTCTATGACCCGGCGACGAAGCAGGTCACGACCATCCCGATGTGCACCGGCGGCAACCATTCCGGCTTCACCTGGGACAAGAAGAACCCGGTCTTTTATATGAGCGGTGACACTCAGGTGATCTCGTGGATCAACGTCAAGGTGTGGGACGAGACCCACGACGCCAAAAAGGCGACCGGCTGGTGCCCGATGGTGCTCGACACCTCGGGCGACGGCAAGATCACCCAGGACAAGACCCAGTGGAACCCGCCGACCTTCACCTTGCAGGGTGACGTCGGCGAGACCGGTGGCGGCAACTCGCAGGAAGCGACCAAGGCGGCGTCGACCGGCAAGCTCAAGATCGATCCGAGCAAGGATACGGTGCTGTCGACCTATCTTTATGGTATGGCCGTGGCGCCGGACGGCACGGTCTGGCTGGCCGGCTATGTCCCCTATGTACCGTCGGGCATTGTCCACCTGATTCCGGGCAAGAACCCCCCCGAAACCTGCGTGACCGAGTTCTACCAGCCGCCCAAGCAGCCGAACGGCAAGTACGCGGCGTTCGGCGTCCGCGGCGTGGGCGTCGATGAGGAGTCGGGTGTCGCCTGGGCGGCATTCTCGTCCGGCCAGATCGGCCGCTTCGACCGCAACAAGTGCAAGGTGACCAAGGGTCCGGAGGCGACCGGCCAGCAATGCCCCGAAGGCTGGACCTTCTGGGACCTGCCGAGCCCGAAGCTGGACCACACCGACGCCACCTCCGACTTCGCGTACTCCGAGTGGCCGGACTATTTCAACGTGATGGGGCTGGGCAAGGACGCCCACTTCTTCCCGGCGATCAACTCCGACTCCGTGCTGGCGATGAAGGATAACGAGATCGGCAAGTTCCTCACCTTCCGGGTGCCCTATCCGATGGGCTTCTATACCCGTGGCATGGACTTCCGGATCAACAGCGACAAGGATGGCTGGAAGGGCAAGGAGATGACCGCGACCTATGCCAGCTCCACGCTCTGGCACCAGGAAGGCGGCGAAGGAGAGAACAGCAAACTGGTCGAATTCCAAATCCGCCCGAACGAACTGGCCGACTAAACCCGGCCTTATTCCGAAATGGACCGCCATCCCACATGGGATGGCGGTTTTTTTATCGACCGCAGGTGTCTGGAAAGGCTATTGAGACGGCGGATTGAAACCGATGAACGGCTACGGGGTTGTTCATTCGACATGCCGTCCGATACCGCCATCCTC
>CAZVYC010000130.1:0-14171 GCA_964631425.1 uncultured Rhodospirillales bacterium
CATCCAGGCCTCGGGCGGCCTGTCGGAGGCCGACATCCAGAAGATGGTGAAGGATGCCGAAGCCAACGCTGCGGCCGACAAGAAGCGGCGCGAGCTGGTGGAAGTTCGCAACCAGGCGGACGCGCTGGTCTATTCGACCGAGAAGACCTTGACCGATCTGGGGGACAAGGTCCCGGCGTCGGAAAAGGCCGAGATCGAGCGGGCGCTCAGCGATCTGAAGTCGGCGCTGGAAGGCGAGGATGCCGAGGCGATCAAAGCCAAGACCCAGACCCTGACCCAGGTGTCGATGAAACTGGGCGAGCATCTCTACAAGCAGCAGCAGGAGCAGCCAGCTTCTGCCGCGGCCGGTGGCCAGAGCGGTGGTACGGGCGGCGATGACAAGGTCGTCGATGCCGACTTCACGGAGGTGGACGAAGGCAAGCACTGATCGCGCTGGACTTCGTTCACCGATCCCATCATGAAGTAATTAAGAATCGCCGCCCTGGAACTCCGGACGACTGGAGCGCCGGGGCGGTGCACTTTGGAACGATCGTGAAGAGATGAAGGCGGATTGCTACGAGACTTTAGGCGTATCGAAGAGCGCGAGCGCGGAGGACATCAAACGCGCCTATCGCAAGCTGGCGATGCAGTTCCATCCCGATCGCAACCCGGGCGACACGGTCGCCGAACAGAAATTCAAGGACCTGTCGCACGCCTATGACATCCTGAAGGATGAGCAGAAGCGCGCCGCGTATGACCGATTCGGTCATGCCGCGTTCGAGAATGGTGCCGGCCCAGGTCGGCCCGGCTCGGAATTCGGCTTCGGCGCCAATTTCTCCGACATATTCGACCAGATGTTCGGCGACATCACCGGGCGGCGGGGCGAAAACCCGAACCGGCGCGGCGCCGATCTGCGTTATAACCTCGAGATCACGCTCGAGACGGCGTTCAAGGGCGAGCAGGTGACCATCCGGGTTCCCGGATGGTCCAGCTGCGAGCCTTGCCATGGCAGCGGCGCGGCCAATGGCGCGGCCCCCATCGCCTGCCCGACCTGCGGCGGCCTGGGGCGCGTGCGGGCGCAGCAGGGCTTCTTCACCATCGAGCGGACCTGCGCCAACTGCGGCGGCGCCGGCCGGGTGATCAAGGACCCGTGCCGCAATTGCGGCGGCTCCGGCCGCATCCGGCGCGAGAAGACGCTGGAGGTTACGATACCGCCAGGGGTCGACGACGGTACCCGCATCCGCCTGACGGGCGAGGGCGAAATGGGCATGCGCGGCATGCCGCCCGGCGACCTTTATGTGTTCCTGTCAGTCAAGCCCCACCGCTTCTTCCAGCGCGAGGACGCCAATCTGCATTGCCGCGTGCCGATCCCGATGACGACCGCGGCGCTGGGCGGCCAGATCGAGGTGCCGACGATCGACGGTACGCGCAGCAGCGTCTCGATCCCCGCCGGCACCCAGTCCGGCCAGCAATTCCGTTTGCGCGGCAAGGGGATGAGCATCCTCCGCAGCGCCGGTCGAGGCGACCTCTATATCGAGGTGGCGGTCGAGACGCCGGTGCGGCTTACCAAGCGCCAGAAGGAGCTGCTCCAGGAATTCGAGGCCGAGAACGGCGCCGGCGGGGCGCACCCCGAATCCGAAGGCTTCTTCGCCAAGGTCAAGGAGTTCCTGGGCGAGCTCAGGGATTAAAACGGCGTCAACCCGCCGTCGACCACCAGGGTCGCGCCGGTGACCCAAGCAGCCTCGTTCGAGGCCAGGTAGACTGCGGCAGCGCCGGCATCATCTCCTGTGCCGACGCGGCCGACCGGTATTTGCGGGATCACTTGGCGGCAATAATCCTCGCTCATGGTGTTCATGAAGCCGAGCGCGATCGTGTTCGCGGTGACCCCGTCCTTCGCCACTTCCTGCGACAGATGGCGCATGAAATGCGCGGCGCCGGCCTTGGCCGCGCCATAGATCGACACGTTGATCGATGCGCCGACGCGGCCCGCCGTCGAGGAGATGGTGATCACCCGGCCCCACCCGCGTGCGCTCATAGGCCCGATCACGGCCCGCGTGCAATGGAGCACGCCCATGAGGTTGACGGCGATGAAGGGCTGCCACTGCTCCGGGAGCAACTCGGCAAACGGCTTTTGCGCGAAGAGGTGGCCGCCCGAGTTGCCGGCGTTATTGATCAGGATGTCGACCGGGCCGACGTCGCGCTCCACGCGCGCGATCGCATCCGTCACCGCGTCGCCCGCCGTGACGTCGAACGGGGCCGCGGAAGCGCGGAACCCGGCCAGCGCCAGGTTTTCCGCCATCGCGTCGGCGCGCGCAGGGTCGAGATCGTTGACCACGACATGCGCCCCCTGCCCGGCCAGCGCCCGGGCGATGCCGGCGCCGAGACCGCTTCCGCTGCCGGTGACGAGCGCGACCTTCCTGTCCAGCCGAAACATGGCTCCTCCCTAAGAACATTATCGGGAATTACTTTAGCCTGATTGCAAGCGAAGCAAAGCAATCAGAGCCGCAGCGAGGCAGGCCTCCCTGCCCGCCTTCGGGCGGCGACTGGCGGGCGCGGAGGCCCGCCCCACTGCGGCTCCGGCCTTATTTGCTCACACAATCGGGCCGTAGATCCAGGCGAAGAGATCGATCAGGAACAGCGACACCATCGAGACGAAGCCTGCCTCCACCACCGCGCGGCTGACGGTCCATTTTTCGCCGGGCGGCTCGTCCATGCGGTAGATGTTGGGGAAGCTGACGATGAAATACAGTGCGTAGCAGAAGCTGCCGATCGCCAGCATGCGCGCCTTGTCGACATACCAGACGTTCGCGCCAGCGTCGGGCTGGATGTAGAAGAAGGTTTCCGCCCAGGCGAAGAAATACGCGGTCGCGGCGACGATGACGATCCAGGCAATCCGCTGCACGCCGAGTGGGAAGCTGAGGAACATCGTCCGGACCCGCCGCATCACGATGCAGGCGGTGTTGTGGTAGACGGTGAAGAACGCGATTGCGTTGAGGTACATGCTGGGCGGCACTTTCTCCGAGTTCTGCAGGGCCGTCGCCTCGTCCGGGCCGCACAGGCGGGAATCGAGATACCAAGTGACGTGCGGGAAACGGTAACGGATGCCCAGGACCGAGAAGAACCATTCGGTGTGGAAATAGGTGGCAAAGAAGACGAAGACGGTCAGCCAGACCTGGAACTTGAACCAGAAGCTCTCATACCAGACAATTCCGGCGTTCCGTCGGAGCCCGAGCGGCAGCAGCACGCAATAGGGCAGCCACATGATGAGGTTCTGGGCGACGTTCCAGAAATTCCCGGTATCCAGCCAGCCCATGCGCTGCATGGCCATGTTATAAAAGAAGAAGATCGGAATGTAGGTCAGGTAGAATTTCTCGGCCCAGGCGCGGTCCGGATTTCTTGAAAACCAGTATCCCCTCAGCATGACATGTCCTTCCCCTTCGAGCGCTTGATTTCCAGCGAGCGTCGCTCTTCGTCCATACACTTGTGAACCGCTAATCAAGATGCCCCGCCTCTCGAAATCATTAAAAGAGATCGGGCGCGCTGCGAACGCCGCCGATCATGCGGCGGAGGCCAAATTTGCGCGTTGCGGTCAAAAAGATACCGGTTGCAATCCTTCGGGGCGATCAAGACGCGCCGCCGTATCTGGACTTGGCTTGGCCGGCATGCGAACCATGCGGCGGAGGCTTGGCGGGGCATCAATCAGGGGAACAGCATGCGATTCGTTCTGGGGTACGGGCTGAACGACATCCACCACATGGTCGATGTGGCGGTCGCTGCCGAGGAGGCGGGGTTCGATAGCTTCACGATCGGCGACAGCCTGTTCTATCCGAAGCATTCGGATTCGGTTTATCCCTACAAGGAAGGCGACCGGTCGTTCCTGGAGCATATCGCCTTCCTGGACCCGGTCGCGGCGATCGCTGCGATGGCGACCCGCACCAGCCGCATCCGGTTCTATCCGGGCGTGATGAAGCTGCCCAGCCGGCATCCGATCCTGACCGCGAAGCAATATTCGTCGCTGGCCGTGATGTCGGACAACCGCATCTTGCTGGGCGTGGGCATCAGCCCGTGGAAGGAGGATCTGACTTATCTCGGGATCGACTGGGAGCATCGCGGCCGGGTCATGGACGAATGCATCGCGGTGATCCGGGGCGTGCTGAAGGGGGGATTCTTCGGCTTCAACGGCGAGTTCTACAAGTTCGGCGAGGTGAAGCTGAACCCGATTCCATCGAAGCCGATCCCGATCATTGTCGGCGGCCATTCCAAGCCGGCGCTGCGCCGCGCCGCCAAGCTGTGCGACGGCTGGATGTCGGCCGGCGGCACGGTGGAAGAGAACAAGGCGATGGTCGAGACCATCAACCAGTTCCGCAAGGAGTACGGCACCGAGGGCGGGTCGTTCGAGATTCATGCCGGAGTGATGGATTCGACCGACATCGATGCGATGAAGCGGATGACCGAGATCGGCGCCACCCACATCTTCACCGCCCCGTGGGACGTCTATAACCCGTTGCAGGGCAAGCAGGAGAAGATCGACGCGGTGCGGCGGTTCGGCGACACCGTGATCGCGAAATACAGCTGAAGACCAGGAGAGATCACGGTGCTCCCCACAAGTCCGGCCGTCATTCCCGCGCAGGCGGGAATCCAGCTTTACGCGCGGCAGCGCCGAGAAAACTCACATCGCCGCGGACGCGGCTCGCGCTGGATTCCCGCCTGCGCGGGAGTGACGGACTGTGGAAGTGGCTACCATCCGGGAAATCGCTTCTGACATGCCGAACGCCGCGAAGATCGTCATCCTGGGCGCCGGCGGCCGCATGGGCCGCGCGCTGGTGCAGGCGGTGAGCGACATGGGCGGCGCTGCCGTGCTCGCGGGCGCGGTAGAGCATGCCGGCAGTCCCTTGCTCGGCCAGGACGCCGCGGTGCTGGCCGGGCTGCCGCCTGGAGGTGTTGCGATCGGCGCGGATGCCGCAGCGGCGATGGCGGGCGCGGATGCCGCGATCGATTTCTCGACGCCGGCGGCCAGCGTACGCCATGCCGCGCTGGCGGCCGAGATGGGTGTCGCCTGCGTGATCGGCACGACCGGCCTGGCCCATGCGGATGAGGCGGCGCTGCGCCGCGCGGCGGAGCGCATCCCCATTGTCTATGCCGCCAATTACAGTGTGGGCATGACCTTGCTGGCTGACCTGGTTACGCGCGCGGCGTCGCGGCTGGGCGATGATTTCGATATCGAGATCGTGGAGATGCACCACCGCCATAAAGTCGACGCACCATCGGGCTCGGCCCTGATGCTGGGCCGTGCGGCGGCCAAAGGACGCGGCGTGACACTAGATGACGTCGCGGTACGCGGCCGCGACGGGGTGACCGGCGCCAGGCCCAAGGGCGCGATCGGCTTCGCCGCGCTGAGAGGCGGCGACGTGCCCGGCGACCACACAGTGGTCTTCGCCGGCGAGGGCGAGCGGCTGGAACTGACCCATCGGGCCGGCGGGCGCCAGATCTTCGCCCGCGGGGCGGTCCGCGCGACGCTGTGGGCGATCGGCAAGAAGCCGGGGCTCTATTCGATGCGGGATGTGCTGGGGCTGGATTGACGTGTAAGGTGGGATGCGCTGTGCTTTTCCGTCCTAGGCCTTTTTGCGATTGACGAAGGCTGCCAGACGCTGTTCGGCGTCGGGAGCCAAGCCTTCGTTCTTGAACATCTCGTTGGCATGCGCCTCGCGCAGCGGCAGGGCGTCGGTTTCGATCAGGATGCGCTTGCAGAGCTGGTTCGCGTACCAGGAGTTGCTGAGGATGTCTTCCGACAGCTTGGCGAGCTCCTCCTCCAGCCGGTCCTCGGGATAGCAGAAATTGGCGAGGTGGAAATGCTGGGCCTGGTGCGCGTCATAGGTCCGGCCGGTGAACAACATCTCGCGCGCCCGCGCCGACCCGACACGGCGCGGCAAGCGAAGGCTCAGGCCCCAGATCGGGGTCAGACCCCAGCGGCCGTAAACCTCGGAAAAACGCGCCGACTCGC
This sequence comes from uncultured Rhodospirillales bacterium, assembly GCA_964631425.1. Lineage (GTDB taxonomy): Bacteria > Pseudomonadota > Alphaproteobacteria > BOG-932 > Roseiterribacteraceae > BOG-932. Next base: position 5,981 of record CAZVYC010000130.1, read on the forward strand.
CGGCGACAATCAGGTCGCAGGCGAGCGCGAGCTCAAGCGCGCCGGTCGAGCACTGGCCCTGTACGACCGCGATCACCGGCTGCGGCATGTTCGCCAGGCACTCGATCACTTCGCTTTCGTAATGCGGCTTGGCGTGGGCTTTGACCGCTTGGGTAATCTCGCCCATGTCGTAGCCCGCGGAGAAATTGCCCCCGGCGCCGCGCAGGATGACGAGCCGGAACTGCCGGAACTCGCGCATCAGCCTGTGCAGATGATCGTCCAGCGCCTCGAACATCTCGGTGGTCAGCGCGTTGAGCTTCTCCGGCCGGTTCAGGGTCAGGATGGCAAGGCCATCACGGTCTTCGCGCAACACCCATTCGCTCATGCTACCCCTCCGAGCCCCTTGGCCTGTCGCCGCCGCGTTGGTCGCCACTTTGGGCGGTGCGGTTCCACCAGCCTCCTCCCAAAGCCTGGAACAGTCCAGCGGTGTCGGCGAACCGGTTGGCTTCGGCCTGGATCAGGTTGAGTATGGCCTGCTGGTAGGTCACCTCAGCCGTCAGCAGCGCGACCTGACTGATCGTGCCGAGGCGGCGTTGGCCGCGGGCGATGTCCAGCGTGCGCTGGGCGGCTTGCGTGGCCTCATTGTCGGCCTTGACCGCGTCCGCATCGGCCTCGAGCGCACGAAGCGTATCGGCGACGTTCTGCACCGCGGCAACCACCGTGCTGCGATATTGCGCCGCCGCCTGGTCCATCGCCGCGTCGGCGGCGCGCCGCTTCTGCAGAAGCGTGCCGGCGTCGAACAGCGTCTGGGTCAGCGAGGTGCCCAGCGACCAGAAGCCGTTATAGGGGGTGAACAGGGAGTTGGCGGTCAGCGCCAAGGACCCGATGTTGCCGTCGATCGCAAATTGCGGCAGCATGTCCGCGACCGCGACGCCGACTTCGGCGGTCGCGCTGTGGAGATTTTCCTCCGCCTGGCGCACGTCGGGCCGCTGCTCCACCAGCTTCGATGGCAGGCTGACCGGGAGGTCGCGCGGCAGCGTGAGATCGGCCAGACTGAAGGCCGCGATCGAGGCATCATCGGGGAATGCGCCCATCAGGGCCGCGACCGCGTCGTGCGACTGCGCCAGCTGCTTGCGGAGCGGCGGCAAGGTCGCCCGGCTCTGCGCCTCAGTCGATACCTGCAGCAGAAGGTCGAGTTCGGCCGCGGTGCCGAGTTGGCGCTGGCGCCGCACCGTTTCGGTCAGGTCATGCTCGATGACAATCAGCCGGTCGGTCGCCTCGATCTGTGCGCGCAGCGAGGCCTGCTGCACGACGGTTGCGACGACGTTGCTGCTCAAGGTCAGATAGGTTGCCTCCAGTTGCCAGCGTGTGGCCTCTTCCTGCGCCTTGGCAGATTCGATCGCGCGGCGCGTGCCGCCGAACACGTCCGGCACGTAGCTGAGGGTCAGCTGGGCGGTGTAAAGGCTGTAGTAAGGGTTGGGGCTGTTCACCGGGGGGGTCAGCGTTCCAATCGCGTACTTGTTGCGCTGCTGGCTGAAGCCGCCCTGGATGGTCGGCAGCAGCGCGGCCCATTGCGCCGAGTAAAGCTCGTGCGCTTGCCGGAGCGCCGCCTTGGCCGCCTCGACCGAGGGGTTGCCCTTGAGCGACCGCTCGACCAGGTCGTTAAGCTTGGGCGACTGGAACAGCGTCCACCATTGGGCGGGGATGTCCATATCGGCCACGAAACGCTGCTCCTGGCCGACGGGCGCATCGGTGGAGGCAGTGGCCTTGGCCAGCGGCTCGGCCGCATAGCCATGCGCCTCCGGCGGCGCCGGACGCGCGAAATCGGGGCCCACGGCACAGGCGCCGAGCGCCGCCAGCGCGATAAGCGGGACGAGCGCCCTCAAAGCCCGCCGCCCCATCGCTGCGGGCCATGGCGCCGCTCCGCCCGCTGCTCGATGACGTGGTAGATCGTCGGCAGCACGAACAGAGTGAGCAGGGTAGAGATCGCGAGCCCGCCGACCACGACGGTGGCGATGCCGCGCTGCACGTCGCTGCCGACGCCGGTATGGAGCGCTGCCGGCAACATGCCCAGTGTCGCCACGGTCGCGGTCATCAGCACCGGACGAAGCCGCTCCGTGGCGCCCTTCATCACCGCTTCGTCCAGGTCGAACCCGGCTTTGCGCATGCGGTTCAGGTTGGAGACCATGATGATGCCGTTCTGCACCGCCACGCCGAACAGCGCGATGAAACCGACGCCGCTTGCGACATTGAGGTTCTGCCCGGTCAGGTGAAGCGAGATGAGGCCCCCAAGGGTGGCAAGAGGCACCACGCCCATGATCAGGAAAGCTTGCCGGAACAGACCGATGCCGATGGTGAGGAACATCAGCATCAGGCCCATGACAAGCGCCAGGATGATCATCAGCCGCGCCTCGGCCCGGCGCTGGTTCTCGAACTGGCCGCCCCATTCGATACGGATGCGGCTCTTATCGAAATGCACCTGCTCGGCGATCTTGCGCTGCGCTTCTTCGAGATAGGAGGTGAGGTCGCGGTTGGGATTGCCGATGCTGATGGTCAGGTTGCGCTGCCCCATCTCGCGCGTGACGATGCTCTCGCCCGAGCGCAGGCGGATATCGGCGATCTGGGACAGCGGAATCTGCGCGCCGTTCGCGGTGTTGACGAATAGATTGCGCAGCGCCTCCGGGCTGTTGCGCGTGGCCTCGGTATAGCGGACGGTCAGGTTGTAGACGCGCTCGCCGACATAGACGGTGGAGACTGGGGCCTGACCCACGCCGGTCTGGATGACGTTCTCCAGGTCCGTCATGCTGACGCCATAGCGCGCGGCCTTCTCGCGGTCGAGCTTGATCTCGATCTGCGGGATCGGCGGCTCCTGGAAGACGGACGCGCTGGTGGTGCCTTCGACATTGTTGAGCACGTCGACGATCTGGCCGGCGACATTCCGCAGTTCGGTGAGGTCGTCACCATAGATCTTGGCGACCAGTGGTGCATGCGCGCCGCCGATCAGGTCGTTGACGCCGTCGATGATCGGCTGACTGATGCCGATCGCATAGCCCGGCAGCTCCTTCGGAAATTCCTCGGACAGCTTGTCGAGGAATTCCTTTTTGCTCTCGCCGTCCGGCCACGTGTCATAGGGCTTGAGGCCCACGGGCGCCTCGATATGCGACATGGTCCACGGATCGGTCCCGTCGTCGTTGCGGCCGGTCTGCGTGACGACATAGGAGATCTCAGGATGCTTCAACAGCATGCGCCTCAGGTCACTCGCCATGTCGCTGGCCTTGTTGAGTGACAGGCCGGTCGGCATCTGCACCTGCAGCCACAGCGCGCCTTCGTCCAGGTCCGGCAGGAACTCGCGCCCGACGGTGGCGCCCAGAATCACGACCGCGGTGAGCGCGACGGCGATCACGCCGTAAATGATGCGCGGCTGGTCCAGGCAGGTCTGCAGCACCCGGTCATAGGCGTCGGTCAGCTGTTCGAGCCATCTGTTATGATAGACGTGGCCAGGATTGCGGAACGCATAATAGGCGAGCGCCGGCACCAGGGCGAGCGTCGAGAGCAGCGCGCCGAACAGCGCGTAGCCCATGGTATAGGCCATCGGCGTGAACAGCTTGGCTTCCGCCCGCTCGAACGAGAACAGCGGGAAATAGGCCGTCATGATGATCAGGCTGGCGAAGAAGATCGGCCGCGTCACCTGCAAGGTTGCGGCGCGCACCTCGCTTTCACTGAGCTCTTCGTCGGGTGCCGCCTCACGCCGGCGCAGCACCGATTCGGTCACGACGATGGCGCCGTCTACGAGAATGCCGAAATCGATCGCGCCCAGTGACAGGAGATTGGCCGAAACCTTGGTCAGGTTGAGCAGCGAGAATACCGAGACCAGCGCCAGCGGCACGGTGACCGCGACCACCAGCGCGCTGCGCGGGCTGCCGAGGAAGACGATCAGCACCAGGAAGACGAGCGCGATGCCCTCGCCGATTGTGCGGCCGACCTTGTTCACGGTCATGCGGACAAGGTCGTCGCGATCGATATAGGGCACGATCCTGACGCCTTGCGCGGCCAGCTTCTGGTTGAGCTCGGCGACCTTGGCGTGGACGCCCTGCAACGTCACGGACGGGTTCTGATACTTGAGCATCAGGACGATGCCTTCGATCGTATCCGGATTGTTGTCCTTGCCGAGAATGCCTTCGCGCTCCTGATGGGAGAGCGTCGTCTGGCCGAGGTCGCGCACCAGGACCGGCGCCCCGTTCACCTGCGTGACCACAGTGGCGCCGATGTCGGCCAGCGTGTGCATCAGGCCGACGCCGCGGATCACATAGCTCTGGTCGCCACGCGCCACCCGGCCACCGCCAGCGTTGGCATTGTTGGCATTGATCGTGTTGATCACGTCGCTGATGCCGAGCCCGTAATGCTGAAGCTGCTTGGGCTCGAGGTCGAGCTGGTACTCGGTGGTGAAGCCACCGAAGTTGGTGACGTCGACGACGCCGGTGACCGATTTCAGCGCCGGGATCACCGTCCAGCGCTGAATCTCCGACAGCTCCTGCAGGTTCTTCGAATCGGATTCGAGGGTATAGCGGTAAATCTCCCCGGCCGGTCCGGCCACCGGGTCAAGCCCCGGCGAAGCGCCAGGCGGCAAGGTTGTCTGCGCGATCCGCTCCAGGAGACGTTGCCGAGCCCAGTAATCTTCATAGCCGTCGCGGAACAGCACGGTGATGAGCGACAGCCCGAACGTGCTGGACGAACGCATCAGCAGCAGCCCGGGCGTACCGTTGATCTGGCGCTCGAGCGGCACGGTGATCAGCTGCTCGACCTCTTCGGCTGCCAGGCCGGGCATCTGCGTGGTGACCTGGGCCGAGACATCGCCCAGGTCGGGATAGGCCTCCACCGATAGCGTTATCCAGGCATAGACGCCGAACCCGGCGAGCAGGATGGCGAGGACGATGACCGCGATCCGATGATGGAGGCAGAAGCCTACAAAACGATCAATCATTGAGGAGAATCCCGCCCTTCACCACGACCTGCTCTCCGACTGAGAGGCCTGAGCCGATCGCTACGGACGATCCTTCCTCCAATAATGGTTCCACCACCCGACGCTCGAAGGTCCAGGGCGCCGTCGCCACGAAGACCGTGGTCCGGTCGTTGTTCATCAGCAGCGCCGAGGTCGGCAGCACCACGCGGGATTGCTGCGGCCCGGTAATGGTGACCGTCGCAAACATGTTGGGCTTCAGCTTGTAATCGGGGTTTGCGAAGGCGATGCGGAGCTTGTCGCGCCGTGAGTCCGGTTCGATCACGTCGCTGACGAACTGGACTTTGCCTTTCAGCGTCTGAAGCGGATAGGCGGCCAACACCACGTCGGCATCGAGGTCCCGGGCGAGGAAGGCGAGGTCCTTTTCCGGCGCCAGTGCCGTCACCCAGACGGTGGCGAGATCCGCGATCGTCATCATCGGCTGAGTGGGGTCGTTGATCATGTTGCCCTGCGCCACGGAGAGGGTGGTGACGCTGCCAGCGACAGGCGCCCGGACCACGAGCAAGTGCTGCGACCGGTCGGGCTCCGCGGCGCCTATCGCCTTCAGCCGTGCCTGGGTGCGACGATATTCGGCATCGGCCTGGAGGTGGTCGCTGCGCGCCTGGTCGAGATCCCGCGGCGAGGCGGCGCCGATCTTCACCTGCCCCTCCTGCCGCGTAAGGTTCTTCTCTGTCAGGTCGACCGCGTCCTTCGCCTTTTCGTCGTCTTCCAGCGCCTGGGCGAGATCCGGGGATTCGATCAGGGCGAGGACCTGGCCCTTGGTGACGCGATCGCCGAGCGAGACCTTGAGCTCGACAATGCGGCCGCCGAGCGGGCTCAGCACGCTCGCCGTGCGCGCCGGGTCGGACTCGACGATGCCGGGCAGGACCAACTTCGGGCTGACCGGCTCGGCGGGCGTCGCTGTGACGGTCAGGTGCCCGCGCAGCGGCGAACCCTCGGGAACGACGATCTTGTCGCCGTTGCGCACGAACAAGGGCTGCTCCGGCCCGGCCGGGGGCGGGCCGCCGAAAAGGCCGAAACCATTGGAGAGATAGGCGGCGATCCCGATGGCGGCCACGCCGATGATTGCCATAACGGTGACACGCCGGACCGGTCCACGGTTTGAGCGTGTTGACGGCATGACCGATTCCCTCGAAACGCGCTTCAGCCGGTGTGCGCAGGCTCAAGCTGACCCGTATTCCTCGCGGCGTGTACGGGGATCAGGAAGCTAAATCAAGAAAAACTTCACGTGACGAAGACGAATACATCAGGGAGTATTAATGAGGCAGTCGATGGCCTTAGGCCATCTAACCGATGCCGCTTGGGACGGCTGGTCACCCCTGCAAGACCGAGTTGAGATACTCTGCGAGCGGCGCGGCGTCCTGCCCGCGGGCCGCGGCCGCGACATAGCCTATTAACTGGGGCCGCGCCGGCGGACGGGAGGAGGGCTAGCCGAGCGGCTGTCCGGGCCGGCGCCAGCGATCGAGCGCGCCTTCGAGGTCGCGCGCGACCTCGCGACGCTGCTCGGGATGGAGGAACACGCCGATCGGCAGCTCTTGGCCGTGGCTGCGCAGGACCACCGCCGTTTGCGGCAGGATGGGCTCGGCGAGCTCGACGCGGAGCCAGGCAGGCTGCAGCCGCCAGGAGAGCCGGCGGCCACGCGGGTCGGTGCGCTCGACTGTGAGCGCCTGCTCGTCGAGTTCCAGCAGCTCCGAGATGCGGCCGCGGCGATAGCTGACGCTGAACGCGACGTAGACCAGAAGGATATCGAGCCCCATGAAGCCGAACACCGGCCAGGCGCCGGCCAGGAAGGCCACTGTGCTGACCGTCAGGCTGAACAGCGTGACACCCAGCATGATGCGACGGAAGGCGCGGCGGGACAGGCTGCGATGCGGCGTGAGGTGCGCCCGGAACAGGGGCGGGCGGGGGGTTTTGGAAGTCTCGCTCATCGCAGTAGGATAATTGGCTCAAACCCCAACGGTAAAGGCGAGATGAAGCGCGCCCAGATCGAAGACATGTTCGCCCGGCTCGAGGCGCACGATCCCCATCCCGAAACCGAGCTCCATTACAACAATCCATTCACTCTTCTGGTTGCGGTCGTGCTGTCGGCGCAGGCGACCGATGCCGGCGTGAACCGGGCTACGCCTGCACTGTTCGCGGTGGCCGACACGCCGGAGAAGATGGTGGCGCTGGGCGAGGCGGGCATCCGCGACAAGATCAAGACGATCGGCCTGTTCAATAACAAGGCAAAGAACGTCCTCGCCCTGTCGCAGATCCTGGTCGAGAAGCATGGCGGGGAGGTGCCGCGCGACCGCGCGGCCCTGGAGGCGCTGCCCGGGGTCGGGCGCAAGACCGCGAACGTGGTGCTGAACGTCGCTTTCGGCGAGCCCACGATCGCGGTCGACACGCATATCTTCCGCGTCGCCAACCGCACGGGCCTGGCGACCGGCAAGACGCCGGACGCGGTCGAGGCCAAGCTGATGAAGGCGGTGCCGGTGAAATACCGGCTGCACGCCCATCATTGGCTAATCCTGCACGGCCGCTATATCTGCCAAGCGCGCAAGCCGCTGTGCCCGACCTGCCTGATCCGCGACCTCTGCGAATTCAAGGACAAGACCAAGGGCGTGGGGGACGCCCTTGGCCTTGAGGAAGAGAAGGCCGCGGTTACGAAGCGCAAGCGGCTTATGAAGCGCCAGGGGATTACGAAGCCCCAGGGGATTACGAAGCTTTAGGGGCTTCGGCCGCCGCGGGCTCGGCGGGCGCAGCGGACGACGGCGATGTCTGGTCCAGCAGCGGCGCCTCGGCGAGCTGCACCGGCTTGACCGGCTTCGACTTGTTGGGCTTGGAATGGCCGCGGACCTCGCCGTCGAGCGTGCCGCCGGCATCGACCGCCAATTCGCCATAATGGACCTTGCCCTCGACCTTACCGGTCGCGCGCACCGAAAGCCGGCCGTGGACGGTGATCTCGCCCTCGAACCGGCCGGCGATCTCGGCCTCGCTGATCTCGACGGAGCCGCGGAAGAGGCCGGCCTCGGTCACTTCCAGACGGTGGCAATCCTTGACGCTGGCTTCGACCGTGCCTTCGACGATCAGATGGTCGCAGGACGCGATTTCGCCCGACAGCGTGATCTCGCGTCCGACGATCAGTTTGCGCACCTCGGCTTCGACACCTCGACCCTGTACGGCATGGGCAACACCACCACCACGCCGAACAAC
>CAZVYC010000131.1:0-14159 GCA_964631425.1 uncultured Rhodospirillales bacterium
CCGGAACTTACTCTGGCCTGGCTGGTGAAATTGAGTGCCGGCCACTGACGGAGGTGCCGGGGCCGGACTTCCCGACCGGCGCGACCATTCTTGGCCGCTCCGGTATCCGCTCGGCCTATCACACCGGCCATGGCTCGATCGTGATGCGCGCCAAGACCGAGATCGAGGAGCGCGGCAAGGACCGGCTATCAATCATCGTCAACGAGATTCCTTTTCAAATCAACAAGTCCCGCCTGGTCGAGCGCATCGCCGAGGTGGTCAACGACAAGAGCGTCGAGGGCATCTCCGACCTGCGCGACGAGTCGGACCGCGACGGCGTGCGCATCGTCATGGAGCTGAAGCGCGACGCCATGCCGGAAGTCGTGCTGGCGCAGCTCTATCGCTTCACGCCGCTCCAGACGTCCTTTGGCGCCAACATGCTGGCGCTGAATGGCGGCCGGCCGCGGATGATGAACCTGAAGGAGATCATCCGGGCCTTCGTCGACTTCCGCGAGGAAGTGATCCGCCGCCGCACGATCTTCGAGCTCAAGGAAGCGCGCGCCCGCGCTCATATCTTGGCCGGCCTGGCGCTTGCGGTCGCCAATATCGACGAGATCATCGAGGCGATCCGCACTGCCCCCGACCCAGCCAGTGCGCGCGTCGCCCTGACCGGCCGGTCATGGCCGGTGCATGACCTGGCGCCGCTGATCGCTCTGATCGATGAGCCCGGCCGCGGGGTCACCGACGACGGCCAGTATTGGCTCTCCGAAGAGCAGGCCCGCGCGATCCTGGATCTGCGCCTGCAGCGCTTGACCGGTCTCGAGCGCGAGAAGATCGCCGGCGAGCTCAAGGAGATCACCGACAAGATCTCCGACCTGCTGGCCACGCTGGCCGATCGCGTCAAGCTCTTGGGCATCCTTGGGCAGGAGCTCCGCGAGATCAAGGAACGCTTCGCCACGCCGCGCCGGACTTACATCGAGGAGAACGAGTTCGAGGCGGACATCGAGGATTTGATCCAGCGCGAGGACATGGTCGTGACCGTCTCGATGACGGGCTATGTCAAGCGCGTGCCGCTCTCGACCTATCGCGCCCAGAATCGCGGCGGCAAAGGCCGCACCGGCATGACGACGAAGGAAGAAGACGTCGTCTCCGACCTGTTCGTGGCTAATACCCACGCGCCGGTGCTGTTCTTCACCACCCGCGGCATGGTGCACCGGCTCAAGGTCTATCGCCTGCCCCTGGGCACGCCGCAATCGCGCGGTAAGGCATTCGTCAATTTGCTGCCGCTGGGCGACGGCGAAACCATCTCGGCCGTCCTGGCGTTGCCGGAAGACGAGACGACCTGGGACGCGTATTTCGTCATGTTCGCCACCTCGGGCGGCACAGTCCGGCGCAACCAGCTTTCGGATTTCGCCAATATCCGCGCCAACGGACTGATCGCGATGAAGCTGGACGAAGGGGAACAGCTGATCTCGGTGCATCTCTGCACCGACGGCGAGGACGTGCTGCTGGCGACCCGCGACGGCAAGTGCATCCGTTTCGCCGTGCCCGAAGTCCGCGTCTTCGCCGGCCGAACCTCCACCGGCGTGCGCGGAATCAAGCTCGGCGAAGGTGACCAGGTGATTTCGATGTCGATGCTGAAGCGGGTCGAGGCCACCGCCGAGGAACGCGTGGCCTACCTGAAGCTCGCCCGGTTGAAACGCGGCGCCGAAGAGGCAGCCGCGCCCGACGAGGGCGACGAGGAAAACGGCAACGGCAGCTCCGTCTCGCCCGAGCGGGCCGCTGAGCTGGAGGCCGCGGAAGAGTTCGTGCTTTCGGTCAGCGAGCGCGGCTTCGGTAAGCGCACCTCGGCTTATGAGTACAGGACGACTGGCCGGGGCGGCCAGGGCATCCAGAACATCGAGGTGAACGAGCGCAACGGCCGGGTCGTCGCCACCTTCCCGGTCGGCCACGCCGAGGACGTGATGCTGGTCAGCGACGGCGGACAGGTGATCCGCACGCCGGTCGACCAGATCCGCATCGCCGGCCGCCGCACGCAGGGTGTCACCCTGTTCAAGGTGGCGCCTGGCGAACGTGTGGTATCGGTCGCGCGGATCGGCGATGATGGCGGGAACGGCAGCGACGAGGGAGCGGCGGATGCCGAGCCGGCCGCCCCGCCGCTCGGCTGACGGACCCAAAAGGCATGAGTGACGCATGAAGCCCCGAATCGGAGTCTATCCCGGAACGTTCGACCCGATCACGAACGGCCATATCGACATCATCGAGCGCGCGCTCAGGATCGTGGATCACCTGATCGTCGCGGTGGCGCGCAATGCCGGTAAAGGCCCGTTGCTGACCACCGAGGAACGGGTCGAGACGGTGGAGGAAGAGGTGCGCCACCTGGTCCAGGCCGGCCAGAAGATCGAAGTTCGCGCCTTCGACACCCTGCTGATGCATTTCGCCGTCTCGGTGAATGCCTGCATGTTGATCCGGGGACTGCGCGCTGTCTCCGACTTCGAATACGAATTCCAGATGGCGGGGATGAACACCCGGCTCAATCCCGATGTCGAGACGGTGTTCCTGATGGCGTCCGAGGGCGTCCAGTTCATCTCCTCACGCTTTGTCAAGGAGATCGGCAGCCTGGGCGGCGACATCTCGAGCTTCGTCTCGCCCCAGGTAGCTAAGCGGCTGGCCCAGCACTTCGCGCGCCCATCGGCCGCGAAGCTGGAGCTGAGCGGCAGCACCGCGCGGTAGGGAACCCCTCGTTCCTGCGGGGAGAGGGAACACGTTGCCCGCCCCACATTGACCGCGCAGGCCCATCCCCATATTGTCCGCCCGCGATTGAGGCACGATCCCGTAGCTCAGTTGGTAGAGCACCCGACTTTTAATCGAGTGGTCGTGGGTTCGAGTCCCACCGGGATCACCAATTTTTATTTGCTATGAACATCACCTTCGATCAGTTCACGCGCAGCCTCCGCGCCGATCAGCCGCCGACTGAGCTCGATGCGCCGGTCGCGGGGCTCTGGTGGGACGCCAAGGGTGATTGGGACCGGGCGCACGCCTGCGTCGACGCCTGCAAGGATGGCGCCGGCATGCATGTCCACGCCTATCTGCATCGCAAGGAAGGCGATCTCGGGAATGCCGCCTATTGGTACCGGCGAGCAGGACGAACGGCACCCGAAATGTCGCTGGCGGATGAGCGCGAACTGCTGCTGCGCGAGCTTTTAGCGCCGCCGGCGTAAGCCCGGCTAATCACGAATATTTGCGCAGCCTCGCAGCGAAACCGATCAGAAATCCAAATCCTGCCGCAGAGGGTGCGGACGGCGCTGAAAAACAGAATCATCCTTCAAGTCCTTCGCGCCCTCTGTGGCTTCTTCGCGTCACTCCGCGGTTAATTCCTTCGTCGGTGCTGCCCGCGCTGCTCACCCTGTCCGGTACTGTGGAACATGGCAGGGCCGGGCGCGTTCCCGTTTAAATGCGGTCGTAGAGAGTGGCCGAATTTGACTGGAGGAGACGCGTGATGAAGAACAGTGTGTTAGCCATACTGTTGGCCGGCGTCCTGCCGCTCGCCGGTCCGGCGCTGGCCCAGAGTGTTGCCCAGCCCGGCTATGCAAAAGGCAATATCGCGGCATTCCACGGCACCGCCGCATCGCTTCCGGACGCGATCAGCAAAATCGAGCACGCGACCGGCGGAAAGGTTGTCGAAATCCGATTCACCGATGTCGGCGGCGTGCCCGGCTATCACGTTGTCGTGGCCAAGGGCGGAGACGTCCAGTTCATGCATCTTGAGGCGCCAACAGGGCGGCTGACGGCTATTCAGGAAACCACGCTTCCCGCGTGGATGCTGAACTGGCGCGGGCGGGCCGACCTTCGGTTCGCCGAAACTGCGAAGGTGCCGCTTTCCGACGCCATACGGACAGCCGAGCAGGCCGACGATAACGCGCCTGCTATCGCCGCGGGCATCGCGCGAAGCGCGAGCAATCCGGATAGCGACGTCCACGCCTACAACATCCTGCTCGACCGGGACGGAGCCGTGCACCGCCGAGCTGTCGACAGCGCAACCGATCAGGTGATCGCTGACCCCGGCGCACTTTCCGAATGGCCCTGAGCGGCCTCTGCCGGCTCGCTACGACATCGGAAATGGCACCTTTCTCCACCTGCCGGGTTGCACCCAGTAGGTCAAAGGAGAATTTGCCATGCGTAAACACCTATTTGCCATTTTGTGCGCGCTGATCACGTTTAGCCAGCTGACCGCATGCATCATCGAAGAAGATGGCCACCACCATCATTGGTGGCACTAATCGAAATGCCGACCAAGGACCGGGGCGCGGCTGCCCCCGCGCCCCGCGTCTTGCGAAATTCGTACTTCTTCTTTCCCGCGGTCTTGCGGCCGTCATCGATCAGAATTTCCGCGACACCTGGAACGTGAAGGTCTGCGGGTCGCCCGGGCGGCCGACGAGCGTGGTCAGCGCCGGTCCGCCGTAGTTGGCCGCGGCGGTGATGTATTGCCGGTCGGTCAGGTTCTTGGCGATCATCATCGCGTCCCACCTCCGATCCTCGCTCGTCCAGCCGAGCCTGAGGTTGAGCAGCCCGTACGATCCCTGCTTGCCCGGATAGCCGTTGAGGCCGTCCACCCCGCCATTCACCGGCGAGAAGAACTCGGTGGTCTGGAAATGGTAATCCAGGCCGGCATAGAGCGAGCCCATATCGTCGGGCATGTCGTAGGTATAGGTTCCGCCGACCGCGAAGGTCCATTTCGGCGCGTCGTTGAGGTACTGGCCCGCGGCGTCGAACGGAAGCGCGGCGCCGGTATAGGTCTTGAACTGCGCGCCCGGATAGGAATCATACTGCGCATCGAGATAGGCGACGTTGGCATAGAGGTCGATCGAGGGTAGCGGCCGGGCCGCCACCTCCGCCTCGAGCCCCTTCACGGAGGCCGAAGCCGCGTTCTGGGTGAACGCGTTGGCCGGCGGCGTGAACAGCTCCACCTGCAGGTTGGTGTAGTCGTAATAGAAGCCGTCGAGATTGATCCTGAGCCGGTGCTCCAACCAGTCGGACTTGAGCCCGATCTCATACGACCAGAGAAATTCCGGGTTGTAGCCCGTCGCCTGCTGCACCGGCCCGCTTGAGCCGAAATCGAACCCGCCGCTCTTGAACCCGCGGGTGATCGAGGCATAGAGCAGCATCGCGTCGGTCACCTGGTAATTGAGTCCGAACTTGGGCGTCAGCGCCTGCGCGTCCTTGGAGGCCGCAACCGAGAACGGGTTGGAGAAGCCCGGGATGCCGACCGCCTTGGGCGCGAGAATGCCGATATTGGGATCCGTCACGCCGAACCCGGACAAGGTCCAGAAGTCGGTGATGGCATAATCCTTGGTCTCCCGCGTCCACCTGAGGCCGACGATCGCGGAGATCTGGTCGGTGAAGTGATATTCGCCCTGGGCGTAGAACGCATAGTTCTCGTCCTCCAAAGTCGGGCGCTGGAAATGCGTCAGCCCGAAGCTCGGCAGGATCACATCGGCCGGTTCGCGATAATTCTCGGCGAAATAATAGGCGCCGCCGACCAGCTTGAGTGGCCCGATATCGGCGTTGACGTTCACCTCTTCCGACAGCTGATGCTCGCCCATGTCGAAGATCGCACGAGTCGTATCCGTGCTGCTGGCGTCTGAATCCGTATAGTCGTTGGTCATCAGCGTCCGGTACGCGGTCAGCGATTTCACCGCGATCTCGTCCGTCACCTGGTATTTGAGGTCCAGCGCGAAGCCGAAATTCTCAAGCCTCAGCGCATCCGACGCATTGGCGGCGATCTTCCAGTAATTACCCAAGATCGAATCGTCGAGCGGCACTCCAATCGGCTGCAGCAGCTTGGAATCGCCGCCGTTCGCCTCGTCGGAATTGACGTAGTCCGCCCGGAACGTCGCCTCGAACCGATCGCCCAGTGGCAGGTAGAGCTGTCCGCGCAGGCCCCAGGAATCCTGGTTGTCGATCCCTCCGGCGGTCGAGACGTTCTGCAGATAGGGATCGTGCGACAGCCGCACGCCCGACAGGCTGAACTTGAGCGGCGTGCCCGGAATCGGGCCAGAAACATACCCCTTGAGGCTGTATTCGTCATAGGTGCCGACGCTGGCCTCCGCCTCGCCGGTGAAGCTGTCGGTGGGCTTCATCGAGACGATGTTGATCGTGCCGCCGACCGAGTTGCGGCCATAGAGCGTACCTTGCGGCCCTTTCAGCACCTCGACTCGCTCGACATCGAGGAAATCCTCGAAATAGGCGACCGGCCGCGCCAAGTAGACGCCGTCCAGGTTGATCGTGGTGGACGGGTCCGAGCCGATAAAGACCGTGTTCGAGCCGACACCGCGGATATAGAGCTGCGCATACCCGTTAATGTCGGAAATCTGTAACCCCGGCGTGTATTCGACCAAACCACGGATATCCTCGATCTTGCGCTGGTCGAGCTGCGCCGCCGTGAAGGCGGTGATCGCTATCGGGGTCGATTGCAGCTGCGTGGCGCCCGACTTCGTCGCCGTGACGACGATCTCCTCGAGCTGCTGCCCGTTCTGGCCCTGAACTGTCTGGCCGAAGGCTGGTCCGGCCGCCAGTATCGAGGCCGCCAGCAAGGCGGCACGGCGGCCGATCGCGGCGGATGAACGCGGACTACTGCTGAACATTGCTTTCCCCGTTTTGATTAGTTGTCGATTATTTGCCTGCCGCGTTTGACATTGACGGCCGCCTCGCCGCTGATTATGGCCTTGCCCCATCGATGTCAACGCATTTTGGCGGTTTTCGCATATGATGCGTTGTACCTGTGCGATTCCTGCCACTTCGCAGTCGTATCGCGATTCCACGAGGCGCCCGTGACAGAGCCGGTGCTCGATCCCTTGAACGCGGCTATTATTGCGCTCGCCGCGCGTGACGGGCGGATTTCCAATCGCGCGATCGCTGCCGCGGTCGGCATCTCGGAAAAGCGGGCGGCCACCCGGCTCCGGCGTCTTGTCGCGGAGGACGTGATCCGCTTCACCACCGTCCTCGATGTGTTCAAGGCCGGTTTTCCGATCACGCTGGCAATGGGTGTGCAGGTCGTTGACCGCCCAGTCGACCAGGTGGCGGAGGAGCTGGCGCGGCTGCCTCTCATTCTCTCCGTCTATCTGACCGAAGGGTCATTCAAAGTCGAAATTCTGGTCATCGCGCCCGACCACGACACGCTTGTCAGCTTCGTGAAGGAGCAGCTGTCGCGGGTGGAAGGCATCCGGTCATTCCAGCCCAGTATTCATCTCGACATCTTCACTTTTCGTAACCAGCGCGGTCACTTCATCCCCTACCCCGACGACGCGCTGAAAATCCTGGCGGCGTCGAGCCTGGATGACATCGCCAAGGGCATCATTCGTTGTCTGTGGGAGAATTCGCGCGCAACCAACCAGGAGATCGGGTGCAAGCTGGGTCTGGCTGAGGCAACCGTGCGAGCGCGGATCAGCCAGCTGCGCGAGCAGCGCGTCATCCGCATCACCGCGATCCAAAGTCTGGACAGCACGGCATCGGCGCATGTTTATATCGGTATCGAGCTTGATACCGTGCAGGATGAACGGGCGGTCGTCGAAGCACTCGCCGCCATCGAACGGATTTCCTTCGGTGCGACCGTGTTCGGGCGCTACAGCATCCTGGCCACGGCTTATGGTGAAAGCCTGGCCGATCTCAGGCAACTGGTCGACGAACGTATCGCCACGCTCAAGGGCGTGCGGGCGGCCACCGTAATCGAGGTGGTCCAGGTGCTGAAATATGACTACCGGCTCGGCATCGTGCCGAAGTCATGATCAAAGGGGGGAAGGACATGCGGGGATTAAAGGGCAAGGTAGCGGTCATCGCCGGCGGCGCCACCGGGATCGGGGCGGCGACTGCGATCCGGCTGGCCGAGGAAGGCGTGGCACTGGCCATCGGCGACATCAACGCGAACGGTGCGGAGGCGGTTGCCGGCCGAATTCGGGATAGTGGCGGCCGCGCGGTCGGCAGGCGCTTCGATATCAGCGACGATGACTCAGTGCGCGAACTGGTCGCCTTCGCCGCCCGGACCTATGGCGGCATCGACTTCATGCACGCCAATGCGGCGGACCTGTCGCTCTGCGCCGCGGATACCGACGCGGTCGACCTGGCGCTCGATATCTGGGACCGGACCATGGCGATCAACCTGCGCGGCCACCTGCTCTGCACGCGGCACGCCGTACCGGAGCTGCTGAAGCGCGGCGGCGGCGCCATCGTCTACACCTCCTCAGGCGCGGCCTTCGTTGGCGAATCCGAGCGTGTGGCCTACGCCGTCAGCAAGGCCGGCATCAACGCGCTGATGCGCCACGTCGCGTCGCGCTGGGGCAAGCACGGCATCCGCTCAAACGCCATCGCGCCCGGCCTGGTGCTGACCGCGGGCGCGCTCGAGCACATGGACGAGCCCACCCAGGCCGCCCTGCTCGCCGCGGGCCGCAGCACGCGGCTGGGCCACCCGGACGATATCGCTGCCATGGTGGCGATGCTGATGTCCGACGACGGCGACTGGATCAACGGCCAGGTGATCTCGGTCGATGGCGGGATCACCATGCGCTGACACGCCCGTCAGGCGCGCTTGCGCCGACGTCGGATGGCGACAAGCCCCAGATGCCCTCGATGACCCCCAACGGCCACGCGACTTGGAGAAACCCATAAGCCGACCCCATACAGCACGAACCGGCAAAAGCCAGCGTGAACCAGCGGCTGCGCGGCTCCAGTGCGTAGAAGACGAGCATCGCGGCGACAGGAGCCCGAACAGGGAAAGTAGCGTGAACATGGATGGCTCACTCTATCGTCATTTCCCGCGAAGGCGCATGGGCGCTGACCTAAGAGCTTTGCTTGGACAGACCGACCCCCACCTGGCCTCCCATCAAGGGGGAGTAACATGATTGGGAAACCCTTCAGAAGAGCCTTCCCCCTCGATGGGGGAGGGTTGGGTGGGGATGATGCTGGGCGAGAAGGACGTCAGTACGCAAACGCCTCGAACACCGGGTCGACCGAGCCGCGCCAGGCGCCTTGATATAGCGCCAGCTTCTCGTCCGCCGGGGTGACACCGCTCTCGACGATATGGTCGAGCGGGTCGAGGAACAGGCCCTCGTCGGCGCCTTCCGCATTGAGCCGGCGACGTGCCTTGAGGCCGGCGTGGGAGATGGCCAGCATCTCGCGCGCCACATCCCGCGCCGTACGGCCGGCCACCGTCGCGTCCAGCGCCTGACGCGGCACCGCCACCCTGAGCTCGGCCCGATCCATCCGGCTCCAGCCCTTGACCAGATCCCAGGCAGCATCGAGCGCGGCGGAATCATAGAACAAGCCGACCCAGAGTGCCGGGAGCGCGCTGATGAACGGCGCCGCCCCGCCGTCCGCACCGCGCATCTCCAGGTATTTCTTGAGCCGGACCTCCGGGAAGATCGTGGTCAGGTGATCGGCCCAATCGCTGGATGTCGGAAGCTCGCCGGGCAGGCCGGGCAGCTTGCCTGCCAGGAAGTCACGGAAGGACTGACCGGACACATCGATATAGCGCCCGTCGCGCAACACGAAATACATCGGCACATCGAGCGCGTAATCGACATAGCGCTCGAACCCGAAACCGGTCTCGAACACGAACGGCAGGTCGCCGGTCCGGTCGGGATCGGTATCGGTCCAAACCTGCGAGCGGCGACTCTTGAAGCCCGACGGCTTGCCTTCGACGAAGGGCGAGTTGGCAAACAGCGCGGTCGCGATCGGCTGCAGCGCCAGAGACACCCTGAATTTCTTCACCATGCAGGCCTCGGACGCGAAGTCGAGATTGGCCTGGATCGTGCAGGTGCGCAGCATCATGTCGAGACCCTCGCGGCCGCGCTTCGGCATATAGGCGCGCATGATGGCGTACCGTCCCTTGGGCATCCACGGCACCTCGTCGCGCCGCAATTTCGGGTGGAAGCCCATGCCGAGCGCGCCGATGCCGAGCGCGGCCCCGACTTCCCGCACCTGTGCCAGATGTTCGGCCACCTCGAGCGACGTGTCGTGGATCGAGTCGAGCGGCGCCCCGGACAGCTCGAATTGGCCGCCCGGCTCCAGGGATACATTCGCCTGCCCATGGGTGAGCCCTATCAGCGTCTCGCCTTCGTAAACGCCCTCCCAGCCGAAACGCTTCAGCGCTTCGAGCAGCGCGCCGACACCGTCCGAGCCTTCATAGGGAACAGCCCCGCGGTCCTTCAGCCGGAACAGGAACTTCTCATGCTCGGTGCCGACCCGCCATCGCTCGGCCGGCTTGCAGCCGCTTTCGAGATAGGCGACGAGCTGCCGCCGATCGGAAATGATCTCGCCACCCGCGGAAGAAGGTACAGACATCGATCGCCTCGGGATTGGCGGTTAGGGGCCTGACACGAACTCTTGGCGGAACGGCGGGCGGGACTCCGCCGGGGCGGCATCGCCGGCCAGCGCCTGCCAGCACGCTAGGGCCGCAACCGCCGCGGTTTCGGCCCGGAGCAGCCGAGGCCCCAGACCAACGGCGACAACAAACGGGAGTTTGCGCAATGCGTCAAGCTCGGCCGGTGCGAACCCGCCCTCGGGCCCGACCAGGAACCCGGCGGGGATCTGCCGTCGCCCGAGGATCGCGTCGGCGATCGGGACCGCCGCACCGGCTTCGGCGCAGGCGAAGAGCGTGCGTTCCGCCGGCCATTGATCAAGGAACCGCTCGAACGGGACCGCCTCGCGCACCTCCGGAATATCGAGCCGCTCCGTCTGCTCGGCAGCCTCGACCGCGATATTGGCAAGCCGCTCGATATTAACACGGCTTGCTTCCGACCGCCGCGTCATCACCGGCCACAGTACCGAAACGCCGAGCTCAGTCGCCTTCTCGGCCAACAGGTCGATGCGTGCCCGCTTGATCGGGGCAAAGGCGAGCCAGACATCCGGGCTCGCCGCCTGCGGCCGCCGGAGCCCGGTCAGGCGGATGGTCGCGGCATTGCGCGCGTAGGACTCGACCGCCCCGAGCCACTCTCCGTCCCGGCCGTTGAACAACCCCACCTCATCCCCCGGCCCGCGCCGCATGACATTCTTCAGATAATGCGTCCGATCACGATCGAGCTGGATGCGGTGACCGGGCGAAAGCGTGTCGGTGACGAACAGCCGAGGAAGCATGGCGCCGGTCTATATAGGCCGCCTTGCCGGCGAACCAGTGGCAAGATCGGCAAAAATGGACTTAGTTAGGTGACTTAGTCTGGGATTCGGCATGAACAAGGTGTTCTGGAACGACGTGGACTCTCCCGATCGATAAGGCGCCCGCGCCGCCTTGCCACTTGAACTGCCCTACTCCCGAGATACGCTAGTATAGTGGTTCTATCGGATGGTCACAGCCCATCAATGCCGTGTTGCCCGGACTTTGATCCGGGCATCCACGTCAGGTGGCGCTAACGGAAACGCGTGGATGCCCGGATCAAGTTCCGGGCAAGACGAGAACAGGGCGATAAGCGTTAGAAGCGGAACACTAGGTGCTGCCAAACGCCGTCAGGAGAAATAGACGTCGCACGCGCCGGTCGACTCCATGCTCCCCGGCTTGAATTCCCGCAGGATGCGTTCCTTCAGCACTGGTACCCGCTCGTCGCCGCACACCGCGATGGCAGACGGCGTGGTGCCCACAAAACGCGCCGGGTCGTCGATGACATCGTAGCGGTCCGGCAGCCAACTCGGCACGACCATCGCCCGCCTGCGGCTGAAGAACGGCACCTCGCTGGACCAGTCGTAGCCATAGACGACGATCGGCCTGGCTGGATCGGTTCGCTCCCTGAGCAGCTTCGCAACGGCCAAAGTCGCATTATTGTCTCCGAAGCGCTCCTGCTCCATGGGAAGGTAGCTGTTTGCGAAGAAGAAGAAATTTACGATGACGAGAACCGCGGTGATGACGGGAAAGGCGTAACGCAGATTCGGGAACCGCGCCGCCAGCCCATGGACCGCCAGCGCCAGTGCGACGATCAGGAAGATCGCGGTGGAGACCTGGTAGTAAGCGTGGACGAAATGCAGGTTCTCGAAGACGAGAAAGTGGCTGAGGAACAGCGCCAGGCAAAGCGCAATCAGAATGCGAACCTGGCGGTCGGCGAGAACCAGCGCCGCCACGATCAGGCTCACACCCAGCACGCCCGCGCTGTTAAGCTCGATCGTCCTCTGCCAGACCACGTCGACCCACAGCGCGCGTCCCACCCTGGCAGCAAGCGTGCCGAAATTCCAGGCGGCCAAGCCGCTGGTGGTCAGGTGCGTGGCCGCGATCATGTTGGCCGCCCTGAGTGCGTCGCTGTACTTCTCCCAGGCGTACCCTGCTGCGAGCGCGAACCCGAAGGCGGCCACCGCCTTCCACAGGACGGATGAACGCAGTCCGATCCGATCGCGTAAGGCCAGCAAAAGAATCGGCCCGATAATTAACAGATCGGGCAGCACGGTCGTCAGCTTCTGCAGCAACGCCAGCGTCAGGAACGCGCCGGCCAGAACAAAACTCCGCAACCGGTAGTCGTTCTGGACCAGAGCCAGCGCGTAATGGAGGAAGCATAGGGTGAAGAACAGCGCGGCCGTCTCGATCATGAATGAGCGGCCCCAGTAGAGGTATAGCGGGCTAGACAGGAACAAGGCTGCGAAAACCCAGAAGAACCGCCGCCATGACGCCGGAAACAGCCTCTTGCCGATAAACGCGACCGGAACCACGCATGCCAGCAGGAAAAGATAGCTGACCAGCCGCCCGGTACGCTCGAGCCCGACGCCGGTCAGGAACGATGTTTCCGCCACGAGATACTGGTAAAGCGGGAACTCGAACGGAATCGACCACGGCTTGCCCAGCACCGGCGTCTCGTAGGCCAGTCTGAAGCCGTCCTGTGTCATCCAGAACGCGGTCAGCGCCGTCTGCGTCTCGCGGAAGGCATGGAAATCGAGAATCGGCTGGCCGCTATAGCGGATCGCGAGCCACGCCGACACGGCGATCGCGACCATACCGATCGCCACCTGCGCCCGATCGGCGACGGCGCCGTACCGTGATCCTTTGTCCAGACCTCTCTCCACGCGTTTCCTCGTCCTCGCAGCCCGCCAGGTGCGATCGGCGGCTGAAGAAGACACCAGCCGGTGTTACGATTGCGTTCTGATGCGTCGACAAAGTCGTATCGGTAACGAAATTACGGAAGCTATGGGGTGATGGAAAGGCGCGTTTGCCTTATGTGAAAGACGAAATAGCCGTCGGCGGCCATCACCGCATTGGCTGTAACAACGGCAGGAAGCTGGTCGGGAGGAGACAAAACGTACCAGTCGATGCCCGCTGCTTGCGCAATGCGAGACAATTCTTCGAAGCTCTGTACGCGGAGGAATTCCTTGCTGACCGCCTCGCGTGTTTTGACCGTATCGAGAGACGTTCCCCACAGCCGCCATGCCCAATTGCTACGCAACTGCAACAGGTAAGTCGCCCGTTCCGATATCGCGGTGAAACGGCCAAAATTTGGGACATCTCCGTCGTCACCGCTTTTTAGGATCACGTCCGAGTCCGACGCATTCCGTCTAATATAGTCGGCGCTTTCCAATAAACCGCGGGGGACCTCGTTATGGGCTCCAGCCTTCGTCCACTCAGCCCGTCCACTCTGGGCCGTTCTCTGTAGGAAAAAGGGAAGCGGCAAGAGCGCGAGGCCGAGCGTCATGACGGCCAGGTCAGCACCACGCGGGACTCTCTCGCTCACGACCTTCGTCAAAAGGCAAGCACACCATATGGCAAGAACGGCATAGACCAGTGTAAACGGTCGATGCTGAAACTCATCACCGATGTTTCGCGGGAACGTTAGTACATTGATGCAATATATCGCCGTAAATACCAGAGGAACCATGTCGAACGAGTCCCGCAGGCTTAACTTGCGACACAAAATGACACCTACAAGATAGATCGGAAGTAACACTCCAAATTCCATTACCAACAATATTGCAAGTGAAATAAAAATGGCAATTGCATCGGGAATGCTCTTGTCGACTGTGCCCTTTAGCAAGTCTTGCAATACGAGGCGCGGTTCCCAAGGCGTAGAGAAGAAATGAGGCGCCCTCGGCATCATCTCGGCCGCCACCAGTGACGCGATAAGAACGGCAATGAGAATGCTAAAGGAACTCCAGCGCATCCAAGATGTCTTAGGACGCCAGAACATGGCCACCAATACGACACCCGACTCCAGGAGCAATAC
>CAZVYC010000132.1:0-14153 GCA_964631425.1 uncultured Rhodospirillales bacterium
TCCCGGCTGACACCAAGGAATCGATCCTGCGCGACATCGAGATCATCAAGCGCGAGCTGCCGATCGATATCCTGGAATTCTTCTTCCTGACGCCGCTGCCCGGGTCGGAGGATCACAAGAACTTGTATCTGCGTGGGGTCGCGATGGACCCTGACATGAACAGGTACGATCTCGAACATTGGACGACCGCCCACCCCAGGATGTCGAAGGCGGAGTGGGAGGGAATCTATCGAAAGGCTTGGCGCCTCTATTATGACGAGGCGCATGTCGAGACGACTATACGGCGCGCGGTGGCGATGGGCATGCGGCCACGGCGGGTCGCCGACTCGCTCACGATTTTCTCTGGCGCCCTGCGCATCGAAGGCATCCACCCGCTGCAATTCGGCATGTTCCGCCGCAAGATCAGGACGAGCCGGCGCTCCGAACTGCCGCTTGAAAACCCCCTGATCTTCTATCCGCGCTGGTGGGTGGAAAGCTCGGTGGCGCTGTTGCGCTGGCTGCGCCTGTTTCGGCGCCATCGCCGCATCATGCGGCGTGTATTGGCCGACCCCGACGCGCGCCACTATGTCGACGAGGCGCTTGCACCCACTCCCAAGGGGGCGGTCGACCATATCGTTGAGGAGTTCGCAGATCTTCTCCCCACCACCTACGGCGGGCCGGCCCGGACCGCCCGCGAGCGCCGGGAGCTGGTGAGCGGAAACTAGCTCCGCTCCGGACACCGGTGGACATATCGCCGCGCGTGCGGTTAGAACCGGTACCTTGCCGCGATGCGGCAGATGGTACATCTAATTCGATATGATCACCGCCAGCGACATCCGCCGCACCTTCCTCGATTATTTCGCGCGCAACGGCCACACCATCGTGCCGTCGAGCCCGCTCGTGCCGCGCAACGATCCCACGCTCATGTTCGCCAATTCGGGCATGGTGCAGTTCAAGAACGTCTTCACGGGAGCAGAAACCCGGCCCTACACCCGCGCAACCACGGCACAGAAATGCGTGCGCGCCGGCGGCAAGCATAACGACCTGGAGAATGTCGGCTACACCGCGAGACATCACACTTTCTTCGAGATGCTGGGCAATTTTTCCTTCGGCGACTATTTCAAGCCGGAGGCGATCGAGTTCGCCTGGAAACTGATCACCGGCGATTTCGGGCTGAACCCGGACAGGCTGACAGTCACCGTCTTTGCCGAGGACGATGACGCGTTCGATTTGTGGCGGAAGATCTCCACCCTGCCGGAAAGCCGGATCATCCGCATCCCGACCACCGACAATTTCTGGCGGATGGGCGAGACCGGGCCGTGCGGCCCGTGTACCGAGATCTTCTACGACCACGGCCCCTCGATCCCAGGCGGTCCGCCCGGCTCGCCTGATGCCGACGGCGACCGGTTCGTCGAGATCTGGAACCTGGTTTTCATGCAGTACGAGCAAGTAACGCCGGAGACGCGCATCGACCTGCCGCGACCCTCGATCGACACCGGCATGGGCCTGGAGCGGCTCGCCGCCGTGCTGCAGGGCAAGCATGATAATTACGACATTGACCTGATGCGGGCGCTGATCGTCGCCTCCGCCGAGGCGACTGGCACCGATCCGGATGGCCCGCACAAGGTCTCGCACCGGGTGATCGCCGACCATCTGCGCTCGACCTCGTTCCTGATCGCCGACGGTGTCATGCCGTCGAACGAAGGCCGTGGCTACGTGTTGCGCCGGATCATGCGCCGGGCCATGCGGCATGCCCACATCCTGGGCGCGCGCGAGCCGCTGCTGGCGCGGCTGGTGCCGACGCTGGCACGCGAGATGGGACAGGCCTATCCGGAATTGCTGCGCGCCGAGGCGCTGATCACCGAGACCCTCCGGCTCGAGGAGCGCCGTTTCCAGGCGACGCTCGATCGGGGGCTGCGCCTCCTGGAGGAGGAAACCGCCAAGCTGGGCGAGGGCGGCACGCTGCCCGGCGATGTGGCGTTCAAGCTCTACGACACTTACGGCTTTCCGTTAGACCTGACAGCCGACGTGCTGCGCGGGCAGGGCAAGCAGGTTGACAATGCCGGCTTCGAAGCGGCGATGGCGAAGCAACGGGCTGACGCCCGCCGTGCCTGGGCCGGATCGGGCGAGGCCGCGACCGAGCAGGTCTGGTTCGAGCTCCGCGACCGCATCGGCGCCACCGAGTTCCTGGGTTACGACACCGAAACAGCAGAGGGCGAGGTCAAGGCCATCCTCGTCGACGGCCAGGAGGTCCAGCGCGCGAGCCTAGGCCAGTCGGTCGCCATCCTGGTCAACCAGACGCCGTTCTACGGCGAGTCGGGCGGGCAGGTGGGCGATACCGGCATCATCATAGGTCAGCATGGCCGGGTCTCGGTCGGCGACACGCAAAAGAAGCTGGGCACGCTGTTCGTCCATATGGGCAAGGTCGAGGAAGGCGAGATCGCGGTCGGCGACGCAGTGCGGCTGGAGGTCGATCATGCCCGTCGTTCGGCAATCCGTGCCAATCACTCGGCTACGCATCTGCTGCATAATGCGCTGCGGCGGCAGCTGGGCGATCATGTCGCCCAGAAGGGCTCTCTGGTCTCGGCTGATCGGCTGCGCTTCGACATCAGCCAGCCGACGCCGATTGCCGATGCCGATCTGCACGCGGTCGAGGCGGCGGTTAACGACCGGATCCGCGCCAACGCACCCGTCACGACCCGCCTGATGACGCCGGACGAGGCGGTCGCCTCGGGCGCCATCGCGATGTTCGGCGAGAAATACGGCGACGAGGTGCGCGTGTTGTCGATGGGCGGCAGGCTGCCCGACGACGACCACGATTACTCGGTCGAGCTGTGCGGCGGTACGCACGTGTTCAACACCGGCGATATCGGTGTCTTCAAGATCGTCGACCAGGGCGCGGTCTCAGCCGGTGTACGTCGCATCGAGGCGCTGACCGGCCAGGCGGCAATCGACTACATGCGGCAGCGTGAAGAGTGGCTCGAAGCCGCCGCGGCCGAGCTGCGCACGAGCCCGGCCGACGTGCCGCAGCGCATTCATGCGCTGGTCGAGGAACGCCGGAGGCTGGAGCGCGAGGTCGCCGATCTCCGCCGCAAGCTGGCGTCTGGCGGCAGCGGGCAGGGGCCGGAGCCGGTCATCGTGAATGGCATCCGATTTGCTCCAATCGTGACAGAGGGCTTGGGTCCCGGGGATCTAAAGCCCTTTGTGGACGAGCAGAAGAAGACACTGAAATCCGGCATTGTCGCGGTCGCGAATGCCTCGCCTGAAGGCAAACTGTCGCTCGTGGTCGGCGTGACCCCGGACCTCACGGGCCGCTTCAATGCAGTCGACCTCGTTCGCGCTGGTGCGGAGGCGGCAGGCGGAAAGGGCGGAGGCGGTCGGCCTGACATGGCTCAGGCGGGCGGCCCCGACGGCGCCAAGTCGGCCGAAGCTCTCGATGCAATCCGGAACCGCATCGATCCGGATTGGGGACGATTCTGAGGAAGCGTAAGGAAACAGGTTGCGTCAGACGACTTTCACTTCGTCATTCCCGCGAAGGCGGGAATCCAGCCCTTTACACGCGGCAGCGCGGAAAAGACTCATGTCGCCGCGGACGCGGCTCTCGCGGGATTCCCGCCTTCGCGGGAATGACGGCAAATGAGTAATCTCAGATCGGCAGGTTGAGGGCTAAATGTATTCCATTCTAAAGGCGGGTAGAGATCGTGCCTGATACTCAGCCCAGTGCCCCCCGCTTCGCCGGCACCGCGAATTACGTCGCCACTCCCGATCTCACCATCGCCGTCAACGCGGCCGTCGCGCTGCAGCGGCCACTCCTGGTCAAGGGGGAGCCCGGCACGGGCAAGACGGTGCTGGCGCGGGAGATCGCCGCTTCGCTCGATGCGCCGCTCATCGAATGGCACATCAAGTCGACGACCAAGGCCCAACACGGGCTTTACGAATATGACGCGGTGAAACGGTTGCGCGACGGGCAGCTGGGCGACCCGCGCGTGCAGGATATCGCCAACTACATCGTGCGCGGCAAGGTGTGGGAGGCATTCGTCGCCGATAAGCGCCCGGTCCTCCTGATCGATGAGATCGACAAGGCGGATATCGAGTTCCCGAACGACCTGCTGCTCGAGCTCGACCGGATGGAATTCTTCGTCTACGAGACGCGTGAGGTTGTTCGGGCCACGACGCGGCCGGTGGTGATCATCACCTCGAACAACGAGAAGGAGCTGCCCGACGCGTTCCTGCGTCGCTGCTTCTTCCATTATATCCGCTTTCCCGACCGCGAGACGATGCAGGCCATCGTCGACGTCCATTTCCCGGGGCTGAAGCGCGAGCTGCTGCGTGAGGCGCTGACTCTATTCTACGATGTACGGGAGATTCCCGGCCTCTCGAAGCGGCCGTCGACCTCGGAACTGCTCGACTGGATCAAGCTTTTGGTCATTGAGGACATTCCGCCCGAGGCGCTCAGGGCCAAGGACGCCAAGAATTTGGTGCCGCCGCTCTATGGCGCGCTGATCAAGAACGAGCAGGACGTGCATCTGCTGGAACGCCTGGCCTTCCTTTCCCGTCGTGAGCGCGGTTGAGCCGCACGCAGCGAGCGAAGGCGCGCTTAGCCATGGGGCAGGAGCGCGGTCGCCCAGGCGAAATAGGCGATGTAGAGGGCCGGGAAGATGGCGGCCTTCAACAGCGCCGACAGCCGCGAGACATCGATATGGGACATTTCAGACTCCGTCGGTGAGGTGCGATCCACAGGGATCGTATGGTTCACTATATGAAATATTCACTATGTGAAAATTTTCAAGAGAGAAAGATGTGACGGTCGCGTTTGTCGCACTCGGCGCCAATCTGGCTGGCCGCTTCGGCTCTCCAGCCGAGGCAATCGAGGCTGGAATCCTGGCTATCGAACGGCCGGCGATGCACGTGGTGGCGCGATCGCGGCTCTATCGCAGCGTCGCCTGGCCTGACCCGGACGACCCTGAATTCGCCAATGCCGTGGTGGCGGTCGACACCGACCTGTCTGCGATGGCGCTGCTGACGCACCTGCACGAGATCGAGACGTCGTTTGGACGGATCAGGCGGGAGATGAACGCGCCGCGGCCTCTCGATCTCGACATCATCGACTACGGCGGACTGGTCTCGGCACCCGGCGACACGCCGGTGCTGCCGCATCCGCGACTGGCGGAGCGCGCATTCGTGCTGCTGCCATTGGCAGAGATCGCGCCGGATTGGCGCCATCCGGTCACCGACGTCCCCATCGACGCGTTGGTCGCCATGCTTGCGAACCCTGGTTCGACGTCGCCAAGGTGAAACGCTACCTCCGCCCGATCGGGATTCTGCCCGGCGCCGCCGCCCGGCGCGCTGTCGAAGATGGCATTGCGCTTCCGCTTTCCGGCGGTCCGCTGGCCTTCACCTTGGTAGAGATCATTGTGCGGAATGGCGGAACCATTACCCGTCGGATCGTGCCGGTAGAGTCGGTCAAGCTTGAGGCGGTGAAGTATTGCCGGCCGTGCGGACCGATCGGCGGCCTGGCGCTCGATCCGCCGCTCGTGATGGGTATCGTCAATGTGACGCCGGACAGCTTTTCCGATGGGGGTGCCTATCTCGATACCGGCCGTGCGATCGCCCATGCTCAATCGCTGATCGCCGCCGGGGCCAGGATCATCGACATCGGCGGGGAGTCCACCCGCCCTGGTGCGGCGCCGGCCGATCCGTTCGACGAGACCATGCGCGTAGCACCCGTGATCGCCCGATTGCGGAGGCAGGCGAACGCTGCCGGAACTTTGATCTCAGTCGATTCGCGCAACGCCGAGACGATGCGGGTTGCGCTCAAGGCGGGGGCCAGGATGGTAAACGACGTCAGCGCCCTGACCCATGATCCGGACGCGCTGGCGGCCGTGGCGCAGGCTGACGCGCTGGTCGTACTCATGCATATGCGGGGGGAGCCGGCGACCATGCAGCGCGACCCGCGCTATGACGACGTTGCGCTTGACGTCTACGACTATCTCGAAGAGCGGATTGCAACGTGTGAAGCGGCCGGCATCCCCCGCGAGCGGATTATCGCCGATCCGGGCATCGGCTTCGGCAAGACCACGGAGCATAATCTGGCGCTGCTCAGCCAACTCACGCTGTTCCACGGGCTCGGCGTGCCGCTCTTGGTCGGCGTATCGCGCAAGGGCTTCATCGGCCGGCTGTCGAACGGTGAGTCGGTCGATGCGCGTCTCTCGGGCTCGCTGGCCGCGGCGCTGACCGCGGCCGGGCAGGGGGCTCACATCCTCCGCGTCCACGACGTGACCGAAACGATCCAGGCGATCAAGGTCGCGGTCGCTTTGCGGGATGCCTGATTTCGCCCATAGTTGCGTGGTTCCCCAAGAGGTCTCATGATCGCCGCGCTCGCGCTTCTCGTGCTCTGCCGGCTCATGGGAGAAATCCTGGTCAGGCTGGCCAGAATCCCGGTGCCGGGCCCGGTCGTCGGGCTGGTGCCGCTCTTTTATGAGCTGCTATAGCGCCGGCGCATCGATTTTTGTCCGGGTGCTGCCGAGCCGGGCCGAGAATGCCGGCTGCACCATGTCCTCGACCCATGTCCCAGGCATGGCGAACTGTCCGCGGACCGAGGCGCGTACAACGTAGGCGAGCTTGAAGTCATGGCGCTCGCCCGTCGGTACCGGGGCAGCGACGTATTCTCCGCCCTCGGTCATTGCAGGACCGGGCGAAGTAAGGTCTTTGAGCCAGGGGTACCGGTCGGCCGGATCGATCAGCGCGGCGGCTTCGACCGTCCACCCGGCCGGTACCGGGTCGACGACCACCGGCCGCGGCTCGCCCTGGCCAGTGAAATGCCCGGTCAGCACCACGACCAGGACATCGTACTGGTGGACCGTAGCGGGATCGACCGGCTTGCCCGAAACGTCGTAGACGGCACGCTGGATCTCATAGCCTGGCTGGCTGCTTTCCGGACCGCTGGGCAAGCCGGTCACGGTCACCGACAGGCGGAGCGGCACGTCCGCTTGGTTCTTCACCGGCGGCAAGGATTCGCCCGGCTTTGCCGCCAGCGTCACCGCACCGTTCTGCTGGAGCGTGTGGTCGCCGGCCTTGAGGCTGACGGCGCCCGTTCCCGCAACCATCGCTGACTGGGCGCGGAATATCCAAGCCGATTCCTCGGCGGCGAACTGGCGGCGGCCGGCCGCAGTCGCAGCCGCCTTGCCAAGCGCGGACGCCACCAGCGGCTGCGCGACCGCGCCGCTCTCCGCCATCACCGCAGCCAGCATCGCCTGATCGCGCAGCTCGGAGGCGAACCCATCCGGCGCAGTCGCATTGCCGGGCAGAGACAATGCCTGGGCGAAGAAGGATGCCGCCGCGGCTTTGTCGTCAAGCGCCGCGAAGGCGCTGGCCAGCAGCCCCAGCGTCGCGGGCGCGCGAAGCTGCGCCGCGAAACGGTCGGCGAAATAGCGCAGCTGATAGAGGTCCAGCCGGCCATTGCCGGCCAGCACTTTATTCGCATAGGCCGCAGCTGCCAGCGCCGGTGGTGATGGCTCGGCGACGCCTTGGCCAAGGTCCGGCTCGCGATGGAGCATCAGATAGTCCATCGCCCGGTCGAGCTCCGTCGATGGGACGGTTGCGCCCGACGTCGTCGCGCGGCCCAGGAACTCCGCGACATAGGCGCTGAGCCAGGGATCGCTGGCACCCGTTCCCCACAGGCTGAACCCGCCATCCGCGGTTTGGAACTGCAGCACACGGTCCACCGCGCGGCGCAGCAGCCCGGCATTGGCTTCGCCGGCTGCAAGCCCGAGCGCCTGGGCGAGCGCCGGCGGCATCAGCAGGGGGGCAGCTTGGTCGACGATCCGCTCGGCGGAGCCATAGTCGGAGTCGGTCAATTCCCGGGCGATGCCCGACAGGTCGAAATCGCCGCCGGCGCTGGCGGTGACAGAGATCGCGATCGATTCCGGTCGCAGCCCGGCGATAAGGGCCGGATCAAGCGCGAAGCTCCCGCCCGGCTTCACCGTCGCCGTGGCGTGGCGCCAGACCTTGGGGCCGGGCGGCTGCACGATGAGCGCCAGATGCCGTTCGAACGCGATCCCATTCGGTCCCTTGACGCCGATCGTGATCGTGCCGGGTCCGGGATTGTGCGCCACGATGGCGACAGGTTGCGACCTTTGCTCATGCTCGGCCAGGTTGATGATGATCTCGCTTTCATCCTGCAAGGCGACGGAGCCGGTGGCGTGCAGCGCGACGTGGTATTCGCCGCGTGGCCCGTCAGTGTTTTCCAGTGCCAGGGTCAGGTCGGCGCGATCGTCGGGCAACAGGAAACCGGGCATCGGAAGCCCCACCGCCAGCGGGTTGCGCACCGGCAGGTCAGCCTGCACTTCGCCGGTGCGGCTGGGCGACCAGGCGATCGCGCGCAGGCGGAGCGTGCCCGCGAAATCCGGAACCCGGATCGGGATGGCGGCCTTTCCGGTCTTGTCGAGTGCGATGATACCGGACGACCACGATATGTTGGACGCCGCGTCCGGGACAGCCGGTCCCGACGCAGCGGACGAATCTCTGCGCCTGCGGCGATCTCCATTCGACAAGCCCGACGGCGTAATGATGCTGCCATAGACGTCCGTCGCCGGGAGATCGGGCATCGCACGGTCCTCGCCTGGAGCGCCCGAAGGCAAATTGTCTTCGCCTGCGGCTGGAGCCGGCCCATCTTCTTTGACGCCTGCCAGCGTGATCGCAACGAATGTCGGTTCGTCGCTCATGCCGCTCACCGTCACGGCGACGGTCGGTGTCTGGTCCGGCTGGGCCCTTTCCGGCAACTCAAGCTTCACGTCCAGCTTCTGCCGGCCGGAGTCCGGCGAGAGCACGCCCGTTCCGGTTGCGCGGCGGGGCAGCCCCGGTGCAATCGGCGCCGGCGGGGCCAACGCGGTCGCGACCAGCCTCAATCCGTCCGACGCGTCGCGCGGTATGTCGAGATGAATCATGCCGCCGGCGGCGGGAATATGCTGAACCACGAGGCTGCGGATATCGCGGTCGGCCGCGCCCAGGATGATGTCGGATTCGAAGGGCGGCCGAACGAAAATGTCGGCGCCCTCACCGGGTCCGTATGACGGCTTGGCAGGTGCGAGCGTGATTGCGTCGGAAGGCCGGTCCGCGAGCGGCGGCGCCCAGCCGACGACAAACCGCACGCTGCTGGCCGCCTCGCCCTTAGGATCGTAAAGGGTTACGCGATACCGGCCCGCCGGCAAGGTCGCGTCGACCATCCCGGACGCGTTCGCCGGAACATCGACCGCGCCGCCGGCGACCGTTGTGTCCTTCGTCGCCGGCCGATAGGCAAACCGCGCTCCGTCCCAGAACCAGGACGGCGCAAAATCCTCGCGAGCAATCTCCCAGCCGACGCCGGCCTTTTCCTGGCGCGCGCCATCCGGGCTAAGCGCGACCACCTCGAAATGTGCGGGCTGGCCCTCCGGAACTATGCCATCCGGCGGCGATTTGATCCCCAGCAGCAGCGGATGGGCTGCGACCGGTACGGTGATCGCGCGTTCGATGGCATGACCGTCGAGATCGAGCACCCGCGCCAGGATCGCGGCTTCGAGCGGCTTCGTCGTGCGGGGCAGCGGGCCCAGCCTGACCGGGACTGTTGCCTTGCCGCCGCCATCAGTCGTGAAATGGATCGGCTCGATCGTCGCGCTGGACTCGCCGTGGCCGTCGAGGCCGAACGAGAAGCCCGGAAAGGCCGGAAACGCGTTCGCGGCCGGGCCGATCCGGACGCGAAGCTCACCGGGCGTGCCGGTGGCGGCCTGGCCGCCGCGGAATTGCGTCTGGACCGTTACCGCTGCCGGTTGGTCCGGATCGAGCAGCGCGGCTTCAGCGCCGACACCGACCGTCAGGCGTGCATCTTCGGGCGCCACGACGACCTCGGCGGAGCCGATGACCGGACGACCATTACCGTCCGGGGCATTACCGTCCGGGGCATTACCGTCCGGGGCATTGCCGCCCAGGGCATCGATACGCCACCGCCCCTCGGCTCCCAGGCCGGGCAGGACGACACTCGCCGTATATCCGCCGGCACCCTGGTCCTCGAGCGACAACGACCGGTAGAGGGTGCCGTCAGGTCGATGCACGGCAATGGTAAGCGGCATCTTGGATCCGGCAGGGCCCTCGAAATTTCGAGCGAGCGCCAGCAGCCCGACCGTGCCGCCCGGGTGGTACAGCGTGTGGTCGGGATAAATTCGTACCTGCGGCAGCTTCGAAACTGCGAGCGTGTCGATGGAGAGCATGCCGAATTCACCGGCCGCGCCATAGGCATACAGGCTTGCGGGCTGGTCTCCGGCCGTACCGCGCAACACTGCAGGATCGAACCGGGCGAGGCCGGAATCGTCGGTGCGGGCCCGCGTGAGTTCACGGTTGTTCCGGGCGATGAGCGCGATGTCGATGCCGGGGACCGCGGCGGCCGTGGCGAGCGAGCGAACGGCCACTGCAAGGCCGTCACGGGCGCGATAGGCGGTCAGTCCCAGATCGGAGACGGTGAAATACTGAGTCGGCGAGGGCGATTTGCCGGGCGATGCGGACGTCCCCGCAGGTCGGGCGACGGCGACGTAAAGGCCGGGCTTCAGCCCGCCGATGGTCTTGTCGAGAGCAAGATTCGTGACCGTGTCCTGGTTGGCCTCGCCTTTGGTTTCCACGACGCCATGCCATACGCGGTCTCCGAGGCCGAGCGGCAGCGCCGCGGCCATGTCGCCCGCGAGCGGCTTTGAACGGGAGCCTTCGGGCATCAGGTCGCGATCCGAGATATGGAATATCTCGGCGTCGATCCGTGGCACGTTCACGCTCCGGATCGGGAGCCCGTCGCTGAGCCGTGGAAGCGTGCTCCCGCGGCTCGCAAAATCCAGTTCCGGCGGCCGGTCAGGCACCTGGATACGGAATTGCGCGTCCTTCGCAAGCACGCCGGACACTCCGGGCAGTCCGGCCTTCAAGGTGACGGTATAGGTGACGCCGAAGGCGAGGCCGGTCAGGCAAAGCCGGTCGTCGCGCGCCACCGCGGAGAGCTTGGCTGCGGGCTCCGTGACGATGAACGAGTCGAACGGGGACTCGGGCTGCCGCGGCATGGTCTGATCGACGACGAAGCAGAGCTCGGGCGTATCCTGGTTCGCGGCCAGCTCATATTTGACGATCTCGGGCGCGGCAGGGCTCTGGGCAATAGCCTGGAGCGGGGCTGCGGCGGTCGCGATCGCCAGGAAGATGCCCAGGAAGATGCATTGCCGAACGCCGGACGCGACCCGCATTGGAACTTTCCGCATGTTGCGGCCGTCCCTACGACGGCCATCTTGCGGCACCTCTTATCAAAACTGTGAGGCGTGTTCCAATCGTGGCTGCGGCTGCAGCCGGCGCTGCTTACAGGCCGCCGATCGGCGAGCGCAGCTTCTCGCGCCCTTCGGGCGATATCTTCTGCGCGATGTCGATGAAGACCTCCTGCATCGCCTTTCGGAATTCCGTGAAGCCTTCGTTCGCCTTTTCAAATTCCGCCCGAACCTCGGCTTCATCGAACGGATTGGCTCTGAGCGCCTTTCCGGCACGCTGCTCCGGCCCGCGCGAAGCGCGCCATTTCTCGATCAAATCATCGCGATGCTGCGCGAAGATTTGCCTGACGATCGGTTTGTCGCCCTCCGGCAACTGCTGAACCACCTTCTGCCAGCCATTATCAAGCCTCTGCTCGAAGTTTGATCCGGACGGGCGGAACTGGCGGCCCACAAGGCTGCCGGCCAGGAATAGATTGACAGCGATCGACAGGACCGCGATCAGCCCGAGAACGGCGCCACCGCGGGAAATGGTCACGGCACCGACACCGGCACGTCGATCGAGGAGAGGACTGAATCGTCCGAGTCTCGCGGATTGTCGAGCTGCATCCATCCGCTTAAACCCACCGCAAAACCCAGCAGGGTCGCCAGCGCCAAGCCGGCGACCGACGGCCAGATCTGCCGCGGCGTCAGGTCGATCCCGATCCAGCGCAGGAACCAGCCTGCCGCTCGCGGACGCGTTCGGGTCATGATCTGCGAATGGAGATAGGCGAAGCGTGCCGGTTCGATTTCCAGGTCGAACATACAGGAATTCCGCAAAGCGGCGTCGAGCGCGCGGGCCTGCGCCAATGCGCGCGCCGCAACCACAGACGACCGCGAGAGCGCCAGCGCGTCCGCACGCTCCCGTGCCGGCCAGCGATCCGGCGCGGCGCCGTAGGCGTCGAGAATCGCGTTGAACCGCGCCAGTTTCACCTAACCCTCCGAAAGTTCTTCATAAACACCCGACAATTCCAGTCTAAGCGCCCGCCGCGCCCTGACAAGTAAGGATTCCACCGCGCCGACGCTGAGGGCCATAATTTTCCCTGCTTCGATATTGGTCATCCCCTCGAAAAAACATAACGCCAAGGCCACCCTCTGCCGTTCCGGTAATCGTGCCATCGCGGCCGTGACCGCATCTGACACTTGACGCCGGTGAATGTGCATGAACCCGTCGTCGGCCTCGTCGACCGGCTCCTCGACTTCATCGATCGCCGCCAATGATGGGCGCCGCTTGCGATCGATCGCCAGATTTACGACGATGCGATACAGCCAAGTGGTGAACCGGGCGTTGCCGCCGCCGCCGATCGGCCGCCACCGTCCGGCGTGCGACCAGACCCGCGCAAAGGCTTCCTGCGCGATTTCCTCGCCGTCCGCTCGCGATCCCATCAGCCGCGTCGCCAGACCTACCGTCCGTGACAGATGCCGTTCGACCAGCCGCGCGAAGGCAAGCTGATCGCCGGCAGCGATCGCAGCCATCAGGATTTCGTCGGAGCGCGTCTCAGTCACGATCCGGCGCCTCAGCGACGGTTCCCGGAAAGCCTCGATACGTGTGGCGGCATTACTCTGCATCGTCGTCTCGGCCCATTGAACGACGATGACATCCCAACCCTGCGCGCGCTGATAATCCGCAAGATAATGGTCCCTTTTCCCTCTTGCCTACTATATCTAGCAGGAATACGATCTATAGCAGCAGACGGCACGCCAAGACACGGGAGGCACAACATGGAGTGGAGCAGCGAGCGCATCGAGCAGCTTCGGTCATTATGGCACGACGGGCTCAGTGCAAGCCAAATCGCGGCGCAACTGGGAGGAATCACGCGCAACGCGGTCATCGGCAAGGCGCACAGGTTGGGTCTGACCGGCCGGCCGTCGCCGATCAAGAACCGCCCAGCCGGTGTGGTGCGTCGCCAAACCGCCGCGCGCCCGCGTCCGGAGCGCCGCCCGCCTGCGCCTCGCGTCACCCATACGGTGGTCTCCGCGCAGCCGCGGCCGCAGCGCGTCGAGCCGCTTCCACCTGCCGAGCTTGAGGATATGCCCGGCGCCACGATCCTTACGCTCACCGACCGCATCTGCAAATGGCCGATTGGCGATCCGCGGGATGCCGACTTCCATTTCTGCGGCCGTGCTTCGGCCGAGGGCCTGCCCTATTGCGCCGACCATGCAAGGCGCGCCTACCAGCCGCCGGCCCGCCGCTCGGGTGAGCGCGAGGAATCAACGCAGCGCTTCACCGCCCGTCGCTGACCCGCCGTCACCCCGACCCAAACCTTCCCCATCGAGGGACCCATCGAGGGGGAGGGTTTACGAAGTGCTTTGAAGTCTTTCCCTCCCCCTCGATGGGGGAGGTCGACGGCGAAGCCAGCGGGTTGGGGGGGACGGCACCAGCCTGTCCGGAGAAAGCGGCCCGTCAGAATGAAGCGGTGGCGAGGTCCTCGCCAGCGTTTCTGGGTTCAGCCGAGTTCGCTGGCCAGCCGCCCGTCGAGCGTGCCCAGGAATTGCTCGGTGGTCTGCCAGGCTTGGTCGGGGCCGATCAGGATCGAGAGGTCCTTGGTCATGAATCCCGCCTCGACGGTCGACACGCAGACCTTTTCCAGCGTGTCCGCGAACCGGACCAGTTCGGGCGTCTCGTCGAACTGGCCGCGATACCTCAGGCCTTGGGTCCAGGCGAAGATCGAAGCGATCGGGTTGGTCGAGGTGTCCTTGCCCTGCTGCCACAGGCGATAGTGGCGGGTGACCGTGCCGTGCGCCGCCTCGGCCTCAACGGTCTTGCCGTCCGGTGTCAGCAGCACCGAGGTCATGAGGCCCAGCGAGCCGAAACCCTGCGCCACCGAATCGGACTGGACGTCGCCGTCATAGTTCTTGCAGGCCCACAAGAACCCC
>CAZVYC010000133.1:0-13698 GCA_964631425.1 uncultured Rhodospirillales bacterium
CGCCGATCGCGTCGCAGGCAAGCGCCAGGGCGGCGTGACTGAGGAGGATCTCCGTCAGCGGGCCGGCGGGCCCGGGAAGCAGCCGGTCCGCAGGCAGAGAAATGGCCTCGAATTCGACATGTGCCAAGTGGCGAGTCTGGTCGACTGTCGGCTCGGCGACGACGGTCACACCGTCGGTCTCCGGCACGACGAGCACGTGGTGGGGTGCGCCGTTGGCGTCCTGCGCACCGACCAGCAACAGCTTGGCCGCGGCGCCCTCGATCAGATCGTCGGCGCGCCCGGACAGGATGAGCCTGTTGCCGGTTCTGGAGAGCTGTACGCCACGGGCCGGACGGGGACAGTGAACCGCCAGTGCGGCCGGGGTTTCGCCTGCAGCGATCCGCGGCAGCCAGGTTGCCTGCTGCTCCGCCGAGCCGGCTTTTGCCAGCGCCTCGGCGACCAGCATGGTTCCGGCGAGCGGCAGCGGGGCGACGAAGCGGCCGAGTTCCTCATAGAGCACCGCCAGAGCGGCGAAATCCTGCCCCAACCCGCCATGCTCCTCAGGAACCGCAAGACCCAGCCAGCCGAGCTCCGCGGGGCGGGCCCACAAATCCTCCTCGAACACCGTCCCGCCGGCGACGAAGCGCTGGACCCGGTCGCGCGAAGCTTCGCGCTCGAGCACGTCGCGGATGCCGGCCCTCAGCGCCTCGAGATCGGATTCGTCCGTGCTCAAAGCGCTGCTCCGCCCGCGCGGTCAGAACTGGCTGTCCGCATCGAACACCGCCTCCGTCTTCGTGGTGAGCGCGCGGATGGCCTCCTGGGCTTCGCCGCTGGACACGTTGGCCATCTCGAACGCGGCCGACAGGTCGAAGATCGCCTGGTTTTGGCGCAGCCAGTGATTGAGGACGTACCGAGTCATCCTGAGCGCCGTCGGCGCGGTCTTGGCGAGCTTGGTCGCGACCTCGATCGACTTCGCCTCCAGCTGGTCGGCATCGACCGCGAGCGCGACGAGGTCGTGACGCTCGGCCTCCTC
Source organism: uncultured Rhodospirillales bacterium (assembly GCA_964631425.1). Classification (GTDB taxonomy): domain Bacteria; phylum Pseudomonadota; class Alphaproteobacteria; order BOG-932; family Roseiterribacteraceae; genus BOG-932. Next base: position 1,013 of record CAZVYC010000133.1, read on the forward strand.
GCCGGTCATCGTTTCGTTGGTCATCAGGAAGTACTTGGCCTTGGCCATGCCGCAGAGCAGCGGCCAGATGATCGCGGCATGGTCACCGGCGGTCACGCCGATGCGCAGATGCCCATCCAGAAGCTTGGCAGTCTTGGCGGCAATCGGGATATCGGCCAGAAGCGCGATGGCCAGCCCCGCGCCCACGGCAGGACCGTTGATCGCGGAGACGATCGGCTTGCGCGCGTTGATCAGCGCCGAAACCAGGTTGGTCGCTTCCCGGAACGAGGTGCAATATTGCTCGTGGCGATCGGGCGGGTCCGTCGGGATGCCCTCGATCGCGGCACCGGCGCAGAAGCCCCGGCCGGCACCGGTGACGATGGTAACACGCGTCTCAGGGTCGGCGTCGATCGCGGACCACAGCGTTTCCATTTGCCGGTGTGCGCGGACGTCGAGCGCGTTCATCTTGTCTGGATTGTTGATCCTGACCCGCAGCACATGCTGCGCCGGCCGATCGAACAGCAGGCGATCGAAGGCGGCATAGCAGTCGGTCATTATGGTTCTCCAGTCGCCGACGAACGGCACGGCGCCCTAGAAAGTCGAACGATCGGGGGAGGGTCGAACGATCGGGCGCCGAATGTCCGCCCACCGACATTGCGCGCCACGCATCCGATGGCAAGGTGCTCCCCCGCCTTTGCGGCGCGTATCGCAGCCGTGATATGGCCGAAACCCTCCCCGACCGCCTATCGTCCTAGTACCGACCCCGATGCTATCGAAGTCGAGCCCCGCAGCAGAGGGAGCCGCCCCGTGTCAATCGATTATGCCGTCGAGGACGGCGTCGCCGTCGTCACCATCAACCGCCCGGAACGCAAGAACGCCGTCACCTTGGCGATGCGCAACGAGATCGCGTGGGCGTTCGAGCAGGCGCAGGACGACGATCAGGTTCGCGCAGTGGTCATCACGGGCGCCGGGCCCGATTTCAGCGCCGGCGGCGATATCACCGAGATGGGCACGGGCGGGGTGCGCGGCTCGATGTCCAAGATGCGGAACCAGCACCGCATGTCGCGCTCAGTCGCATCGACCAGCAAGCCGGTTATCGCCGCGGTTACGGGCGTGTGCATCGGCATGTCATGGAGCCTGGTGCTGCTCTCGGACATCATCGTGGCTGCGGAAGACGCCCGTTTCCAGTTCGCCTTCCGCCATATCGGCCTTGCCCCCGACGGCGGCGCCGCGTTCCTGCTGACGCGCTATGTCGGCGTCCAGCGGACCAAGGAAATCCTCTTTTCCGGCCGCTTCATCAGCGGCGTCGAGGCGTACTCCCTGGGACTGGCGCTCCATGCGCTTCCGGCCGCCGAGGTGCTGCCCAAGGCGATGGAGCTGGCGGGTGCGTTCGCCAAGGCGCCGACGCTGGCGCTGTCGCTCGCCAAGCGGCTGGTCGACGCAGTCCCCGGCCAGACCTTCGAACAGGCGCTGGAGCTTGAGGCCAACATGCAGCCGCTGCTGGTGCAGAGCGAAGATTTCAAGGAAGGCACGCGGTCGTTCCAGGAACGACGCCCGCCGGTCTTCATCGGAAACTGACCGCGCATGAGCGAAATCCATCCCGACGCCGACTTCCAGCGCTTCCTCGCCGAGGGCCGCTTCATGCTGCAGCGGAGCCGAGAGAGTGGCGAATTCGTCTTCTACCCGCGGGTGCTCGCACCCGGCACCGGCGCACGCGACCTGGAATGGGTCGAGGTCTCCGGCCGCGGCACGGTTTATTCGACGACAGTGGTCCGCAAGAAGCCGCCGGAGCCCAGCTACAACGTCGCCCTGATCGATCTCGCCGAGGGACCGCGCATGATGAGCCGGGTCGAGGGCGTGCCGCCCGATTCCGTGCGGATCGGGATGCCGGTGCAGGCGCGCATCGTCGACCAGGACGGCGATCCGGTGATCGTCTTCGAACCGCTGGGACAGGACTGAAATGGCTGAGGCTTTCCCGCGCGGCAAGACCGCGATTGTCGGGTCGGCGACCTTCGGGCTGGGCAAGGCGCCGGGCTTCGAAGCATCGGACAGCGCAGCGCTGGCCAGCATGGATGCGCTGGGCCAGGCAGGCCTCAGCTTGGCGGATGTCGACGGCTTGTTCTTCTGCCACGGCACCGACACGCTGGGCGGGCTGTCCTTCGCGCAGTATCTGGGTATCCACCCCGAGATCATCGACAATAGCCGCTCCGGCGGGTCGGCATTTCAAAGCTATGTGGAACTGGCCGCCTGGCTGCTCGACGCCGGGGCGATCGACACCGCGCTCATCGCTTACGGCAGCAACCAGGCGACGGCTTCGGGCAAGCACGTGAACACCGTGCAGCCCATGCGCTATGAGGCGCCGTACCGGCCGCTCAACCCCGTCAGCTCCTATGCACTGGCCGCCGCCCGGCACATGCATCTGTTCGGAACGACCAAGGCGCAGCTGGGCGCGGTCGCCGTCGCAGCCCGCCAGTGGGCGAGCGAGAATCCCGAGGCGTTCAAGCGCGATCCCCTCTCGATGGACGACTATCTCGGCTCCCGCCTCGTCTCCGATCCCCTGTCCGTCCTGGATTGCTGTCTGGTGACCGACGGGGCGGCGGCGGTCGTGATGACGCGTGCCGATCGCGCGCGGCATATATCGGCGAAACCTGTCTACGTGCTGGGCGCGGCATCGGAAACTACCCATCGCGAGATCGCCTGGATGCCCGATCTCACCGTGACCGGGGCGGCCCGTTCGGGCGCTCGTGCCTTCGCCCAGGCCGGCCTGTCGCCCGCTGAGATCGATGTCGCTCAGCTCTATGACGCGTTCACGATCAACACGATCCTGTTTCTTGAGGATCTGGGCTTTTGCCCCAAAGGCGAAGGGGGACGATTCGTCGAGGACGGCCGGATCGCGCCCGGCGGCGCGCTTCCGGTCAACACCAACGGCGGCGGCCTCTCATGCGCCCATCCCGGCATGTACGGGCTGATCGCAATCGTCGAGGCAGTTCGCCAATTGCGGGGCGAGGCACCCGGCCGCCAGGTCGAGGGCGCCGAACTGGCGCTCGCACACGGCAATGGCGGCGTGCTCTCCAGCCAGGCCACGGTGATCCTGGGAAGGGATGCCGCCCTTTGAGGGCGTTCCTAAGTTGCCGCGAGATCACCCCCACCCAACCCTCCCCCATCGAGGGGCCCATCGAGGGGGAGGGCTTCCGATTCATATCCCTCCCCCTTGATGGGGGAGGCTGGGTGGGGCTGATGCCGCGGCAACGCGCGGTGAATGGAAAAACCTCTAACCTTCAAATGGCGCGAGCGAGTTCGGGCTGTTGCGCGGCCACGGCGGTCGCGGTGATCCTTACCGGGCGCAGGTGGCGGGCGACCGCGCCGCGCATCGCGCTCACAAGTTGCTCTTCGTTTTCGCCGATGGTTGCGGAGGGGCCGTGGATGCCCATCACCAGCCGTTCGTCGGTGGTGGCATCAGCCCGCGTGCGCGGCAGCAATATACAGACCATCGCGCAATCGCCTTCGCCTGCCCCTGCCGCATAGCCGCGCGCCCGGATCTGGTCCAGCTCGCGCGCGAAGACAGCAAAGGAAATCCTCAGCGACGAGTCTTCCGTTTCAGCGTTCAGCCGATGGATCAGCTTGCGCGTCAGATCCTGGTCCTGGGTCGACAGAAGGGTCTTGCCCGGGGCTGAGTGCAGCAGAAATGCGCTCGACCCTTCCGCCAAGGACGGTGGTCCGGCATCACGGGCCGCCACCACATGAATATACTGGACCGTCAGCCCCACCTTCGAGGCCAGGAAGACCGTTTGGCCGGTCTCCTCCGCCAGCTTGTCCAGCATTGGGAGGAGATGGCCGCGGCGGAACAGCTTGGGCTGTACCCAGGCGCCAAGCAGCGCCACCCGGGCCGTCGGCCGGTAGGTACGTGCGTAGCGGTCACGGTGGAGATAGCCCAGCTTCACCAGGCACTGAAGCAACTCGGAGGTGCTGGACTGTGGGTACCCCATTTCCCGGGCGATATCCATGACCGTCGCTTCCTCGCGATCGGCATTGAAATACCGCAGCACCTCGAGCACGCGCTCGGCGGACTTTACTCTCTTGGGATTAGGCGAACGAAACATGGAATCTTCTCCCCACGCTGTTCTTATGACAGCAGGTTGTCATAACAACTCGCATCGTGCAAGAGGTTTTTCGAACGCCATTCGATTTTTCTTCCGGGTAAGAGTGCCGTCAGTTGTCGGAAAGCTTGACCAGCCCGTCGCCGAAAGGCGCATCGCGGTTCTGCAACGCCTGCTTCAGCCCATGTTCGGCCATATCGGCCTTGAACTGCATGCGGCGCGGCCCTTTGGAGAGATGGGCGCGGGCATCAGTCTCTGCCGCCAATCGCTGCAATGTCCGTGCGCCCATGCTTTCCAGCGCCAGATTGACGATGCGCTTCTGTGCGGACAGGAGCTCGGCATCGACGAAGGAAAGCCGGCGGGCGAGCTCGTTAACGGCGGCGTCCAGCGCTTCGGCGCGGGGCGCCTCCAGGACAAGGCCGATCTTCGCGGCGTCCGATCCTAGAATGGAATCGCCAGTCATCAGCAGCCGTTTGGCCCACTGCGGCCCGCAATGATAGATCCACATGTGATTGGGCGGGGAGCCGTTCGCCCGGGTGGCCGGAAACCCGATCCTTGCCTCCGCCGCGGCGATAATGAAGTCGCACATCAGCGCGAGGTCGGTCCCGCCGGCCAGGCAATTGCCATGGACCCGGGCGATCACCGGCTTATGCAGGTCGAAGATGATAGTGGTCAGCGCCTGCTGCCGCTCCAGAAACCAGCAATCGTCATCGAAATTGGCGTTGGAGCTGCGATAGGTGATGGTCTCTTGGGCATCGTTCGCGCGCGCAACTTCTTCCTGGCTGCGGCCGGCGTACACGCCGCCAAGATCGTAGCCGGTGCAGAAATCCTTCCCCGACCCGGCAAGAATGATAACGCTGACATCCGTGCGGTCGTCGGCTTCCAGCAGAGCGTCGTGCAGCTCCTGCAGCATGGACGGCGTCAGCGCGTTGCGCTTGTCGGGCCGGTTGAGCGTCACGCGGGCGACGCGGTCCTTGACCGTGAAGAGTACATCCTGCGGCGCCTTAAGCCATTTCCCCGCATACGTCATCTGGCCTTCCTCCGCACTTCGGCTTCCCAGGGAATCGGCTTCGCCGGTCCCGGCTGGCAAGGCGAAAATAGGGGGTATCATGATGGCGATATGTCGTCTGCGCCACCGCGGTCGGCTTGCCGTACGCCGGAATTGGGCGATTTTGGCCTGACGCGGATCGCGTGAACCCCGTGATCCCCATGCTCTCGTTGAATAAATGACATGAGGTTTCGATGACCGAAGTCACGGCTCCCGCGGCGCTCAAGGCTGCGGTTCCCTATATCCGGTTCGACAGCAGAGGCGAGCCCTTCATCGAGGGGCGCCGCTGCCGGGCCTGCGGCGCCGTGATGGTCGACGAGCGGCTGGCCTGCCCGGCCTGCGGCGGGCGCGTCGGCTTCGACCTCTTCCGCGGCGCGGAGCGCGGAAAGCTCCACGCCTACTCGATCGTGCGCCGCTCCTATCCCGGGGTGCCTGTGCCCTTCGTCTCGGCGGTTGTCGATCTGGAGGATGGCTTGTCGCTCAAAGGCAATCTTGTCGGTGTCGCTGCCGAGCCGGAGGCGCTGCCGGCCAAGTTGCCGGTCAAGCTCGTCTTCGGGGATGCGCTCGGTCGAAAGGACAAGGAGGGCAATTCCTATATCGCCTATTTCTTCGAACCCGCCATCTGAGGAGCAGGTCATGGCCGACGTGTACATCCAGGGGATCGATATGATCCGCTTCGGGCGCTACCCGGACGTCAGCTTCCCGAAGCTGGGGGGCGAGGCGGCGCTGCTCGCGCTCGACGATGCGGGGCTGACGATTCGCGACGTTCAGGCGCTCTATTGCGGTTCGGTGTTCGGCAGCTACGACATGACCGGGCAGGGGATCATGCGGGAGCTCGGCCAGACCGGGATTCCGGTGACCAATGTCTCCAACGCCTGCGCCACCGGCGCGTCGGCCTTTCGCGAGGCCTGGATTGCCATCAAGGCCGGCCTTTTCGACGTGGTGCTGGCAGTCGGCGTCGAGAAGATGCCGCGCGGCATGCTGGGCGCCGGGGCCGAAACCGGCATACCGCTCGAAGGCCTGCTCGGCTCCGCCTCGATGCCGGCCGTCTTCGCCGAATCGGGCATGGAACATGCCGCCAAATACGGCACCAGTTTCGCGCAGTTCGCGAAGGTGTCGGTCAAGAACCATCACCATTCAACGATGAATCCCAAGGCGATGTACCAGAAGGAAACGCCGCTCGATGAGGTGATGGGTTCGGAGATGATCGCCTATCCGAATACCAAACTGATGTGCTCCGTCAATGTCGACGGCGCGGCCGCCGCGGTCCTGGTTTCGGAGAAGAAGGCGCGCGAGATGGGACTTGCCCGCGCCATCCGCGTGCGCGCCTCGGCGCTGGCGTCCGACCCATGGGAACCGCGCAATCCGACGATGTGGGATGTGAACAGCGTCACCAGGCTGGCGGCGAAGGCCGCCTTCGAGCAGGCGGGGCTCGGACCCGGCGCGGTCGATCTGGTGGAACTGCACGACTGCTTCGCCACTGCCGAACTGCTGCATTACGAAAATCTCGGCCTGTGCGGCGAGGGCGAGGCCGGGCGCCTGATCGATGAGGGCGAGACGGCGCTTGGCGGCCGGGTGCCGGTCAATGTTTCCGGCGGCCTGCTGTCCAAGGGGCATCCGCTGGGCGCGACCGGCATCGCCAACATGTACGAGGTGGCGCTCCATCTCCGCAGCGAGGCAGGCGCGCGGCAGGTCGAGGGCGCCCGGATCGGGCTGACGCATGTCGTCGGCCTGGGCACCGCCTCGGCCGTCCACATCTTCGAAAGGGCCTGACGCGCCGATCTGAGCTGGATTCGGCAACCCAGGCTTTTAGTGCTTCGGGAATTCATCGCGCACGCGCTTTCAGCGATTGCCCCCGCCCACTCGGGTTGACAGATCGCGCGCTTGAGAAAAAACTGAATAGCGTTCAGAAAACCGAACAGGGGCATTGACAATGGTCGATCAAGCACTCGCCGGCGCAACCGCGGCCGGCCGCCGTTATCAGGGCCCGATCTTCGATGCCGACACGCATCTCTACGAGACGCCGGACGCTTTCTCCCGCTATATGCCCAAGGAATATGCAGAGCGCTGGGGGCTGCACTACAAGACCGGCGAAGACGGGCAGTTCGCCCTCTATGTCGGCCCGCGCAAGGTCGAGATCAGCGCCGACTACATGACCGAGGATTATCGCATCCCGCCGCCCGGCAAGATGCATGAATGGCTGCGCGCAATGAAGGAGGGCAAGCCCGAGCTCGATATGCGCGTGCCGATCAGCGCTGAGATGATCGAACCGGCCGAGCGGGTCAAATATCTCGATCGCTGGGGCGTCCGCTCCAGCATCCTCTATATCGGCAATATGGTGAGCGCGATCAGCTATCTGGAAGAGCCCGCGGCCGCCTATGCCGTGTTCGGCGCCTATAATCGGTGGTTGCTCGACCAGTGGTCCTTCAATTTCAAGGACCGCATCTATGTGACACCGATCCTGACGCTGGCCGATATCGACCAGGCCTGCGTCCAGGCTGAATGGGCCGTCAAGAACGGCGCCAAGATCGTGCTGATGCCGATGGGGCCTTTCAACAACAAGGCGCCGGCGCATCCCGACCACGACCGTTTCTGGGCGATCCTGAACGAGGCCGGCATTCGCGTCGCCTTCCATGTTTCCGAGGCGATCTATCTGAAGCACCACATGGCGGTCTGGGGCGAGCCGGTCCAGCAATCGCGGCTCAGGCAAACCGCCTTCGTGTGGATGCACGGCTACAGCGAGCGGCCGGTGATCGAGACGCTGTCCAGCTTCATCTTCTGGAACTTCTTCGAGCGGTTTCCCAATGTCCGGCTGCTGTCCGCCGAAAACGGCGCGGAATGGGTGCCCAACATGCTGGTCAAGATGGACAAGTGCCGTGGCATGGCCAAGATGGGCCATTGGCCGGCGGGGCAGCTGAAAGAGCGGCCGAGCAGGATCTTCACGCGCCATATCGGCGTGGTGGCCTACCCCGAAGACGATATCGCGGCATTGATCGAACAGACCGGCAGCAGCGACTGGATTCTGATGGGGTCGGACTACCCGCACTCCGAAGGTGTGCCGGAGCCGCGGGAATTTGCGGACGAGGCCTGCGCCGAGATCGCCGACGACGATACGCGCAAGATCATGTATGACAACGGCATGCGCTTCATGGGGCTCAATCCATAGCCATACCCTCCCTTGGTGCGGGGCGCCGCCGCGGGGCTATTCGCCGGCGAAGCGGCCGGATGCGTGCGCGGCGACCTCTTTGAGGATCGTGCGGAGTTCATCGAGATTCGCCTGCAGCCGGTCCGAGGGTGCGCCGACCGACAAGGCTGCGAGGACTTGGCCGTCGGGACCGAAGACCGGCGCAGCCATGGCTGCCGAATCCTCAACCGATTCGCCGATGCTGATCCAGCACCCCTCCTTCCGCACCGCCTCCAGCTGTTTTTGGAGCACCGCGCGGTCGGTATTCGTCCGCGGCGTAAACGCCTGCAGTTTGGCGCTTCGCAAATAATCTTCCTGGTAGGCTTGCGGCTGATGGGCAAGCAGGACTCGGCCGGCTGCGGTCGAGTAGAGCGGACCGCTCATCCCGATCCGCATCGCATAACGCACCGGACGGCTGCTTTCGATGACGTCGATATAGACGAACCGCCGCATCTCGTGGTCGAGCACTGCCAGCGCCACCGACTCGTGCGTCCGGCTGGCCAGGCTGGCCAGATAGCCGTGGACGATCCGCGGCAGCGACCAGGCCGATGCGACCGTAGCCGCCAGCCTGAAGCTGCGTGGCCCGAGGCGATAAAGATTGCCGTCCGCGATCAGGTAGTCGTCGCTGACCAAGGGCCGCAGCGAATTGATCAGCGTGCTTTTCGGCGTCTCCAGCACTTGACTCAGATCGGCCAGCGAAAGTCCTTCCGGCGTCCGCGCCAGCTCATCCAGCAGGCGGAGCACGCGCGACATCGCTTTGGGGCCACTTTCATTGCGATTGGCCCCGTTGCGGTTGGATTGTTCGGTGTTTTCCCGTGGCGCCATGCCGAATACTCAGACCGTCTCGATGTCAGCCATTAGAGCGGTTTATCCGCCCCGAATCCGCTCAAGCCGAATTCGCCGTGTATGCGATATTTCCTGCGCCGGACCTCCGCAGGTTGCGGGCAGACGCGCGATCCGTGAAAACCCGGGAGAAGAGTCAAGCGAGCTTTCATGCCCCATCTTTACACGGACGAACAGCGCCATATTCGCGCTGAAGCGCGGCGGCTTCTCGAAGAGAGCTATTCCGGCACTGAGCTGAAGACGCTTCTGCAGGCCCAGAGGCACTATGACGCCGGCTTCTGGCGCGCTTGCCGCGACATGGGCTGGACAGCGATTACCGTGCCCGAAAGCTATGGCGGGCTGGGCCTCGGCCCGCTCGAACTCGGCATCATCGCTGAGGAATGCGGTCGGGCCGCCTGCGGTGCGCCCTTTCTGACGACCTCCTTCGCCGTCAGCGAGGCCGTGCGGCTGTGGGGGAACGAGTCGCAGAAACAGGAGATTCTGCCCAGGGTCGCGGCCGGCGACGCGGTGGGCGCGGTCGCCTTCGCAGAGGGTGCGGGAGACATTCTGCCCGCGACGCCTGGCGTCTTGTTCCGGGGCGGCCGGCTCTACGGGACAAAAACAGCCGTCGTCGCCGGGGCCGTCGCCGATATTGCGGTGGTCCTCGCGTCCGATGCGAACGAAGCTTCTGGGCTCTTTCTCGCCGACCTAGGGCGGGAAGGTGTGACCAGAAAGGTGATCGAAACGTTCGACAACAGCCGGTGTGTGGCCGATCTGCAATTCGACGGGCTCCCGGCGACGGCGCTGGCAGGGGCGGACGGGCTTTCGGCGGCTTATGCCGTGTTGGGTCATCTCGCGGTGATCGTCGCCTTCGAACAGGTCGGGGGGGCCGAGTCTTGCATGGAACAGGCGCGCGACTATGCCAACGAGCGCCAGGCATTCGGCCAACCGATCGGCAAGTTCCAGGCCATCAAGCACCGCATCGCCGAGATGTATGTCGCCAACGAGCTCGCCAAGGGTAACGCGCTGCGCGCCGCGATCGACCTCGCGGAGAATAAGGCCGATCTGCCGCTGCACGCCGCCGCCGCGCGGCTCACCGCCATCGGTGCGTATGAATTTGCCGCGCGCGAAGCGATCCAGATCCATGGCGCGATCGGCGTGACATGGGAGCATGACCTTCACCTCCACTATCGCCGATCGCGGTCCCTGGCGCTGGAACTGGGCTCCGCCCTGTTCTGGGAGGACACGCTGGCCGACGCGCTGAAGGCTGCCGCCTGATGAGCGCCAGCCTGCCTGCCGAACTCCAGGCCTATTTCGCCAAGGCGCAGGCGTTTCTCGCGGAGCATGCGCCGACCTTCGGTCGTGCCGCGCGGCGCGGGCTCGGCCAGGCCGCGGATCTGGCGCTGGCGCGGCGCTGGCAGGCGCTGAAGGCGGCGAACGGCTACGCCGCGATCACCTGGCCGGTGGAATATGGCGGCGCCGGGGGCGCGGTGCTCGAACAGATATTGTTCGTGCGCGAAGAAGCGCGGCTAGGCTTCCCGGCAGAGTATTTCACCATCAGCCTCGGCATGCCGGTGCCGATGATGCTGCGCTATGCGACTGAGGAGCAGAAGCGCAGGTTCGTACCGCCCGCGGTCCGGGGCGAAACCATCTGGGCCCAGCTGTTCTCCGAGCCCAGCACCGGATCGGATGTCGCGGCCGTGCGCCTTCGGGCGCGGCGCGACGGCGACGATTGGGTGCTGTCCGGTCAGAAGGTTTGGACCACCTATGCGCAATATTCCGATTTCGGCGTGCTGGTCGCGCGCAGCGACCCTTCGGTGCCCAAGCATAAGGGCCTGACCTATTTCTTCGTCGACCTGCATGCGCCGGGGGTGACGGTGCGCCCGATCAAGCAGCTGCACGGCGCCGAAGATTTCAATGAAGTGTTCTTCGACGACGTCCGCATTCCCGACAGCCAGCGGCTGGGCCCGATCGGCGACGGATTCCGCCTCGCCGTCGAAACGCTGATGATCGAACGCTATACCGCCGCGAACGATGAGGCCGGCTTCGGCCCCAAGCTCGCGGCCTTCGTCCGGCTGGCCTGCGAGCAGCCTTACCGCGGCAGGCCGGCGATCGAGGACGGCAGGGTGCGTTCGGCCATCGCCCAGACCTATGCGCTGCAGCAGGGGCTGGTGGCGATCCACGACAAGTCGCTGCTCGAGATTGCGGCGGGCCGCGAGCCGGGCGCGGAGGGGGCGATCCATAAGCTGGCCTCGCTGCGTGGTCGCCGGCTGATTGCGACCTTGGCCAACGACCTGCTCGGACCGTCCGGAACGGCGCTGGACCCGCTCGCCACCCCCAAAAGCGACTTCACCATGTCCTGGCTCGACATGCCCACCCTGCGGATCGCCGGCGGCACCGACGAGATGCTGCTCAACACGATCGCCGAGAAGATACTGGGACTGCCGCAGGACTACCGGCCCGACAAGGGCGTGCCGTTCGACACGATCGGACGCTGAACTGGAGGGCCGCCGTGCCGCTGAACTACGACGCCATCAAATCCCGGTCCGAGACGAACACGGCCAGCTACACCAAGCGCGAGACGATTCTTTATGCGCTCGGCGTCGGAGTCGGGCAGGACGATCCGCTGAGCCCGGCAACCCTGAAATACACCTACGAGAAGGGGTTGTCGGCCCTTCCGACCATGGCCTGCGTGCTGGCCGGCGGCGACGGCGCATGGATGCGCGACCCCGGCAATCGCATCACCTGGCAAAAGGTGCTGCATGGAGAGCAGCGGCTGACCCTCCACCGCCCTCTGCCGCCGTCGGGAACCGTGAAGGGCGTCTTTTCGGTCGATGAGATCTATGACAAGGGCGCGGATAAAGGGGCGATCCTGTATATGACCAACCGCCTGTCGGATGCGGCGACCGGGGAGGCCATTGCCGACGTCGGCATGGCGGCCTTCTTGCGCGCGGATGGCGGCTTCGGCGGGTCAGGCGAGGGCGCGCCGAAGCCCTATCCGGTGCCGATCGATCGACCGCCCGACCTCGCGCTCGACCTGCCGACCCGTCCCGATCAGGCGCTGCTTTACCGCCTGTCGGGCGACTACAATCCGCTTCATGTCGACCCCGGGGTTGCGCAATCGGTCGGATTCGAACGTCCGATCCTCCATGGCCTGTGCGCCTACGGCGTGGTCGGGCGTGCCCTGCTGCGGCTGCTCTGCGACGACGATCCGACGCGCCTGCGCCGGCTCGATGTCCGATTCTCCAGCCCGCTCTATCCGGGCGAAACCGTCCGCACGGAGGTTTGGCGCGAGGGCGACGGACGCGTGGCGTTCCGCGCCCTGGCTGGCGAGCGCGGAGTCGTCATTCAGAACAACGGAATGATCGAATATTCGGCGTGATCCGCCGGGAATATCACCCAACGATACACGTCGCTGTTGCCAGGGCACAGGTTGCCACGCGCAGCTGCAATTCCGTGGCGGTCCCGCTGGTCCGGGTTCTACTCTAACCCATTGAAACTTGGTGCACCGGAAAAGACGAAAGTAGGAACTGGCAGATCGACATGCAACGCCGGC
>CAZVYC010000134.1:0-13693 GCA_964631425.1 uncultured Rhodospirillales bacterium
GGAGGCGAGGCTCGCCGAGCTGATCGGGCCGGCGGCGGGGCGGCTGCACACCGCGCGGTCGCGCAACGACCAGGTCGCGACCGACTTCAAGCTGTGGGTGCGCAATGCGCTCGGCCGGCTGGACGACGACATCCGTGCGCTGCAGGCCGCCCTGATCGACCAGTCCGAGCGTCACGCGGCGACCATCATGCCGGGCTTCACGCACCTGCAGCTGGCCCAGCCGGTCACCTTCGGCCACCACCTGCTGGCCTATGTCGAGATGCTGGGCCGCGACCGCAGCCGCGTCACCGACGCAATCCGGCGCAGCGAGGAATGCCCGCTGGGGGCCGCAGCGCTGGCCGGCTCCCCCTACCCCATTGACCGGCGCACGACCGCCGCGGCGCTGGGGTTTGCGCGCCCGGCGGCCAACTCGATCGACGCCGTGTCGGATCGCGACTTTGCGCTCGACTATCTCGCGACCGGCGCGATCCTGGCTGTGCATCTCTCGCGCTTCGCCGAAGAGCTGGTGCTGTGGTCGTCCGACCAATTCGCCTTCGTGCGGCTGTCTGACCGCTTCACCACCGGCAGCTCGATCATGCCGCAGAAGCGCAATCCGGACGCCGCCGAACTGGCGCGCGCCAAGACGGGCCGGATCATCGGCGACCTCAACGGCTTGCTGATCGCGCTCAAGGGCCTGCCGCTCGCCTATTCCAAGGACATGCAGGAAGACAAGGAGCCGGTGTTCGACGCCGAGGACACGCTGGCTTTGGTGCTGGCCGCCATGACCTGTATGGTTGCAGATATGACGGTGAACGAAGAAGCCATGCGGCGCGCGGCCGACCGGGGCTATGTAACGGCGACGGATTTGGCCGACTGGCTGGTGCGCGCGCTCGGGCTGCCGTTCCGCTCGGCGCACCACGTCGCCGGCACGCTGGTGAAGCGGGCCGAGGCCAAAGGGGTTCAGCTTGCCGACCTGCCGCTGGCTGACTTCGAGGCCGTTCATCCCGGGATCGATCAGCGGGTCTATTCCGTGCTGACCGTAGAAGCATCGGTCGCCAGCCGCAGGAGCGAAGGCGGCACGGCGCCTGAACGGGTGCGCGAAGCGGTCGCAGCCGCCCGAACGAGGTATCTATGAGAATCTTGCTCGTGGCCCTCCTGGTCATGACGGTGACGCTGGGCGGTTGCGGCAAGCGTCCGCGCTTCCTCGATCCGCCCGACCCCAATGCCCCACCCTATCCGGCGCATTACCCCCCGAAGGATTCACCAGGAACGCATCTGTGAGCGGATTTTCGTATCGGAACGGCCTGCTCCATGCCGAGGACGTGCCGCTGCCCGAGATCGCGGCGGCCGTCGGGACTCCGACTTATGTCTATTCGGCGGCGATCCTGGAGAGCAACTACCAGGCCTATGGGAAAGCCTTCGGCGGCCAGAACGTCGGTATTCATTTCGCGCTGAAAGCGAATGGCAACCTCGCAGTCGTCGCCTTCCTGGCCGGGCTCGGCGCTGGCGCCGACATCGTCTCCTTGGGCGAGCTGGAGCGCGCGCTCGCGGCCGGTATTCCGCCCGACCGCATCGTCTTTTCCGGCGTGGGCAAGACGCGTGAAGAACTGACCGCGGCGGTTTCCGTCGGCATCGGACAGGTCAACGTCGAATCCGAGCCTGAGCTCGAAGCGCTGGATCAGGTGGCGCGTGCGGTGGGCAGGCGCCAGAGGATCGCCCTGCGCGTCAATCCCGACGTCGATGCACTGACTCACGAGAAAATCTCGACCGGAAAGCGCGGTGACAAGTTCGGTATTCCCTTCGACCGTGCGCCTGAGGTCTATCGCCGCGCGGCCGCCCTGCCCGGTATTGATCCGGTTGGCCTTGCCGTCCATATCGGCTCGCAGCTCATCGACCTGGCGCCCTACCGCGCCGCCTACCGCAAACTGGTCGAACTCACCCAGGCGATCCGCCAAGCAGGCCTGCCCGTCACGACGCTCGACCTCGGCGGCGGCATCGGCGTCGCCTACAAGGATGAGAGGCCGCCGTCCCTCACCGAGTATGCCGGTGTTGTATGCGAAGCGCTGGGCAACCTGGGTTGCCGGCTGGCGATCGAGCCCGGCCGGTCGGTCGTGGCGTCGGCCGGCATCCTGCTCTCGCGCGTCGTCTATCGCAAAACGAGCGAGACCAACAATATCCTGATTCTCGATGCGGGTATGAACGACCTGATGCGGCCCAGCATGTACGGTGCCTACCATTCCATCCTGCCGGTACAGGAACCCGCGCCCGGCGTGCCGGTTGGACCGGTGGATGTGGTCGGCCCGGTCTGCGAGACCGGCGACACTTTCGCGCGGAGCCGCATGCTGCCGCCGATCGAGACAGATAATCTGGTCGTTTTTAGCGCCGCGGGAGCGTATGGTTCCAGCATGTCGTCGACTTATAATGGCCGCCCGCTTGCCGCCGAGGTGCTGGTACGGGGCGATCGGTTCGACATTGTCCGGCCCCGCCAGGCGGTAAAGGCGATGTTCGCGGACGAGCGTGTACCGGACTGGCTGATACCGGTCCGGCCAAGGAAACGGGCATGATCTCGGCGCGTTCGCATCTCAGAAGCACGATCGCGCGCTATGCGTGGCTGGCCTCGCTCGTCCTGTGGGCGGAGACGATCGCCGCCGCGTTCTGGCCCGCGGCCACCCTGGTTGGCGCATTTCTCGTGCTGGCGCTGCTGGGCATTCCGCCGCTGCTCCCTGGCACCGTTCATCTGCTGTTGCTGATCGCGGTCGCCGGCAGTTTCCTCTACCTGATGCGGCGGGGCGTCCGCAGCATTGCCGCGCCATCGCGCAAAGCCGCCGAACGGCGGGTCGAGCGGGACAGCGGCCTTCTGCATCGGCCGTTCGACACGCTGGAGGATCACCCGGCCGGCAACGCTGGGCCCACCACGATCGCGCTCTGGCTCATCCATCAGGAGCGGCGTCGGGCGGAGATCAAGCGGCTGCGGCTTGCCCCGCCCCGCCCCGACCTGCCGCTGCGCGACCCACGCGCCATCCGGCTGCTGGTCCTGGCGTCTCTGCTTCTATGCCTCGTCGTCGCCGGCCCGCGCTCCGGCGCACTGATCCTCGATTCACTGACGCCGACATTTGGCACCGCTCCAGCCGTCCCGCCAGTCGAGGCCTGGATCAAGCCGCCTGCCTATACCGGCATGGCGCCCATCCTGCTCAAGGATGGAGTGAAGGCAGCGATCCAGGTTCCGACTGGCAGCACGCTCGAAGCCCATGTCAGCACGGGCTCGCGCGTGCCGCATCTCGTGGAAGACGATCTCAAGGTCGACTTCAAGCCGATCGAAGGCGGCGGCTTTTCGCTGGACCAGACGCTGACCGCGTCTGGCACCGTCAGAATCCGGCGCGGCCTGTCCACCTTGGCGCGCTGGCACATCGCCATCATTCCCGACCACCCGCCCACGGTCGCGTTCGGCCAGCGGCCGTTGCCGATGGAATCGGGTGCGCTCAAGATCGACTACAAGGCGGCCGATGACTACGGCGTGACGTCAGTGTCGTTTAAGGCTCGCCTCGCGCCCGGGCATCCGGGGATAGTCGCGCCGCCGATCGACATCACGCTGGCATCGGACCAGAACGCGAAAGACTTGCGCGGCATCAGCTTCCAGGACCTGACCGCCCATCCGTGGGCCGGCATGGCGGTGATCGCGAAGCTGACCGCGACCGATGCCGCCGGCCAGAAGGGTGAAAGCGAGGAGATTCCACTGATCCTGCCGGAGCGGATTTTCCTCAATCCTACGGCGCGGACCCTCGTCGAGATCCGCAAGCATCTGATCCTCAACCAGATGCCGCATTTCCAGATCGCGATGCAGATCGCCAACATCGCCGTACATCCGGAGCTTTTCGGCGAGGATCTTTCCGTGTTCCTGGCGCTCAAGGCTGCGACGGTCGAAACGCGGCTGATCGCCCGGGATGGCGACGAGGCGCTGGCGAACGTCGAGGATCTACTTTGGAACGCGGCGCTCAAGATCGAGGATGGGGATCGCCCCGAGGCTGAGAAAGCCTTGCGCTCGGCCGAGGACGCGCTCGAAAAGGCGCTCAAGAATCCGAATACGCCGGCCTCCGAAATCGCGCGCCTGACCAAGATCCTGAAGGACGCGATGAACCGCGAGATTGACGCGATGGCGGAAAATCTGCGCAAGCAGGAAGCGCAAAACGGCCAAAAGCAAGAGCAGCCTGTCGATCCGAATACCCAGGTGCTGGAGCGGAGCGACCTCGACCAGCAACTCGACAAGATGAGCCAGATGGCGCAGCAAGGCTCGCGCGACGCCGCGCAGGACATGCTCGACTATATCAAGAACCTGCTCGAGAACATGCGCGCCGGCCGCGGTGGCAACAGCAAGGCGAACGAGCAGGCAAAGAAGTCGCTGGAGGACCTGAAGGAGCTGTCCAAGAAGCAGCGCGACATGGAAAACGGCAGCAATCCCAACGCCGCACAGGACCAGGAGGCGCTGCGCCAGTCCTTGGGCGATACCGCCCGCCAGATCGGCGAGTCGATGGGCAATATCCCGCAATCGATGGGCGCAGCAGACAAGGCGATGCGCAATGCGGCAAAAGCGCTGCAGCGCGGCAGCAAGGGCGGCGCGCAGGGCGAGCAGGAAGAGGCCGCACAGCAGCTCGACAAGGCGGCCGACTCGTTGTCGGACCAAATCTCGCAGCAGGGCGAGACCGAGCTCAAGGGCAATGGCAATGGCGACCGGGATCCCTTCGGCCGGGCCCGCTTCGACAAGGGGCAAAGCGTCAAGGTGCCGACCGACCGCGAGATGCAGCGGTCGCGGGAGATCCTCGACGAGCTCCGCAAGCGCGCCAGCGAGCACGACCGGCCGCGTTTGGAACTCGACTACCTGAAACGCCTGCTGCAACAATATTAGCGGCGCTTCCCGAGTCGCGCAGGCCCGGATGATCACTTTCGATAATGTCGGCTTCCAGTATCACGGCGGCCCAGAAGTGCTGCGCGATATCAGCGTAACGCTTGAGCCCGGCAGCTTCCATTTCCTCACTGGCCCGAGCGGCGCGGGCAAATCTACTCTGCTCAAGCTGATGCATCTAAGTCTTCGCCCGACCCGCGGCTTCCTGTCGATCTTCGGCGAGGATGTCGGGACGCTGCGCCGCCGCAAGATGCCGGCGCTCAGGCGCCGGATCGGCGTCGTGTTCCAGGATTTCCGCCTGCTTGACCACCTCTCAGTCTTCGACAACGTTGCCTTGCCGCTGAGGCTGGAAGGGGAGCGGGAGCGCGAGATCAGGCGCGACGTCACCGAGATCCTGAACTGGGTCGGCCTCGGCGACGCTTTCGATGCCAGCCCGCGCGCGCTCTCAGGCGGCGAGCAGCAGCGAGTCGCAATAGCGCGCGCGGTTGTGAGCCGGCCTGGACTTTTACTGGCAGACGAGCCCACCGGAAGCATCGACGAGGCTATCGGGCAACGCATCATGCGGCTGTTCGAGGAGCTGAATCGGCTGGGCACGGCGGTGGTCATTGCAACCCACAACCGGCGGCTGGTCGAGCGCTTCCCTCACGCCAAGTTGGAGCTTGCCGAGGGCCAGCTCATCCGGTTCCCGAACATCATCGAGGCGCAGGCCTGATGGCGCGCATGCCGCTCCGCCCGGAGGCACGCGCGATGCAGACGGTGTCGCTCCTCATCACCGCCCTCATGGTGGCGCTCGGCATAGCGGCGCTTGCGGCTGCGGCGGCGCTGCGCCATGTCGACCTGGATTGGCGGGTCGCGCTCGAAGACCGCTGGACAGTCGAGCTTCCGGGCGCCGCGCCAGCCAATCCCGATGAAGCGGCACAGAAGCCCGATGAAACGGCACAGAAGCCCGATGACGGGGCGCGCGCCGTCGCGGTGCTGCGCGGCCTACCGGGCGTTGCCGACGCGAACTTGCTCGGAGCGGACGAGGTGCGCCACCTCCTGCAGCCATGGCTGGGCGATGCGGCCGAAATGCCGGATCTTCCCCTCCCGAGATTGATCGACCTCCGCCTCGACCCGGCCGGACCGGCCGACCATGCCGCTCTGGCGAAGCAGATCGCCGGTGCGGTGCCCGGCGCAACACTGGACGATCACAGCCGCTGGACCGGGGAATTGGAACATCTGGCACAGACGGGCGAAGTGCTCGGGCTCGTGCTGTTCGGCATCGCGCTGCTCGCTGCAATGCTCACCGTCACCGCGGTTGCTCGGGCGCGCCTGGCGGTAAACCAGCCGGAAGTGCGGCTGCTGCACCAGATCGGCGCCAGCGACGGCTATATCGCCCGCCAGTTCCATCGCCATGCCATACGCGTGTCCGTCCCGGGTGCACTGCTGGGCACGGTGCTGGCCGCTGGCGCTGGCTTTGCCTTGATCAAGAAAGGTGCGGACTTCGCCCCGCTGCTGCCCCGGCTCAGGCTCGACCAGTTCGACTGGGCCGCGCTCGCGGCCGTTCCGATAGCCGCCGTGCTGCTGACCGGCTTCGTCGCGCAGGCGACCGCGTGGGCGCTGGTGCGCCGGTTGCCGTGAGAAACCGGCTCAGGGGCGCGCTTCTTCGGGCCGTCATCGTGATTCTGGCCGTGCTTCTGCCGATCGCGATCGGGTTTATCCGCTTTGCGGATAACCTGCCGGCACCGACGACCGACCAATCGAGGACCGACGCCATCGTCGTCTTGACCGGCGGCGGGGATCGAATATCTACCGGGCTGGCGCTGCTTGAGGCCGGGAAGGCTGAGCGCCTATTCGTGTCGGGCGTTCATCGTGGGGTCGGCGTCGCCGAATTGTTGAGAATCGATCGCGGATCGACCCGTTCGGCGCCGCTGCCGGCAGACCTTGTCTCGCGGATCGACCTCGGGGATACGGCTGGTGACACGTTCGGCAACTCGGTCGAGACGGTGGATTGGATGCGGGCGAACCATTACAAGAGCATGCGGCTGGTGACAGCCGATTATCACATGCGCCGCGCACTGATCGAGTTTCGCATGGCCGCGCCCGACCTGACCATCATCCCGAATCCCGTGCGGCCACCGGGTGTCGATATCGCCCATTGGTGGAGCGACGGCGCGGCGTTCGGCGTGCTGCTGAACGAGTATGGGAAGTATCTGATCGCGCGCTGGCGCTATCTGATGAGCGGGCTGGCGGACAGGACGTGATGAAGCAACTGCGCAGCCTCATCTTCTCGGCGGCATTTCCGCTCTGGACGGCCCTGTGCTGCTTTGTGCTGGGCTTTGCTACGTTCCTGCCCCGCAAGGGCGTGCTCCAGGTCGCGCTGATGTGGGTCCGCTCCGTCGCCTGGATTGAGCGAAACATCTTGGGCTTGGACTATATCGTCATCGGCCGGGAGAACCTGCCGCCGGGCGCCAGCATCGTCGCCGCCAAACACCAATCGACTTTCGAGACCATGAAGCTGCATCTCGTGCTCGACGATCCGGCGATCGTGCTGAAGAAGGAGCTTCTGCGCATCCCGATCTGGGGACGATTCCTGGTCAAGACCGGCATGATCCCGATCGATCGCGCCGCCGGTCGCCAGGCGGTCGGCGATATGTTGACGGCAGCCGAAAAAGCCAAAGCAGAGGGTCGGCCGCTCGTCATCTTCCCGCAGGGAACGCGCGTGCCACCCGGCGGGATGCGCGCCTACAAGCCGGGGGCGACCATCCTCTACCAGGCGCTCGGCCTGCCGATCGTGCCGCTGGCGCTCAATTCCGGAGTCTTCTGGCCCAAGAGGGGGATGAAGCGCGGCGGCACCGTCACCTTCTCGTTCCTGCCGCCGATCGCGCCCGGGCTGGAACCTGGAGAGGCTCTCGCGCTGTTGGAAGAAAGGCTGGAGACGGAGACCGATCGGCTCGTCGCCCTCGCCGCCAAGCCCGCCCCTCGGGCGACACGTATTCGGGAAGCCTCACATTCGTAAATCCCGCCTGGCCGCCGCGCTCGTCCTCATCGTCATCGCTGCCTACTCGGGATGGTGGTGGGTGACTGCCGGCGCCATCGTCCGCGAGGTTGACCGCTGGATTGCTCGCCAACAAAGCCAGGGCGCGACGATCGCACCCGCGACCGTATCCGTCGTCGGCTACCCATTCTCGTTCTCGATCAAGCTCAACCACGTCAACCTCGCTTGGCCGAACGGCTTCGGCTTTGCCGCCCAGGTCGTGAAGGTACGCACGCGGCCGTGGTCGCTCGGCACGTTCAAGGTCGACACCACGGGCGGCTTCACCTTCACCTTGCCGCCCGGAACCACGCGCCCTTCGCTTGCGCTCGCCGGCGAGACGCTACGCGGCCATGCGCGCTTCCGCGATGACCCCATGCCGGTGGCGCTCGACCTGACCGCCGACACGGTTAGTGCGACCGAAGCGGGGGCGACCGAAGCGGGTGTGACCGAGACCGCCGGGGGGCCGACAGCGCCTGAGGTGACCGCGGCTTCCCTGGCGCTCGACGCCAGCCGGCCGGAAGCCCCCCCAACCAAAGATACCGATGTCGCCTATGATGTTTCGCTGCGCCTGTCCGAACTCTCGGCGCAGTCGCTCGAGACCAACCCGCTGGGGGGCACGATCAAGGAGACGACGCTCCACGCGCAACTGCTCGGCGTTCCGCCTGCCACGCCGGACGCGGCCGGGCTCAAGGCCTGGCGCGACGCGGGCGGTACCGTCGAGGCACGCGACATTGGCCTTCAGTGGGGTCCCCTCACGCTGACCGGCAATGGCACACTCGCGCTGGATCAGGGCATGCAACCGGAAGGCGCCTTCACCGCCCATCTCAGCGGCTTCAATGAGGCGCTCGATGCGCTGGCGGCGGCGGGTTGGGTCAAGATGAGTTCGGCCAGCATCGCGAAGCTTGCGCTCGGCATCGCCTCGAAGCCTGGCCCGGACGGAAAGCCGGTCGTCGATACGCCGGTGACGATCCAGGACCGCCACATCTCGCTCGGCCCCGCCAAGGTCGGCGTGGTACCGGAACTGAAGATCGATTAATAGATCAATTATTTTAAACAGGTCAGTACGCTGGTCGGATTGAAGATCTATCACAGAGGCGAAGAGACACAGAGTAACTCCGAAGAGAGTTCATCCACAGATGATAGATCAGATTACACAATTTAAGAATTACTGCGCTGCGCGCGGCTTTCATGAAGCGCTTCAGGCAATAGTCTTGGTTCAGAAATCTGCCTTCCAATCTGACCTATAATCTGTGGCTACAAATTCTTAACTCTGTGTCTCAGTGCCTCTGTGGTGAGACAGCACGCCGGTATCTGATTCGGTCCATGGAAGCGCTCTATTGGCGCAGGCCCTTGAGCCGCCATTGATCGCGGCGCTCTTCGCGGTCCCAGGGGTCGCCCGGCCAGGGCCGCGCCCGCAGCAGTTCGATCGCGCCCAAGGCCAGCAGCCACCATACCGGCCGCAGCAGCAGGCGCAGCGCGGTCGTCAGCCGCCGGACAAAACCGGCGATGTCGGGCGAATCCCAGATCGCGGCGGGATGATCATCGTCCAGCGATATCCAGACCCGCTTGATTCTCGGGAGGTCGACGCCGGCGAAATAATCCATGCCGGGATGATAGGCGGGCGGCATGAACACCACGGTGCGGTAGCTCTGGTCGACGGGCGCCAGTTTCGGCAGCTGCGCGACCGAGATCGTCGGCAGGGTCGCGGGCGCGTTGGCGATGGCCCATCTGGCGCCATAGAGCTTCTCCCAAGCCGGGTCCTCGCCGCGCAGGCGCAGCTGGTCAAGCTCCGACGACGAGAAATAGCGCATGTCGTAGGAGCTCGTGCGCATCATGATGTCATAGGCGGCACCGGAGACGCCAAGCGCGATGAAGTAGTCGCGAAGATACGCCATGAGCCCATCATACTTCGCATGTGCCTCGCTGCTGCTCATATGCGACCACGAGACCAGCATCGGTTTGTGGACGCCGATATTGGCGCCGTCCGCCGGCGTGTGGACCGCGCCCGCCATCAGCACGAAGACGCAGGCGCTGACGCATTCGTGGCCCGGCCGTACCAGCGTCATCAGGAAATTCTGGTAGATCGTGCGCCCGATATTCAGGGCCTCGACCACGTCGCCGCCGGGCGAGTCCAATTCGACGGTGATCAGCGGCACGTCGTTGACCTTGCCGGCCACGGCGCCGCGGACGCGCTCCAGCACCTGTTGTAGCGCCCGGGCATCGCCTTTAACGATCGGTCCGCGGAGAAGGATGCGCGCGGATTTTCCCGAAGCGCCGTTATCGATAATCGACACGCCGGCAAAAGCAGCCGGCGCCACGCAGAGGCCGATCGCAAGCGCGATCCCCCTGCCCCAGGACTTGCTGAACATGCCCGATTATCCGCCTGGCACGCGGCGCGCGCAACTCATACGCGAAAGCCTGTGGCTGACTCGTGATCTGTCCGGTTTTGGAGCCGCTCCAGGGGAGGATAACGACGAAACGCCGACTTCGTACCCGATCGAGGATGGACCTACCTCAATTACGCGATGTCCCCGGAATTCCGGGTGCGAGCTTTCCCTGACCTTTGAGCCAAGTTTTTGGTAACACTTCTAATTTTCATCGTGTCCTGCGATACACGTTTCACAAGTGAGGTCGTGAATGGGCTCCGACGTGCGGCAGCTGCACAACGCGAGCACGAGAAGCGGACCGGCAAGCCACTGCCGTCGTGAGCGATCAGGCTTTTTCTGCCGGACCTGTTGTCGCGATCACGAGGGAACCGCGCTCAGGGCTGGCAACCTATTAACCGACCTGCCGCGCTGATAGGACCACAACATAAGTTCTTGGAGAAGTCGGGTCCGCGCTGATCGATCGGCTGGGGCGCGGCACCCATCCTCCAGACTGGATAGATAAAGCGGGTCTGCAACCAAAGAATCCTATCCATCCGAGGTTGGAGCTCAAAAACTCGAGCGTTTGAGCAAATAGTCCAGACCGCCGGCTCGATACCAGCGATAGCCATGGCCTTCGAGTGAAACCAAGTGCTTGCCGTTCTTCTGCACCCGGCTGTGGTCGGCGCTCAGCACGTTTACGAGCACGTCGCCTGTGTCGTCTTGAAGCCCGGCAGAGAACTCCACCTCGCGTGGATCGCGCGCGAAGTTGTGCAGGAACAGGACCGAATTGTTGCGCCAGTCATATCGCATGCCCAGCACCGCATCGTCGCCGGTTTCCAGGATTTCGAATTCGCCCCAGCCGATTTCGGGCAGCTCCTTGCGCATGCGGATGATGCGTTCGGTCCAATTCAGCATCGATTCGGGGTCGCGCCGCTGCTGTGCGGCATTGACGCGCGCGAAGCCATAAGGCCCTTCGCTGATAACCGGAACGATGGGCCTGTCGCTTGCGGTGAAGCCGCCGTTCGGTTCGTTCGACCATTGCATCGGGGTGCGGCCGCATGTTCGCTCCGGAAGCGAGAGGTCGTCCCCCATGGCAAGCTCGTCGCCGTACCTGAGCACGGGGGTGCCCGGCAGCGTAAACATCAAGCTGTTGGCCAACTCGATCCACCGCCGGTCGCCGCCGAGCATGGGCGCCAGCCGCCGCCGGATACCGCGCCCATAAAGCTGGTCCTCAGGGTTGGGCCCGAAGGCGTCGAATACCGCCTGCCGTTGCGCTTCGGTCAGCCGGCCCAGATCAAGTTCGTCGTGGTTGCGCAGGAAGATGCCCCATTGGCCGCTCGCCGGCCGTGCCCTGGTCTTTTCCATCGCGGCGGCAAGGGGGCGTGCATCGGCCGTCGCCAGCGCATGGAACAGATGCTGGTTGACCGTGAAATTGAACATCATATGCACGCGGTCGCCAGCCTCGCCGAAATACTTCATCGCGAGGCGGGGCAATATATTGGCTTCGGCCAGAATGATGGAATCGCCCACTCGCCATTGCAGGAATTCGCGGAATGCCCGCAGCATTTCGAACTGCTGGCGCGGCGCCTTGATTTCAGCACCTTTGGTGCTGATTACGAACGGGACCGCGTCCATGCGAAAGCCGGACACACCCAGCTGAATCCAGAACCCCATGATCTTCAGCAATTCGGCGGAAAGATCAGGATTGGCCGTATTGAGGTCAGGCTGGAAATCATAGAAGCGATGAAAGTACCACGCCTTCGCGACCTCGTCGTATGTCCAGGTGGCCTTCTGCACTCCGGGGAAAACAATGCCGTCCTTGACATTGGGCGGCCGCTTTTTCGACCAGACATACCAGTCGCGATAGCGCGAGTTCGGGTCGCGGCGCGCTTCCTGGAACCAGGGATGCTGGTCTGACGTGTGATTGACGACCAGATCGATGAGAACGCGGACACCGCGCTGCCTGGCTCCCTCAGTGAACTCGACAAAATCGCCGAGTGATCCGAAGGCCGGGTTGATGGCGTAATAGTCAGAAATGTCATAGCCGCCATCGCGACCTGGCGACTGCTGGAACGGCATCAGCCAGATCGCGGTCACCCCGAGGCCCTGTAGGTAATCCAGTCTGCGCAGCAAGCCCTGAAAATCGCCGATCCCGTCGCCATTCGCATCCATATAGGTGCCGACAGAGAGGCAGTAGATGATTGCGTTCTTATACCAGAGATCACTGATCATCCGACTGGGATCGCTGCCGGGCTGGTTCGGATAAAGCGATAAGTCCAGCCTGCGCGAAGAGTTCCCGCCGCGCTCTCGCGGCTGGCGGGATACGCTCACGCTTTCCCGCCTCACGGTCTATGATCTGGTCACATTGCTGAACGGCTCACTATGACCTCAACTACCCGAAAGACCGACGCGCGGGCGACCGGATCGCTGCTGTTGCCCGTTCTCGCTCTGCTGGGTGCGATCGTTTCGGTGCAGTATGGCGCGACGCTGGCCAAGGGCCTGTTCATCGCGGTGGGAGCCGAGGGCACGACAGCGCTGAGGCTCGTCGCCGGCGCACTGATCCTGTGCACTGTCATGCGGCCGTGGCGCGTGAAGCTCAACCGGCGCATTATGCCGGCGTTAGCGGGCTATGGCGTCACGCTCGCAGCGATGAATCTGCTGTTCTACCTGTCGCTGCGGACTGTCCCGCTCGGTATTGCGGTTGCCCTGGAATTCACGGGACCGCTGCTGGTGGCAACGCTGTCGTCGCGGCGGAAGATCGACTTCGTGTGGATTGCATTGGCTGTGGCGGGCATCGCGCTGCTGTCGCCGCCGCTGCATAGCGATCATGCCGTCGATCCTGTGGGCGCACTGATGGCGCTGGGCGCAGGCGGAGCCTGGGCGCTCTATATTGTCTTCGGCCAGCGGGCCGGCGGGGCGCTGGGGTACCAGACGACCGCGCTCGGCATGTCGCTGGCGGCGGTGCTGATCTTGCCGGTCGGCATCGCTCATGCCGGCGCGGCCCTGGTCCAGCCGCGGATCCTGATCAGTGCCGTGGCGGTCGGCCTGTTCTCCAGCGCTCTGCCCTTTTCGCTCGAGATGATCGCGCTGACGGTCATGCCCGCGAGGGTCTATGGCACGCTGACCAGCCTTGAGCCCGCCTCGGCCGCGCTGATGGGTCTGATCTTCCTTGGCGAAGTGCCGACCCTGTCGCAGTGGGCGGGGATTGCGGTGGTGGTCGTCGCCGCTCTGGGTGCCGCGCTGACGATGCGGACGCCTGCCGCGGCGCCGGAGCAGGTAGGGTGATTGCGACGTCAGGCGACCAGCCTGCGGCGGGTCTTCACCAGAGATCAGCCCATCACTCGTTGCAGCCACGTGCGCAGTCCGGCCAGGGTGCGGAATTCCGCCACCGCGCGGGCGCGGCCGCCGGGGAACAGCGGCGATGCCATACGGCTC
>CAZVYC010000135.1:0-13498 GCA_964631425.1 uncultured Rhodospirillales bacterium
TGCTGATGCGCGTCCGCGACCAGCTGGATCCGCTGGCCAAGGTCGAGCAGACGCCCCAGCTGGAAGGGCGCCAGATGACAATGGTGCTGGCGCCGAAGTAGCGGCGAGTCCCCTCGCCCCACCGGGGAGAGGGAGGGGCTCGCCGCGCGAGCGGCGGGAGGGTGAAGGG
The DNA here is from genome assembly GCA_964631425.1 of uncultured Rhodospirillales bacterium. Lineage (GTDB taxonomy): Bacteria > Pseudomonadota > Alphaproteobacteria > BOG-932 > Roseiterribacteraceae > BOG-932. The sequence continues at coordinate 170 of CAZVYC010000135.1, forward strand.
GGTGATCGCGTGGGCGATCATTTTTTACGCCGCCATCATTCCATCAGACGCGTGCTGACGCACGCGCCCCCTCACCCTCGCACGCTACGCGTGGGCCCCTCCCACTCCCCGTTGGGGCGAGGGAACTCCTGGGGCGAGGGATTTTGCAGCGGGTAATCTCCGATTGAGCGTCAGCCCCAAGCGTCCAGTTATAATGCTGCAGCCGAAGCGCGAGGCGCGGCTGCGGCAAGGGCATCCATGGGTCTATTCCAACGAGATCGCGATGGACGCGGCGGCCAAAGCCGTGGTGCCGGGCTCGGTCGTTACTCTGACGACAGCGGGCGGTGACCGGCTGGGAACTGCGTTCTTCAATCCGCATGTGCTGATTTCGGCGCGCATGCTGGCCGGCCCCGGCGACCTGCCGGTCGATCGCGCGTTTTTCATGAGGCGCCTGCAGATCGCACTCGATCTCCGCCGGAGGCTCTATCCGGAACCGTACTATCGTCTGATCCATGCCGAGGCGGACGGGCTTCCTGCGATCATCGTTGATCGGATCAATGATGTGCTGGTGCTGCAGCTCAACGCCGCCGGTCCGGATCGCGCAGCGGACGACATCATTGGCGCCCTGGTCGACCTGCTGAACCCGCGCGCGATCGTGCTCAAGAACGACAGCCCGGCGCGATCCCTCGAAGGACTGCCGCTCGAAACGCAGCTGGTCCACGGAACGCTCGACGGCCCGGTCGAGCTCATCGAGAACGGGGCGCGATTCCTGATTGACCCCCTCGGCGGCCAGAAGACCGGCTGGTTCTATGACCAGCGCGACAGCCGGGCCTTGGTGGCATGCCTCGCCAAGGGCGCGCGCGTGCTGGATGGCTATTGCTATGGCGGGGGATTCGGGATCGAAGCGGCAATGGCCGGCGCGTCTCAGGTTACACTGCTCGACCGGTCGGAGCCGGCGCTGAAGGCGGCGATGGAGTCGGCCGCGCTGAATGGCGTCGCTGCACGCTGCAAGCCCTTGCGGCAGGAGGTCTTTGCGGCGCTGGACGTGCTGCGCGATGCCGGCGAGCGGTTCGAGGTCGTCGTCGTCGACCCGCCTGCCTTTGCCAAGTCGCGCAAGGACCTGCCGGCGGCCCTGCGCGGCTATCGCAAGCTCGCGCGGCAGGCAGCAGCACTGGTAGCGCCTGGCGGCATCCTGTTCGCCGCCTCGTGCAGTCATAATGCCGGCGTGGCCGAATTTACGGACGCGGTGGCGCGCGGACTGAACGATGCCGGCCGCGCCGGACGCATCCTGCGCCAGGCGGGCGCCGGGCCCGACCACCCGGTCCACCCGATGCTGCCCGAGAGCGCCTATCTGAAATCGCTGACGCTGGCGCTGGACTGAGCGCGCCATGGCAGAGATGGAGGTCACGGTCGATCATTTGGGCGCGCTCGGCGACGGAGTGGCCGAGACGCCCACTGGGCGGATGCATGTGCCGCTGACTGCGCCCGGCGACTGCGTGCGGATCGCGACCACGGGAAAGGACAGGGCGGACCTCATTGAGGTGCTCGCTTCTGGCCCGGATCGGGTATTACCGCCATGTGCCCATTTCGGCCGTTGCGGCGGCTGCGCGCTACAACATCTGGCGCCCGCCTTTGTCGCCGACTGGAAGCGCCGGCGTGTGGTCGCGACGCTCAGTCGGGCAGGTCTGGCGCCCGAAATCGTCAACCCGACGATCTCGATCCCGCCACAGACGCGGCGGAGGGCGACGCTGGCCGCGCGCCGCGTCGGCAAGCAGGTCGTGCTTGGGTTCACTGAACGCGCATCGCACCGGCTGGTCGATCTCGAAGAATGCCGGGTGATGCGGCGTGAATTGGTCGCACTGATCGCCCCACTGCGCGTAAGGCTGCCGGAGCTGTTGAAGGATGGTGAGGCGGCGGATGTAGCGGTAACGCTGACCGACACCGGCATCAACCTGCTGCTGATCCGTCAGCGCGCGCTCGACCTTGGCGATCGCGAGGTGCTCGCGGCCATGGCTGAGGAACTCGATCTGGCGGGCCTGTCATGGCAGGGAAAGACCAGGGGCAACGTCGAGCCGATCGCTGTGCGTCGCACGCCTGTCGTACTCCTCGACGTACAGGCAGTTTCGCTTCCGGCGGGAGCGTTCCTGCAACCGAGTGCGGAGGGCCAGGCGGCGCTCTGGCGGCTGGTCGGCGAGGCGTTGAAGGGCGTCGATGGCCGGATCGTTGATCTGTTCTCAGGCGTCGGCACCTTCGCGGTGCCGATCAGCGCCTATGCGCCGGTCACAGCCTATGATTCCGATCGTGATGCCATCGACGCGCTGACCGGGCTCAAGAGCCGCTCGGTCACGGCGCGGCAGCGCGACTTGTTCCGCGAGCCGCTGACTGCCAAGGAGCTGGATACCTTCCAAGCTGCCATTCTTGACCCGCCGCGCGCCGGCGCGCTGGCTCAGGCAAAGATGCTGGCGGAGTCACACGTGCCGCTGGTCGCTTACGTCTCTTGCAACCCGAGCAGCTTCGCCCGCGACGCGGCGATCCTGGCGGACGGCGGCTACGTCCTCGAGGCGGTCACGCCGGTCGACCAATTCCTCTGGTCGCCGCATATTGAGCTGGTCGGGATTTTCCACCGGAGCAAATCATGAATCTCCTCGACCACAACCGCGCGATGGCGCGGAACAATGCCTGGTCCAATTATCGGCTGCTGAACGCTTGCGGTGCGCTGAGTCAGGAGGAGTTCGCGGCCAAGCGGACGAGCTTCTTTCCCTCGATCCAGCTGACATTGCACCACATCCTGATCGTCGACTGGTTCTATCAGGACGTGCTGGAGGAAGGTGGGCGCGGATACGATGTCTTCCGGCCGCCGGGGGCGTTTCCGACCCTTGCGATTATCGCGGAAGAACAGCGCGTCAGCGATCAGCGGCTCATCGCCTTCTGCGATCGGCTAACGGAGACCGACCTCGACCGGAAGGTCGAGGTCAAGCGCACGACACCCGTTCCGCCGGAGCGGATCGGCGACGTGCTGGCCCACCTGTTCGTGCACCAGATCCATCATCGCGGACAGGCGCATGCCATGCTGGCGGGGACGGATGTGCCGCCGCCGCAGCTGGACGAGTTCTTCCTGGAGGGGGATGCGCCGCTGATCGCGGGCGATCTGGCGGCGCTCGGACTGAGCAGAGGTTAGACGCTGACGGAGCGGATTCACGCGATCAGGTGGATGCCACTTGATCGCGATCCGCCCTAAAGGACCGAGTCGATCCAGTCATAGAGCGCGCCTTTGGGCAGGGCGCCGATCTTGGTGGCGGCGAGTTGGCCGTCCTTGAAGAGCATCAGAGTCGGGATGCCGCGCACGCCATACTTGCTGGGGATCCCCGGATTCTCGTCGATGTTGATCTTGGCGACGGTCAGCTTGTCGCCCTTGTCGCGCTGCACATCTTCGAGGATCGGCGCGATGGCGCGGCAGGGCGCGCACCACTCCGCCCAGAAATCAAGCAGGACAGGGCGATCAGCCTTCAGCACATCGGTTTCGAAGCTGTCGTCGGTAACGGCGGTGGCCACGTGCGGGACTCCAATAAGTTGTTGATGAAGTATGGGGAGCCGGTCCTCCCGGTCAAGGGACCTCTCTCCGGCCGAGCATGACCGGCGTCGATGTCAGATATGCTTCGTAGGGGTCGAGCGACTCCGCATCAAGCGTGACCGCGACCGGCCCGTCTGTCCAAACCAGGACGAGCGCGATCTCGCGGTCGGGATAGATCTGCCGCAAAATCGCGCGATAGGCAGCCATCTGGCCAAGGTAGGCGGCGGGTACGTCGCGGGGACCCGCGGGGGGAATGCGGCCGCTCTTGAAATCGACGATCGTGATGCGGCCCGTCTCGACCAGGAGACGATCGATCTGACCGGAGATGCCTCGCGTGCCGATCCGGCCGACGATCGGCACTTCCGCACGCGAGCTCGGGCCGAACAGGTGCGTGCAGGCAGGATCGGCGATGACCGCGAGCGCCTCCTTGACCAGGCTCTCTCGTTGCTCAGGCGGGAAGTCGGCGAGCAGGCGCGTCCCCGCCGGCACGCGATCTTCCGGCGTTATCGCCGGCAGCAGCTGCAACAGCCTGTGTACCGCCCGGCCGCGGCGGAAACGTCGGGCGTCGTCGCCGGCGACCGGCGAGCGGACAGGCGGCTCGGCCGCGCCCGGCATCTCGATACGCGAGGGAGCGAGCGGACGGAATGGCCGCGGTTCTGGGGGCGCTGCTTGGCGGACCCAGTGTGGCAGCGCCGGCAGAACGCTGGCGGGTGCCGGTGACGGCGCTGCCCGGCCGGGCATCTCGGTGCCGGTATGGGCAATACGCAGAATGGTGCCGTCGCTGTCTTCGATTTCCACCGCGCCGAGGCGCCGCATGCCGGCCTCGATGAATCCGTACCAATGGCCCTCAGCCGGCGTGCGCTTGCCATGCCAGCCGCAAACATAAAGCCGGTCGCGCGCGCGCGTCAGCGCGACATAGAGCAAGCGGCGATATTCCTGCTGGACGGCACGATTTGCATCGGCGGCAAGCCCGGCGCACAGGCCGGGCCGCATCTCGGCGCGCGGCGACCAGTAAGGAATGCGCGAGCCCTCGACCTCGCGCCACAACAGGATCGGGCCGGTGCTGGCGGTCGGCGTCTGCATGGTATCCGGCAGGATGACGATGGGCGCCTCCAGCCCCTTCGCGCCGTGCACGGTCACGATCCTGACCGCGTCGCCACGCCCCGCCAGCTCGCGCTTGATCTCGGTCTCGCTCGCCTCGAGCCAGCCGATGAAGCCCTGAAGCGTCGCTACATGGCGCTGCTCGTAATCGAGCGCAGCCGACAGGAATTCCTCCAGCGGGTCCAGCGCATCGGGTCCCAGCCGGCGCCAGAGCGCGCGGCGGCCGCTGCCGTCCGCATCGCCCGGACAGGGCGCAGCGAGGATTCCGGCATAAAGCTCGAACGGCCGGACGAAATCGACCTCGGCCAGCCGGTCGGCGAGCCACGCGCGCGTCGGCTCAAAGGCGGCGGTATCGCGTTCCGCGGCGGTCAGCAGGGCCGACCACAAGCTGCCGGATCGGTCATAGGCAAGCGTGAACAGCTGCTCCTCGTCCAGCCCGATCAGCGGCGATTTGAGCAGCACCGCCAGGGTCAGGTCGTCCTCGGGCAGCAGCAGGAACCGACCGAGCGCCATCAGATCCTGCACCGCCAGCGGTTCGGTCAAAGCCAGCCGATCGACACCCGCGACCGGCACGTTGCGGGCCTTGAGCGCCCGGACCATCGGCTCGACGAAGCGCGTCCGACGGCGGACCAGGATCATGATGTCGCCGGCAGTGACCGGACCTTGCTTGCGATTCAGCGCTTCGCGGTTTGCGATCCATCCCTGAATTGTCGCGGCAATCCGGTCAGCCAGCCTGGCTTCGGGATCGTCAACACCACGCGGGCGGTCGGGCAGCGCCCAAGGCTCCAGCGCCTCGCCCGAATCCTCGAAGACGACGGGCGGCCAGAGCTCCACCAAGCCGGGGTCGGCATGGCGGCTGACGTCGTGCAGCAGATCATCCTCACCGGCGTGCACACCGTCCTTGGCCACCGGGTCGGCGAAGACGGCGTCGACGAGCTTCAGCACGGGGGTGGTCGAGCGGAACGACGTCGTGAGGTCGACCTCTTCCAGCCCCCGCTTATGCCCGGCCAGCTGCTCCTCGAAATGCCGTTTCATGCGGCGAAGCGCCGTGGGGTCGGCGCCCTGGAAACTGTAGATCGACTGCTTGCCGTCGCCGACGACGAAGAGCGTGCGCTCGACGTCCCGCGCCCCGGCGCCGGTGAAGAACTCGGCGGCCAGCGCTTTGACGATCCGCCATTGCTCTGGGTTCGTGTCCTGTGCCTCATCGAGCAGCAGGTGATCGACGCCGCCGTCGAGCTTGTAGAGCACCCAGGCAGCGTCGCTTTCGACCAGGCGGCAAATGATGTCGACAAGGTCGTCGTAGTCGAGCAGCGCGCGTGTTTCCTTACGCGCCGCATAGCGGCGGAACAGAGCATCGGCCACCACCAGCATCGCCTCGGTCGTCCGCGCGGTCAGCGCGGCGCAGACCCGGTCCTGAACCGCGAGGATGCGTTCGGCCTCGGGATCGAGCAGATGCATCGCGGCTCGATGGGCCCTGGTCGTCCCCTTGCGCGGTTCGCCCTCGCCGGTGAGAAACTGGTCGACATACTCGCTCCATCCGGCCACGCGATCGGCCGCGTCGAGCCAGGCGGCGATGGCGATCGACCGCGCCTGGTCCATGGCGGCGCCGCCGGCCAGCGTCGCGCAGGCCTGGCGCAGCGCCGGCTCGTCGAACGCGCCGGCCTGGCAGGCCGCAGCCAGGATCGCCTCAGGCGTTTCCCCGGGTTCCAGCCCGAGCCCGCGCCACACGCGCGGGAGCAATAGCCCGACGCCACCGTGAGCGTCGAACGAAGCGGCCAAGGAACGGCGCGACCCGACCACCGCCTGGATCAGGTCGCCGAACCCGCGCTCGTCCATATATTGGACCAGCAGGGCGAGCGCGCGGCCGAGCGGGGCGTGGGGCTCACGACCGGCGTCGATCAGCAGGTCGAACCGTGCCTCGGCCAGCAACTCGCCGCCAGTGCGGTCGTCCAGCAGGTCGAAATGCGGCGCGACGCCGGCCTCGAGCGGGAAGCGGCGGAGCACCGATTGGCAGAAGGCGTGGATCGTCTGGATACGAAAACCCGCGGGCGCGTCGACGATCCGGGCAAACAGACGCCGGGCGCGGGTCTGTATCTCGGCATCCGGGCGCGCGCCGGTCAGCTTCGACAGCTGCTCGACCAGGTCCGTATCGCCCGCGACCGCCCATTTTCCCAGCTTCTCGATGATCCGGTTGGCCATCTCCGCCGCCGCGGCGCGGGTGAAGGTGATGCAGAGAATGCGGTTGGGGTCGGCGCCATCGAGCAGCAGCCGGAGCACCCGATCGGTCAGCACGCTGGTCTTGCCGGTGCCGGCCGAGGCATCCACCCAGGCGCTGACCTTGGGGTCGGAGGCGCGGCCTTGGGCCGTGACGCTCTGGATCACGGCGACGTTCACGAGGCTACCCACTCGCCCACCCGCGCCAGATGATCGTAATCGCCAGCATAGGTGAATTCCGGCCGCGGCTTTGACAAATAGGGCCGCGCCGGATCGTCAAAGGCGGCAATCAGGCGAATCAGTCCTTTCCAGGCAGTTTCGATGGCCTCACGGAGGTCATGGTCCCCGCCAGGAGCCTCGCTGAGCGCGCCCGGTGGATTCCCGCCGGAAAGGCGCAGGAAACTGAGCTCCGCGACGGGCCCGGCCGGAACGCCCTGGAAGTCGCCCCGCTCGGCGATCACCGCCTCGAGCGGCAGCTGCGGCGCCAGGCCGACCGCAACCAGATCCGGATGCGGCGGGCGGCCGGTCTTGTAGTCGATGATCGCCAGCTGGCCGTCGGGCAGGCGATCGATCCGGTCGGCCTTGGCGATCAGGCGAAAATTGCGAGGTCCGACCAGGATATCGGTTTCCCCGCGCACTTCGGTCGCCAGCGGCCGCGTCCCGTCGCGTCGGCGCCCGCGTTCGAAAGCGACGAACCAGCGGGCCACGCGTTCGAACCGCGGCCACCAGAAGGCCGCTACGGCGGGATGGCCAAGGGCCTCGCCGAAAGCCCGCTGCCCCTCCGCGAGCAGCGCCGCCGCGGCTTCGTCGTCCGGCGGCAGCCGATCCAGATGGCAGGCGATGAAGCGGTCCAGGGCGTCGTGGATGAACTGTCCACGCTCCGCCGCACCGGGATCGGCGTCGAGCGGATCGAGCGCGGTGAGCTTCAGGATGCGCTGTGCATAGAGCGCGTAAGGGTCGCGCATCCAGGTCTCGATCGCGGTCACCGACAATTGCCTCGGGCGGGCGTACAGCGGCGGCCTCGGCTTCGGCGCGTCGCACGGCGTGATCTTCCTTGGTTGATCCAGCGCCTCGCCCCAGGAGCGCCAACAACGTGGCAGCGTTGTCGCCAGGGAGAGCTTCGATCCCTCCAGCACTGCCGTCATCCGCGACAGGAACCGGGCTTCGACGCTCGGAGCGCCCTCGACCCGCTGTGCGCGGGTCAGCAGCACAAGCGGCGCCGTGGCGGCGAGGGCGAAATCCTGCGCCGCCTGACCGATCCGGGTTTCCAGCGCCGGCAGACCGAACTGCCGTCGCATCTCGGCCGACATCCATGGCTCATCGCCAGGAAGCGGAGGCCAGGTACCTTCATTGAGGCCGCCCAGGATCGTCACATCGGCCCGCTGGAGCCGCGCCTCGATCAAGCCCCAGATCGCGAGCCGCGGATGCGCGCCGTAAAGCGGACGCACCGTGATCCCATGCATCAGGGCGCTCAGCATCGCTGGATACCGATCGACCGGAATTGGCGGCAAGCCATGGTCGGCGGGATCGGCGAGGCTGGCTATCAGGTCGGCTGCCGCCTCACCATCCTGGCCGCGCCATAGGCGCATCGCACCCGGCTCGAGCGGCGTATCGGCCAGCGCTTCCGCCGCCTCGGCATGCAGGCGTAGCAGTTCGTCGAGCGTTGCGGCACCTTCCCGGACCAATGAGGTGAAGCTGGCCAGGCGCGCATTCAGATCTTCCAACCACGCCAGCAGCATGCGCTTCTCGTCGGCGCCGCCTTCGAACTCGCGATCGCGAAGATGTGACAACGCGGTCCTGAGTCCGGCCAGGCCCGCGGCCGGTCTCGGTCCGCGCAACGCCTTGCGCTCCAGAAGGCGCGTTCGTGCGCGTAGCTCCTCAGGGCTGAGGCCGCCCGCGGCCAACGGATGCTTCAGCATCGCCAGCAGCGGCCGCGGCGCGAAATCCGCGACCACGGCCTCGGCCACAAGGCTCAGCCAGATGCCGACTGGTGTCTCGCCCAGGGGACGGCCAGCGGAATCATCGACATCGACCTGCCAGCGCTTGAGCGCGGCGGCGACCCGGCGGGCAAGCCCACGATCGGGTGTCACCAGAGCGGCGGTCCGGCCGGGCGTCTCAAGCGCCTCGCGCATGGCGAGCGCGATCACCTCGGCCTCCTCTTGCACCGTGCCGCAATCGACCCGCAACAATCCATCGAGCGCCTCGGCCGGGATCGGCCCAGCCGTGCGCCACTGCTCGCTGGTCTCAGCTGGGCGCAGAGCTTCGCTCAACAGTCGCGCGCGGGAGCTCAATCCCGTTTCGTGCGCGGCTGGCCAGACCGCCACGTCGCCGCGCGCAATGCCAATCCGCTCGATCAGGCGCTTCAGGCCGAATTGCGGATGCGTTTCCGCGACCGCGTCCCAGCCTTCGTTGTCCAATGACTGATCAAGGCCGGGCAGCACGACAATGCCTTCCGGCAACTGCGCCACGACGGCGATAAGGCCGGCAAGCGCCGGGTCAGCCGCGATGAAGCCGGCGGCGACGACGGGATCGGCGGGCGGGTGGGCGCGCCAATGGTCAGCCCGCGCCTCCAGCGCCAGCACGCGCCGGCGCGCGGGGTCGACCATGCCCAGCTCTCGCAGGATCGCCGGCCAATATGCGGTTACGATGCGCAGGAAATCGACCGTCTGCTGCCAATGAACGGCGAAGGACTCCGGCGCCAGTTCGGTCAGCCGATCGAAATCGACCTTCTCGGTTTCAGCCTCGTCGATCAGGTCGGCGAGAGCCTCGGCCAAGCGGAGCGCCTGATCGGGCGCCACTTTGAAGTCCCCGCCGCGCGACAGCACCAGCCGCGCCAGGAGAAGACGCCGCCGGAGCGGATCGATCGCAGGCCGGATCTCGCTTGCGCCGAGCAGGTCCTGGTCGCCATCGAGATCGGCCAGCGCGAGCAGACGCGGAAGCAGCAGCGCATTGCCGTCACTGACGCGCAGGAATGCGTCGGTAACCGCACGGGCGGCGCGGCGGGTGGGCAGCAGGATCGTTGTCGCCGCCAGCGCCAACGGGTCGCCGCCCGCCTGATCGTGGAGCCCCTGGGCCAGGGCATCGGCAAAAGCAATCCCCGGCGGGATGGTGGCGACGCGCGGCACCGCGCCCGTCATCTCTCCAGCCAGCGAGCGTTACGCGGATCGAGCTGGCTGTCGGCCGCTTCGAGTGCATCCGGCGTGCCGACATGAAACCAGGCCCCGTCATGCAGCAAGCCGAACAGCCGGCCCGCCGCTTCGGCTCGGCGCCACAGCCGGGTCAGCGAAAACGGCCCGGCCGGTACGTCGGCGAACAACCGCGGATGCGCAATATGGAGTCCGGCATAGACATAAGGCGCGATGCGCCGCTCCGGACGAAAGGTGAGCCGGCCAACCGGATTCATCATGAAGTCGCCCGGGCCTTCATACATTTCACTGCGCGGCGCCGACATCAGGAGGAGTAACGTATCCATCCGTTCCGGATCCCAGGCTGTGGCCAGGCGGTCGAGCGCGGGTGTGGGGCCGTCGAGCCAGACACTGTCGGCGTTTGCCACATAGAACGGCGCGGTGCCCAGGAGCGGCAGTGCCCTGACGACCCCGCCGCCGGTCTCGAGCCGTTCCGGCTCGTGGGAAATCGTGATGGAAAGGTCGGTGCGGCTTTTCAGGTGCCGCTCCAGCATCTCGGCCTTGTAGTGCGTGTTGACGACGAGGTTGGGGGTGCCCGCGGCGGCGAAACGGTCGAGGGTCCAGTCGATCAAAAGCCTGCCCCCGACGGGCAGCAGCGGCTTGGGCCGCTCGAACGTCAGCGGGCGCATGCGCTCGCCCAGACCAGCGGCCAGCACCATGGCGGCCTCCGGCCGCGCCGGCCTTGCCGCGGCAACCGGCATTGCACCCTCGGATGCCTCGAACATTCCTCGATCCCTGGTCGAAAGCACGGTCCCGCTCCCCTTTTTCGGCGGCGACTATTCTCCTCGCGCGCGACTCTGTAAAGCCGCGAGCACCGGCCGGCCTCGGCCCCAGCCGCCCGCGGCGGTGAGCGTCGCGCAGCGGGCGGTGGCCGTATCGCCGAATGCGATGTCGACCTCAAGCCGCCGTGCGGGAAGCAACGGCCCCGCCCGGTGCGGCCATTCGACCAGCACGATGCCGTCCGACAGCGCCTCCTCCCAGCCGATTTCAATCAGTTCGTCCGGGTGCGCGATTCGATACAGGTCGAAATGATAGATGCGACCACCCGACGCGTCATAGCTTTGAACGAGCGTGAAGGTGGGGCTCGGTACGTCTTCATCATCTCCAGCCAGCGCGCGGATCAGTGCCCGGGCAAACGCGGTCTTGCCCGCGCCCAGCTGCCCGTTGAGCGCCACCACGTCTCCGGCGCGCAGAAGCGGGGCGAGTCGGCGGGCCAGCGCAGCGGTCGCGCGTTCATCCGGCAGGTCGATCGTGACGGCCTTGTCCATGGGCCCGCCTTATGCCGGGGTTGAACCGCCCGCCGCAATGGGACATTAAGGGCGGCCCGCAGGAGACGATTTTCGCAAGCATGTCCAGCATACCCAACGAGAGCGAGCCGGTCTCGACGGATATCGTCATCATCGGCGCCGGACCGGTAGGACTCTTCGCGGTCTTCGAGTGCGGCATGCTCAAGCTTCATTGCCATGTCGTCGACGCGCTGGACGCGATCGGCGGGCAGTGCATTGCGCTCTACCCGGAAAAGCCGATCTTCGACATTCCGGCCTATCCGAGGATCGACGCGGCCGAACTGATCGAGCGGCTCGCTGCACAGGCCCAGCCATTCGAGCCGGTCTATCACCTGGGCCAGCAGGTCATGGCGCTGACGCGGACCGGCGGCGGCTATGTCGTCCGGACTTCGGCCGGCGATCGGATCGCCTGCAAAGCGGCGATTATCGCGGGCGGCTGCGGGGCGTTCGGCCCCAACCGTCCGCCGCTCGAAGGGCTGGAGCAGTACGAGAACCGCTCCATCTTTTACCTCGTGAAGCGGCGGCAGGATTTCGCCGGCCGGCGCGTCGTAATCGCCGGCGGCGGCGACAGCGCGGTCGACTGGGCCGTGTCGCTGGCTGAGATCGCCGCCCATGTGATGGTGGTGCATCGCCGCGACAAGTTCCGTGCCGCGCCCGAAAGCGTTTCCAAGATGCGCGAGCTGGTGGCGATGGGCCGGATCGAGATGGTGGTGCCATACCAGCTCTCCGGCTTGGAAGGCACGGACGGACAGCTCAGCGGCGTGCGGGTTGCGACGCTGGATGGTGAGGAGCGGCTGCTGGAGGCCGACCGGCTGCTGCCCTTCTTCGGCCTGGCGATGGAACTGGGGCCGATTGCCGACTGGGGGCTGGACCTGGCCGGCGCCCATATCGCGGTCGATCCGGCGACGGCGCAGACGACCATTCCCGGTGTCTTCGCCATCGGCGACATCGCCACATATCCCGGCAAGCTGAAACTGATCCTGACCGGTTTCGCCGAGGCCGCGACCGCGGCCCACGCCGCCTTCGCCGTCGCTCGGCCGGGCGAGGCGCTGCATTTCGAATATTCCACGAGCAAGGGCGTGCCGGCGGACGCAGGGTCCCCGGCGTGATCGATCACTTCCAGCATCTGCTCGACACCCTGGGCTATTTCGGGGTCTTCGTGCTGCTGTTCATCGAGAACATCTTCCCACCCCTGCCGAGCGAAGTCGTGGCCCCGTTCTGCGGCTATGCCGCCGCGCGCGGCGAGCTCAATATCTGGGGCGTGATCGCAGCGGCCGTGATGGGTTCGATGGTGGGTCAGCTGCCCTGGTATTTCGCCGGCTGGTACCTCGGCCGCAAGCGAATCGAGGCGCTGGCAAAGCGCTATGGCCGCTGGCTGACGGTGACGCCGCCCGAGGTCGAGCGGGTATTCGCCTGGTTCGACCGCTATGGCGCGGCGTCAGTCTTCTTCGGCCGCATGGTGCCGGCGATCCGCGCGGTGATCTCGCTGCCCGCCGGCATCACGCATATGGGCTTTGGCAAGTTTCTGGCCTATTCCGTTGCCGGCACCACGATCTGGATGGGCGGCCTTGCCTATGCCGGATACCGGCTCGGCCAGAATTACGAGCTGGTTGCCAAGTATATCGAGCCGGGCACCAAGATCGTGGTGGTGGCGATCGTGCTGCTTTATATCGTCAGGCTGGCGCTGTCGTTCCGGCAGCCGAAAGCGGGGTAGCGCCAGCCGTCCAGCCTAGGATGCGGACACGAATGTAAATCCGCAGTGGGGTGATCACATATGAAAACCGGGCAGGGACCGCACGTCCACTTCGAAGTCGAACCGCCAAGACGCCAAGACGCAAAGGAAGCCATTTTTTCCTCCGTGTTCTCTATGCCTCTGTGGTGATCGGCATTTAATCTGCGAAAGCTGTGCATAAATTCTTGGCGCCTTGGCGTCTTTGCGGTTCAACTCTTATCTATCCCTAATTTTCGCGCGTATGCGATTGCCCTGGAATCC
>CAZVYC010000136.1:0-13475 GCA_964631425.1 uncultured Rhodospirillales bacterium
TCAAGGGCCCATCAAGGGGGAGGGACATGAAGAAAAGCCCTCGCCCCAGCGGGGGCCCCTGGGGGGAGGGTTGGGTGGGGGTGATGCCGACGTTTGCCGAGTGAGCCGGAACAATCCAGGCCTCAATAAGCTCGTGTCTGCCCCGTCTCCCCCGCCACATCCATCAGCCCGTTGAGCCGCGTGTTGGCATAGGCCGGCCCGTTCGGCGTCAGCGTCACCAGCATGGCATGGTCCATGTTGCCGGCACCCAGCTCGTGCACGATGCCCCCGGTCGTCGCCATGTTGATGAAGTCGCGCCCGTCGAGCGTGTCGTGGGTGAAGTAATGCGTGTGTCCGGCGAACACGGTGTAGGGCCGGACGCCCAGCATTTTCTGCACTGTGGCGAAGGCAGGCGTCGCCATCTTCCAGGCCGGCTTGTGCAGGATCACGAAGGTCCAGTCGACGTCCGCATGCCGCGCCAGAGCGCGCTCGACGAAGGCCAGCTGCGCGTCGCTGATATTGGCGACGTTGAGGTCCTTGGCATAGTCGCCGGTCTGGCTGTTGCCGTCGCCCTCCAGCCGCTTGCGCATGAAGGCCTCGACCTGGTCCGGGTCTTTCTTCATGGCCGCGATGATCTGGTAGAACTGGTCGACCATCTTGGGCGGCATCGACACCGGCGGGTCCTCGGTGCTCAGCACCAGGAACAGCGCCCGCTTGTAGGTGAACGCGTAATAGGCCGCACCCCGCCGCCGCTGCCAGGCCTCGACGCTCGCCGGGCTGTTCAGGTCGTGATTGCCGGCCGCGAACAGGAACGGGCAGCCGGCGAGCGCGGCCGACTGCTCGATCGCGTTCCACTGGCGGTCGATCTCGGCCTTGTCGTCGATATAGCCCTCGATCAGGTCGCCAACCGACAGCACGAAATCGGGCTTGAGCCAGCTGACCTGCCGCATCGCTTGTTCGAATACGCCTGGCCGCGCCAAGCCGGTATTGTCGCCCACCACCACGAAGCGCAGCGGCCCGGGCGTTGCCGCGGGCGCGCCGGTCCAGGGATGCGGCCCGTCCGGCGCCACATCCGGGCGGAAGGCTTGGTCGCTCGTCCCGCTGGTCGCCGCCTCGGCCACCGCCGGCAGCGCCGCGGCGGCCAGCAGTCCCTTGAGAAATACCTCGCGTGTCACGTCCATCTGTTCCTCCCGCCGCTCAGAACCGGACGCTGGAGGAAAGACTGCGCGACGGTTTCGCCCGCCTGCGCTGAGAAATCATGCTAGTGCCGCAATTTGAAACGTCTTTCCGCCGAATTGGGATTGGGAAGCCTCTCCCGCGGCGTGCTATCAGTCCGCCGAACTGCCGGCAGCAAGGTATGTTATCTGATTCGCGCGAATGAGGAAAGCATTGAGCAAAGGCACAAGACGGCGCCTGTCCGCACAGGTTGGCGTACTGATGATCATGCTGCTCGCAACGGGCGGCGCGGCATTGGCCGCCGATCGGCAGCCCTGGTCCGATCCGTCACTCTCCCCCGACGAGCGCGCGCGCCTCGTGGACCTAGCCCTGACGCCGGATGAGCGCCAGTCGTTGCTCCACGGCATCTTCGCCGTGCCGGTGTTCGGGACGCCATTGCCCGAGGGCGCGCTTGGTTCGGCCGGCTATGTGCCGGGTGTGCCGCGGCTCGGCATCCCGGCGCTGCAGGAATCCGACGCCAGCCTGGGCGTCGCCAACCCGCTGAACGTCCGCCAGGGCGACAGCGCCACGCCGCTGCCGTCCAGCCTGGCGCTCGCTGCTACATGGAATCCGGCCACCGCTTACGAGGGCGGGGCGATGATCGGCCAGGAGGCGTGGCGAAAAGGATTCAACGTGCTCCTCGCAGGGGGCGCCAATCTTGCGCGCGACCCGCGCAACGGCCGCAATTTCGAATATCTGGGCGAGGATCCGCTGCTGGCGGGAACGCTCGACGGCGCCTCGATCCGCGGCATCCAGGACCAGCACGTGATCTCGACCATAAAGCATTTCGCCATCAACGATCAGGAGAGCGACCGCCACGGTCTCAGCGCCGAGATCGGCGAGGCGGCGCTACGCGAAAGCGACCTGCTCGCCTTCGAGCTGGCGCTGGAGCGCGGCCATCCGGGTTCGGTGATGTGCGCTTACAACCGGGTGAACGGCCCCTACGCCTGCTCCAGCGACGCGCTTCTCAACCGCACGCTCAAGGGTGACTGGGGCTTCCCCGGCTGGGTGATGTCCGACTGGGGCGCGGTGCACGGCGTCGACGACGCCAAGGCCGGGCTCGACCAGCAATCGGGTGAGCAGTTCGACGCCAAGGTATTCTTCGGCCAGCCGCTGACCGACGCAGTCAAGGATGGTGCGATTCCGGCGGAGCGCCTGTCCGAGATGGCGCAGCGCATCCTCAGGTCCATGTTCGCGGTCGGGCTGTTCGATCATCCGCCGGTCAGGACCGCGATCGACGCCGCGGCCGACGCCGAGGTCGCGAAAGGCGAGGCGGAGGAGGGCTCGGTGCTCCTCGCCAATAAGGGGGTTCTGCCGCTCGATCACGGCCTGAAGCGCATCGTGCTGATCGGCGGCCATGCCGACAGCGGGGTGCTGTCGGGCGGCGGCTCTTCGCAGGTGACGCCGGTTGGCGGCCCGGCGCCGGCGATCGCCCTGGGCGGCGACGGTCCGACGGCGAGCTATCGTACGATGATCTTCGATCCATCCTCACCCCTGAAAGCGATCCGGGCCAAGGCGCCGGACGCCGCGGTGCGATTCACCGATGGCGCCTATACCGCGACGGCAGTGGATTTGGCCCGGGGCGCCGACGCGGTCGTGATCTTCGCCACACAATGGATGACGGAGGGCGAGGACGTGCCCGATCTCACGCTTCCGAACCGTCAGGACGCGCTGATCGAGGCCGTGGCCCAGGCCAATCCCAAGACCATCGTCGTGCTCGAGACCGGCGGTCCCGTGCTCATGCCCTGGCTCGGCCAGGTGGGCGCGGTTATCGAAGCCTGGTATCCCGGCGCGAGGGGGGCCGATGCAATCGCCGACATCCTGTTCGGCGACAGCAACCCCTCCGGCCGCTTGCCAGTGACCTTTCCGGCAAGTACGGCACAGTTGCCGCGCCCCAAGATCGTCGGTTTCGATGTTCCGGACGGGACCAAGCTCGATATCGACTACAGGATCGAAGGCGCGGATGTCGGGTATCGCTGGTTCGCCCGCCGCAATCTGAAGCCGTTGTTCCCGTTCGGCTTCGGGCTCAGCTACACGCATTTCGAGTATGCGAATCTCAAGGTCGAAGGCGGTGACACCATCACCGCGACTGTGGACGTGCATAACGCCGGCACAAGGGGCGGTGTAGACGTGCCCCAGCTTTATCTGGTCGGCGCCACCGGGCGGCCGGTCATGCGGCTGCTCGGTTGGTCCAGGATCGCAGTCGGGCCCGGAGAGACCGAACATGTCACGATCCAGGCCGATCCGCGCCTGCTCGCGGACTTCAATGAGAGAGCGCACGGCTGGCGGATCGAGGGCGGCCCGTATCGGGTTGCCATCGGCGCCTCGGCGGCCGACCTGAAGCTCGAGGCGGAAGCGCAGGTGAAACAAGGGCAGTTGAAGCCATGACCGCCATCCAGCCGGCTGCTGCGTCCAAGGAGTCGTCGCCCTCCGGGCTGATCGCGCTGGTTGTTGCGCTCTTCTTTATCTGGGGCTTCTCGACCGTCCTGGTCGACAGCCTGATTCCCAAGCTGAAGGCACTGTTCGCGCTCGGCTATGCCGAGGTCATGCTGGCACAGTTCGCCTTTTTCCTCGGCTACCTCATCTTTTCGATACCGGCGGCGCGGCTGATGGCGCGGATCGGCTATCTGCGCAGCATCGTGCTCGGCCTGGCGGTGATGGCAGCGGGCGGCTTGATGTTCGCGCCCGCCGCTTATCTCGGCCTCTTTCCGCTCTTCCTCCTGGCGCTGTTCGTGCTGGCGAGCGGGATCACGACGCTGCAGGTCGCGGCCAATCCCCTGATGGCCAATCTGGGCGGCGAGGAGGGCTCGTCGGCCCGCCTGACCCTGGCGCAGGCCTTCAACTCGTTGGGCACCTTCATCGGCCCGTTCGTCGGCGCGACCCTCATCCTGACGGGTCTCAAGAACAGTCCCGATCCTGCGACTACGCCGCCGGATATGCTCGCCGCCTTCCGGCGGGAAGAGGCACATGCGGTACAGCTGCCGTTCCTCGGCATCGCCGCGGTGCTCGTGCTGCTGGCGCTGGTTTTCTGGTTCCTGCGCAATGCGCCCGGCGCGCCCCAGGCCGAGAAGACCGCGACGCGCCACTCACTGTTCACGCTGATGCGAACCCATCGCGGTCTCACACTGGGTGCTCTCTCGATCTTCATTTATGTCGGCTGCGAAGTCTCGATCGGCAGCTTCATGACGAATTACCTGATGCAGCCGCGCACACTCGGCCTGATCGCCGCTGAAGCCGGCCGGCTGGTCAGCTTCTATTGGGGCGGCGCGATGATCGGCCGCTTCATCGGCGCCTACGTCGTGAGCCGGGTTCCTCCGGGTCTGGCGCTGGCCGGGTGCGCGGTGATGGCCTCCCTGCTGGTCGTTATCTCATCGTCCACTGGCGGCTGGCTGTCCGGCGGCGCGATCATCGCGGTCGGACTGTTCAATTCGATCATGTTCCCGACCATCTTCTCGCTCGCCATAGCGGGTTTAGGCGAGGACACGCCGCAAGGCTCGGGCCTGCTCTGCACCGCCATCGTCGGCGGCGCGGTGATCCCGCCCACCACCGGCCTCTTGGCCGACCATTTCGGGCTCGGTGTCGCCCTGCTGCTGCCGGCCGCGCTCTATCTCTGGATTGCGGCTTATGGCTTGATGTCGAGGCGGGTCGGTAATCCGGCGTAGGGCGGAAAAGCGGAAAGCGCATTCCGCCGAATATCTCCTCCTCCCACGAACGGCGGAAATGCGCTGCGCTTTTCCGCCCTACGAAGATCAATCGACCACCTCGCCGCTGACGACGGCCTTGTCCTCCGTCAGGCAGGCCAGCCCATCCCGCTTCAACTCCGCCAGGTTGACCAGCCACGAGGTCACCGGCGGTGGGCTGTGGGTCTTAATGAGCCTCAGGCCCATCCCGCCCTTCGCGTGCCCGAAGGGGTCCACCCAATTGCCGGGCAGGCCGGGATCCTCGGCGGCGATCGCGACCCGCACCAGCCCGCTCGCTTCGTATCGCGCTGTGAACTTGGTAACGTAGCCTTGGCCGTCCTCATAATTGTCCAGGTTCTCTTGCCACATGTTGCAGAGCTGGAAGATCCAGTACTCGCACGCGGGCGGGGTGAATTCGAGCACCAGGGCCTTGTCGGCGGGCACCTGCCAGACGCCGAAGGCGAAATGCCGGTCGGCAACTCCGCCGTTCGAGAGATAGGTCGCCTGTGAAAAGCGCAGCCGGTTCGGCCGTGTCGCAAGGTTGTCCTGCCACCACGACCGGACCAGCTCGGCATAGCCCAGCACCATCTGCCCGGCCTTGGCCAGGTTCTCCGACACTTCCGCCGGCCGGATCGGCCGCGGCTCCGAGCCGTCCAGGAGCTCGATCCGCATGACCGGCGGCGTTTCCTTGGATCGCTCGTGATAAACGTTGCGCACCAGGAGGCCGACGCAATCCGCCGTGATCGGCAGCCAGTTGCGGCGGTCTTCGGCATGAGACGGGGGCGGCGTCTGGCTGACGATCACTTCGAAATTCCCGTCCGCGTCGAAATCGATCGTGTCGCTCTGCAGGAACCCTGTGGTGCGCAGCGTCGCCGGATCGAATTCCTTCAGGCCCTCGAACGCCTTCGCTGCCCAATCGCGCGTGCCGATGTCGCGTGGCTGCTTCGCAGTCCACGATGCCATCACAAAATAGGGAACGGTGCCGCGATTGCCGGTGATGCGGTATTCGCGCGAACCGTCGATGAACTCGGCCAGCAGGTGATCCTGGTCGGGCGACTGGAAATTGATCCCCTGCCGCCACGGCGCGTCCCTCAGGCGCGGCCGGTCGGGCTCGCAGTTCTCGACATAGCGCTCGAAGCCGTTGCGCGCCAGCCGGGTCAGGAACCGGTACCATTCCGCCTTGTCGAGTTCCGACGGCTCCGCGCCGAACCGCTCGACCATGTGGCCGGCGACTTTCAGCGCCTCGCAGAAATCGTCCCAGGCGCGTCCGGACAACAGGCGGTCGGAAGCTGGATCACTCATCGGGAATTCCTTTTCTGCGATGACACGGCTACAAAACCGGACAACAGATCAAACCGAGCGGGGAAGCGCGATGGCATATCCTTACGACGAAATCGAGAAGACCGTCATCGGGCTCCGCGAAGCCTTCGTCGAGGCGGAGCGGCGCAACAGCTGGTCGTGGATCGCGGACGAATTCTATCATGAGGATTGCGTCTATACCTGCCCCTATGGCGGCACGATCGCCGTGGTGGCGAACGGGCGCGAGGAAATCCGCCGCACGCATTATGGCCGCGACATGGATGTCGGCTCCGGCTGGGCCGGCTGGACGTTCCCAATCCTGGATTACGGCATCCACGGTGACCAGGTCATCACCCACTGGGTCAATCGCGGCCCGGGCAAGCGGCCGGACGGCTCCTATTACGAGCAGCACGGCGTGTCCTACATCACCTATGGCGGCGGCGGGAAATTCTCATCCCAATACGACCTGTTCGACTTCGCCCACCAGATGCGCCTCTGCGACGAGCTGGAGGATGCGGGCCTGCTCCACCCCGACCTCAAGCGCGACTGGGTCTCGCCCATGAAGCAGCGCCTGATCGACATGCTGGAGCGCAAAGGGCAGTGGGCACCCGGGGCTTAATTGATGAGATGCAAAGCTGCGTTCCCGTTTCGGACAGCCTTGGCGGATAGCCGCCGGTCGAAGGTTGCCAGCTTGCCGGCGTGCTTAACTGCGAGCGCGAGCAAATAGCTGTCGGTCACCTGTCCCGACGTCAGCAGCAGGCTCGCATCAGCCAGGTCCGTGGAGATCAAGCTGATGTCGTCGGGCCAGAAACTGTGACCGGACAGCTGGCGTAACCCAGCTATACTGGAAACGACCACGGCGGGTGAGCCAGGCGTGTTCGGGTATTTTGGGTGACCGACTATCCGGAGCACCCCATTCTCCGTCAACGGACAAGTTGCCCAGGCTGCTTTGCCCTCCAGGTCGAACCATCGATGGGCGGCGTGGTGGCCCACATGCGTTGGATCGATAAGCGCAATGACGACATTGACGTCGAGCAGGAAGGTCATGGCAGCTCGTCACGCAGAGCATTGACGGTTTCCATTGTGACGACCGCGTCTGACTTGCTTACCGGAAGGAGCGGTATGCCGTTGCGCATCTGAGGCGGCTGCGGCTGATGCAGCGAACGGCGAGCGAGATCGGACAATATTTCTCCAACGCTGCGGCGTTGTTGAGCTGCGATGGCCTTGGCCGCGATGAGGACGTCATCATCGATGGCAAGGGTCGTGCGCATTCTCTCAAACTCCTGCATCAAGCATCACGCATCATAGCGGTGCGCAGCGGCTGAACGCAATCGCAGAATTAAAATGATCAGGTTCGAGGTTACGGAGCTATTGGCGGAATGCGCTGCGCTTTTCCGCCCGACTTCTTAAATCTCGAACGAGTATTTGATGATCAGGTCGTCCAGCTCGACGATCCAGCGCTGGAGCGTCTGCTTCAGCGTGTGGTGGTGCTCGCTGCCGCTCCCCGCGTGGTCGATATGCTCCAGCTGTTGCTCGAGCTTGGCCTTCATCGCCCGCCAGTCTTCGACCAGATCCTTGATGCTTGCCATGATTTCTGCTCGCTCTGCCGCTCCTGACTTGATATGGGGTCTTTGGGGCCGTGGTCCCAAGGGTTTTACCAGCCTCGTTCCAGCCAGGGGAAGCTGCCATGACCGCCTATATGGTTTTTACCCGCGAAAAGACTCTCGATCAGTCGGAGCTCGACACTTATTCGAAGATGGTCCCTCCGTCTATCGCGGGCCACGCCCTGAAAACACATGCTCTCTACGGCAAGCAGGAGGTGCTGGAAGGTTCGCCGATGGAGGGCGTCGTCATCCTCTCCTTCCCGACCTTCGAAGAGGCCAAGGCGTGGTACGATAGCCCCGCCTATACCGAGGCACGGCAGCACCGCCTGAAGGGTTCGGAATACCGTGTCGTGATCGTCCAGGGGGTCGATTAGCGCCGCCACAGGTCGATTAGCGCCGCCACGGGTCGATTAGCGCCGGTAGAGATAATCCTCAGGCAGCGACAGGCGCCGGCAGGACTGCACCGCGGGGCTTGACCGCAGCATCATCCTGTCCGCCGTGGCGCCCGCCAGTGCGACCAGGGGGCGTTCCCAGTGGCGCAGGCCGTAATCGGCGGTCAGACCGAGCCGCTGGCGCACCCAATCCGGCGTCAGGTCGACGCCGGCGCGGACAAGCATCCGCTGCAGCCACCAGAGCGGCCGGGGAAGGGCGGGCGCGTCGTGCATGATCTTCAGGAACTCGAAGATGATGGGCGAGGGCTCCAAACGATTGCGCATTCGGTCGAACAGTGATTCCAGCTCGGCCTGCGAGCGCGGCGCGTCGAGCGCGCCATAGAGTTTCGCGCCCGCCCGGCCCTCCGCGTACAGACGGTCGAATTCCGTCCCGCTCAGCCGGTTGGCGTAGCGATGATAGGCGTCCACGAAGCCATAGCTCGCGGTCGCATGTACCCAGGTCAGCAGCCGAACATCGTTGGCATGATAGGGCTCGCCCGACGGCGTCCTGCCTGTGACCTTTTTGTGTAGACTGACCACATGCGCGATCATTGCCTCGGCGGTGGTCCGCGCGGCATAGACCGTCACCATGGCGGCGAGACCGGTGCGTTGCAGCCGTTCGACCGGGTCCAAGCGGAAGCTCGAATGCTCCCATACGCCCGTCCGCACCGCGGGTTCGGCGAGCTCCAGGATCACTGCGCCGACGCCGCCGATGAACAACGTGACCGGGTTCTTGAAGATGCGCCAGGAGACGGAATCCGGCGGCACCAGCGCTGCTTCGCCATGGGGTTCAGTGAAATCATAGGCGGGTCCGTCAGGCGGATGCAGCAGCTTACGCGCGACATCGTCGATATGTCGCTGCAACGGGCCTGGCAAGGGCAGGAGCGCTCGGCCGCCCAGCTCGGTCATGCGTCACTCATCGTGCGGAGATAGGGGCTTTTTACGACAGGTGCCAGAGCAGAAGCGCTTTTTGTCCGGGCGATCTTCCGCCGATTGTACATTAAAGTAATTGTCGTTTGCGGAACCCAATCAACCATATGGGAGTTGGTTGATAATCAATGTGTAAAATATGCAAAGGAGTAAACTATGGGAAAGACCATTAAGGTTGTGCTGGTAACGTCTGCTCTGTTCGGCGGCACACTTATCGCGGGACTGCCGACCATGGCGGCCGACGTCTCGGTCAACGTCGGAACCCCTGACGTCGCCTTCGGCTATTCCGACGGTTACTGGGACCGGAACCACACCTGGCATGACTGGAAGGATCAACGCGAAGCTTCAGCCTGGCGTGACGAGCACCGCGATCACTATTACGAGTGGAAGCACGACCGCGATCCCGATAAGGGCTGGCACGATGACCATTGGTGGGATCGGCACTAAGCCAGTCCCGTTTCTCTGAAAGCCCGGGAAGTTCCCGGGCTTTCTTTAACCTGGAGGAGAGGGCGGAACGGAGGTAAGCCGCAACGGTTTCGCGGCGATTCAGAGTCATTGGTATCCTGGCCGGGCGGTGGTTCAATGCTCCCCGAAGCAAGCGCTTGATCGGGAGAAATCATGACCGCACGGTATTTCATCAGCCCGCACGAGGTCACGCCGTACAGCCCGGCCAATCACACCGGCACAGTCAACCGCCGGCTGATCGGACCGGACACGGTCGGCTCGCAGCATCTCGAAATCCTGCATGGCACGGTCACGCCGGGGCAGGGTGCTCTGCCGCACGCGCATCCGGGCGTCGATCAGGCGGTCTACCTGCTGGCGGGGCGCGCGCTGGCTCAGATTGACGGGCAGTCCCGCGAGCTCGGCCCTGGTGATGCCGCCTTCTTCCCGCGCGACATGCGTCATGTCTTCACCGCGCTCGGTACGGAGCCGGTCCGCGTCCTGGTGATCTACGCGCCGCCCTACATGGAAAATCCGGAGAGGGTAGCGCACTGATCCCGGGCCGCAAGCCGCTGGCGGTCCGGCGCATCCTCCTGTACCCTTAACTTAATGAAATGTCGGGTTCGGGGAGGCCGACAATGACCGGGGCATCACGAAACACCAAGGAAGCCGTCTGGCGTAGTGCGATGGCGGCGGCGGCATTGGCGCTTGCCGGCTGGACTGCGCCCATGGCGGAGGCCGGCCAGACCAAGGGCTTCGTTATCAGCTGGTTCAATGTCGCGGAATACGCCGATCCGCAAGGGCGGGATTGCCCGCACGGTGTCAATGATGGGCCGGAGATCTATTATCGCCGCGAGCTCAAGCAGGCGGGCCTGTCACAGGCGGAAATAGACAAGTATATTAACGAGTTCCTCGATCTCTCCAAATTCGCCACGACGATTCCCGTGGCGCAGATGCGCGGCCGCATCAATGGCAAGCCTGCCGATGTCTACGCCAACCCCGAATCCATGCCGGACCCGAACCTGAAGCTGGTGGAGGGGCCGATGGGTTACGGCTTCGACCTTGACGGCAAGGTCAAGCCCGGTGATTTCACCGACCCCGACACCGGCGAGAGGGGCGTCGACAATCAGCTTTACCGCGTGCTGGGCTGCATCAATGAGCTCAAGACCCACACATTGACCGATCGGCCGCCACTGCAGCTCAACTACTGGAACGTGCTTTACGAGCAGATGCCGGCCTGGCTGATCGAGATCGGCAACATGGAGGACCCTCAGAACAGTCCTGACGTCACGGTCACGATCACCCGCGCGTTCGAGGCCCCGACCAAGGACAGCGGCGGCAATGTCGAGTCCAACCTGACCTTCACCTCGGATCCCAATCCGCGCTGGCAGAATGTCGTGCACGGGAGAATCAGGGACGGGGTGCTGACGACCGACCTGTTCGACATGAACATGCTAGGCGATCCGTTCTGGATCCAGGAGTTCCATTTCAAGCAGGCTCGGCTCAGGCTCAAGATCGGGCCGGACGGCAATCTGGTCGGCATGCTGGGCGGCTATCACGCCTGGTTCCCGTTCTATTGGCAATACGGTTCGGAGGGCTGGGGCGTCGATGCGACCAACAATGTCGACCTGCCGGGCTTCTACTACGCGCTGAAGAAATCCGCCGATGCCGACCCCGACCCCAACACCGGCCAGAACCGCATGATCTCCTCCGCCTGGCGAATCGAGGCCGTGCCGGCCTTCATCACGCATTCAAAAGAGTCGGACCGGCGGGCGGAGCTGAGCCAATGATGTTCCAATATCCTGTAGGGTGGGCTGAGCAGAGCGAAACCCACCAGCTTTGGGCACAGGGACAGATGCGATGGTGGGCTTCGCTCCGCTCAGCCCACCCTACAGCAGATTTCGCGCCGTGAACCGCCTTGCCAAACTACTTCTGGCCGGCGTCGCGGTGACCGGCATCGCCGCCGCGGTGATCACGCTCGCCCCGCGGTTTTTGGGAGACACCTCCGCCCCAGCCGTCCAAACCGCCGGCGGGCCGCCGGTGATGCGGCGGCTGACTCAATCGCAATATCAGCATATTATCGCCGATGTTTTCGGACCGGATATCAAGATCGGCGGCCGCTTCGAGCCTGACATCCGTGACTCCGGCCTGATCGAGGTTGGTGCCGGCAAGGTCAGCGTTCCGGCCTCGGGGCTGGAGCAATACGGCAAGATGGCCCGCACCATTGCGGCGCAGGTCTTCGACAAGCAGCACCGCGCGACCATGATCACCTGTCGCCCAGCCGCCGTGACTGCGCCCGACGATGCCTGTGCCGGGCAGTTTCTCGCCGAAACCGGCCGGCTGCTCTACCGCCGGCCGCTGACTGACGAAGAGCGGACGGTGCTCGTCCAGACCGCGGCCCAGGCAACGCGAACCATGGGCGATTTCTACGGCGGGCTGGAAATCACGCTCGCCAGCATGTTGGAATCGCCGCAATTTCTCTTCGCGTGGGAAACGGCCAAAGACGGTGCCGGCCTCGACGCCTATTCTAAGGCCTCGCGCCTCAGCTTCTTCCTGTGGGACACGGCGCCCGATATCGAGCTGCTCGACGCCGCCCAGCATGGCGATCTCGACCATCCTCAGGGGGTTGCCCGGCAGGTCGACCGGATGCTGGCCTCGCCGCGGCTCAAGGATGGCGCGCGGGCATTCTTCGCAGACATGCTGGGCTTCGACGGGTTCGATAACCTGGCCAAGGACCCGGCGATCTATCCCAAATACAGCTTTGGCCTGGCGGTCGACGCCGAAGAGCAGACGCTCCGCACGATCACCGACTTCCTGCTGGCCAAAGGAGGTGATTATCGCGATCTGTTCACGACCCGCGACACCTTCATGTCGCGCCAGCTGGGTGCGGTCTATGCCATTCCGATCGTCAAGGATGCGCCCGGCATGTCGGCTGACGGCTGGATGCCCTACCGTTTCCCGGAAGGCGATCCGCGCTCCGGCATCCTGATGCAGGTGAGCTTCCTGGCCCTGCACTCGCACCCCGGCCGCACCTCGCCGACGCTCCGGGGCAAGGCGCTGCGCGAGACCTTCCTGTGCCAAAAGGTTCCCGACCCGCCCGGCAACGTCAATTTCAACATTGTCCAGGATACGAAGAACCCGCTCTACAAGACTGTGCGGCAAAGGCTTCTGGCACATGCCACTCAGGCGACCTGCGTCGGTTGTCACAAGATGATGGACCCAATCGGCCTGTCGCTGGAGAACTTCGATTCTATCGGTACATACCGGCCGGACGAGAACGGCACGGCGATCGACGCCTCGGGCGAGATCGACGGCGTCAAGTTCACGGATGCGCAAGGGCTGGGCAAGGCGATCCACGACCATCCCGCCACCGCTGCCTGCCTAGTCAATCGCCTCTATGCCTACGCCGTCGGCCGGGTGCCGACCAAGAGCGAGTCCGGCTGGATCAGCGCCGACCTGATGCCGGCGTTCGCCGGCGACGGATACCGTCTCGCGCCCTTGATGCGGCGGATCGCGATCAGCCCGGTTTTCTTCCGGGTGGTCGAGCCCCCCGCGCAGGGCCAGCCGACCCGCTCGGCCTCAGCTGAAGGAGTTGCACGATGAGCTCAACGCTTCGCGTGTCGGATGCGCTCGCCGGCCGTAGGCGCTTTCTCAAGGGCCTGCTGGGCGGCGGCGCGATCACCGTGGCCCTGCCGTTCCTTGACTGCTTCCTGGATGTCAACGGCGCAGCGCTGGCCGCTGGCGCGCCGCTGCCGACGCGCTTCGGCACCTGGTTCTGGGGCTGCGGCCTGACCCCCGGGCGGTGGGAGCCGAAGACGCTCGGCGCAGGCTACGAGATGCCGCCCGAGCTTCATATGTTGAGCCCTTATCAGGACCAGCTCACAATCTTCACCGGC